>JANYAS010000053.1 GCA_025361205.1 Holophagaceae bacterium
TTCCACTTATATAATTTAATTATAAAAAAACAACGGCTTGGACAGACCCAGTGCAGCCCGAAGCTTCAGTTCCGATCGTCCACAATGGGGAGAAGCGCGGCTTGGGGCAGTTCCACCTGCACGACGTCGCCCAATCCCGGCCGCTGTGCCATCCGGAAACAGATGGGAGCCCGATCGAGCTGGGCTGGTCTGCCTGCTGGCTTTGGCCGTCCTTTCACGAAGTAGTCCCGTCCGCGGTACTCAAAATCGTTCACGACGAGTTCCAGAACCGTGCCTCCGTCGGACGGCCCGTCCCCGGGGCCGATAAGCCGCAGCTGCTCGGCACGGATGAAAAAGAGTCCTTCCGCGCCAGCCGTCGCCTGCAATTCATGGGCGGGAATCAGGTTTGAATCACCAAAGAAGGACGCGACAAAGGCGGTCTTCGGGCGGGCATAAATATCCTCGGGCGTTCCCGTCTGGACCATGCGCCCATTGCGCATGACCACTACCCGGTCGGCCACCGCCAGCGCATCCTCCTGGTCATGGGTGACGGAGAGGGAGGTATAGCCCAGCTCCCGCTGAAGCACCCGCAGTTCGCCGCGCAATTCCTTGCGCAACGTGGCATCCAGCGAACCCAAGGGCTCGTCGAAGAGCATGAGCCCGGGACTGACGGCCATGGCCCGGGCCAGGGCGACCCGCTGACGTTCACCACCGGAGAGCCCTTCGATGCGCCGCCCGCCAAACCCGGCCAAGGAGAAACGCCGGAGCAGGGCTTCGACCTGGGTGGCGATTTCCTGGGGGTCGGGGCGGGGATGGCGGGCCTTGAGCCCGTACGCCACATTGCCTGCGACATCGTAGTGCGGAAACAGAGCGAAATCCTGGAAGACAAGACCCACTCCGCGCTGCCGCGGGGGCAAGCCGGTGATATCCCGGCCCTCCAACAGGATGTGGCCCTGGTCAGGGGCTATCAGGCCGGCGATGATGCGCAGGAAGGTGGTCTTGCCTCCGCCCGAAGGACCCAGGATCTCGACGATTTCCCCCTTCTCGCAGCTCAGGCTCATATCGAGGGAGAAGTCCGGATAGTCCTTCTGGATGGCTTCGATTGCAAGATAAGGCCGACTCATCCCGGTTCCTCCGACAGTCGGTCGGCGGCGGCGAAGGCCAGACCGGCCCATAGGCAGACGATGACTCCGAGCGCGCAGGCCAATGGGTATTGATAGCTCCCCATGAGGCGGTAGGCGCGGAGCCCGAGCAGGGGAAAGTTGGTCGGATTCAGCATGAGGGCCGCGTTGATCTCGCCCAGGCTGATGGCGGCGCAGAGGGCCAGTGAGGAAAGCAGGGCCGAGCGCAGCAGGGGCAGGTCCAGGGTGGCCAGGATGCGAGGACGGCTGGCTCCCAGGAGGATCGCGGCCTCATCCAGGCCCGAGGGGATGCGCGAACGTGCCGCGGACAGGGTCCGCCAGGCGAGTGGATAGGCGGCTGTCGCCTGCACAAGGGCCAAGGCGCCTACTCCGGCCCCGAGGGGGAACAAGACGAGATAGCCCAGGGAGAGCATGACCGAGGAAAGCGCGACCGGCAGGGCGAAGAAGATACCCCGGATTCCGGTTTTACCAGTTCGTCCTTCCCCGATCAGGAGCAGGACGGCGATGCCTACACCCAGCGCGGCCACCGCGAGAGCCAGCATGAGCGAATCCGCCATGGCGCGCAGACTGCCTCGGTCGGTGAAGGTCTTGACGTAAGGTTCGATGGAGAGGGTCGCCGCGCCTCCCCAGCGGCCCACGCGCGTGAACGACGAAACGAGCAACCCGAGTAGCGGTGAGAGCGCCAGGGCCCCGCTCGATACAAGCCAAAGGGCCGCGGCCCGGCGAAGGCAGCGTCGCTGTGATGAAAGCGGCAAACGCTCTCCGGGGGCGTCGGTCGAGGCCGCCACCGAGCGCGCCTGGAGCAGTGAATAGAGGGCGAGCACGCCGATGGCGCAGCAACCTTCGAGGAGCGCGATGGTTCCGGCCTTGGCGAAATTCTGTTCGCCGCTGACCGCCGCGTAGATGGACACCTCCAGAGTGGCGTAGCCGGGCCCCCCGCCCAGGGTGAGGGGAATGGCGAAACTCATGAAGCAGTAGAGGAAGACCAGCGAAGCGGCAGCGGCGATGCCCGGCAGGATGGAGGGCAGGGTGATGGTGGCGAAGATCCGTCCTTCGTCAGCACCCAGGCAGCGGGCCGCGTCCTCCGGCGTCCGGGGCACGCGACTCCAGACGGCACCCACCAGGGCGACCACCAGCGGGAAATTGAGCAGGGCGTGGGCGATCACCACCCCGGAAAAGGAATAGGCGAAATCGAGCGGGGCCTTTGGCAACCCGAAGAGGCTCATCAAGCCTGTATTCACCAGGCCGTTGCGCCCCCAGGCTCGGACGAAACCCAGGGTAAAGAGCACCGGCGGGAACACGAAAGGAATGCCGCTCAGGGCCGCGTAGAGACGCCGTCCCCGGAAACGGTAGCGGGCGAGGAGCCAGGCTCCCGGCAGGCCAAGGGCGAGGCTGAGCGACGTGCTGACCAAAGCCTGGAGCAGACTGAAGCGCAGCGAAGCCAGGATGGAGGGGCTGCCAAGGATGGCCAGGAAACGCTCGAGGGATGCGGCGGAGAACAGCGCCTCACTCCCGCTTGCAGAGCCGAACGGTCCCCCCAGCACCGCGGCGCCAAAGGGGACCAGGAAGAGAGGGGCCACCAGCAGCCAGGGCAGCGTGCGGATCGCAAGGCTCCAGGCCCTGCTGCCGCCGACGGCGAACTCACCTTTCCTGCGCATGGGCTATTTCGCGGCGACGTCCGCCCACTGAGCCAGGGCCTTATCCAGAATCGCGGGATTAGCCTTTAGCACCTTCGTCGGCTTGGGTGCGGCGTTGTAAGAGGCGGGCAGTTTGACGTTTGGATTGACCGGGTACATCCACTGGGTCAACGGCAGCTCGTTCTGGAACGTGGGGGTGAGCATGAACTCGATGAAGGCCTTCGCGAGCTCGGCGTGCTTGGCACCCTTCACGATGCCCGCGCCTTCGACCTGCATGACCAGACCTTCGGGGAACATGAGGGCCTTGTAGCGATCGGTCTTGTCGTTTTCCACGTGATAGGCCGGACTCGTTGTGTAGCTGATGACAAGGGGCGCTTCGCCCTGGGTGAACATGCCGTAGCCGGCATCCCAGCCGCTGGTGATGGTGAGGATCGAGGGCTTGAGGGCCCGCCAGAATTCGGGCCACTGCTCGCCCCGGGCCGCGACCACCGTGGCCAGGAAGCCTAGGCCAGGCGTGGAGG
>JANYAS010000133.1 GCA_025361205.1 Holophagaceae bacterium
CCGGCTCGCGGAGTCGGGAACCCTTGGGCTGGGGCGGCGGGGGGGCATCCCGGTGACGTACGATCCCCGGGAACGCATGCGTTCCCGGGGGCGTCAGGCTCGAATCGCGTAGACCCACTATGTTCATCTCGCCTTTCTGGCGGGACACCCCCCGGCGCTCCCAGCGCGGCGCACGGGGGTTTTGGGACAGGCTCTGGAGTCCGGAGACTGGAGGCTGGAGGTAATGCTTCCTGATACGGCCCTCGGGCCGCGCTTGTTTTTTCAGGTTGGTGCCGACCCATCCGGACGGCCTGGCCCAAAAGCAACATCGGCGCGGCCGCAGGCCGCCCAGAAGGCTGTGCCTCCGGTCTCCAGACTCCGGACTGACGTCTTGTCTTTCGCCTAATTTTCGCTATACTTGGAATCCCCCAGGAGGTTCCGGTGCTGGCGATGTGGGTTCCCGAACTACCGTTCCAGCTGGCCTGCGGGCGGGACGGGGCGTTGCGGGACCGGCCCCTGGCCTTTCTGAATCCCGAAAGCCCCCGGACGCCCACCCTTTGGTTCGTGAACCGCCTGGGCCGGGCCGAGGGGCTGGCCTCGGGCATGCCCATGGACCAGGCCCTGCGGGCCACGCCGGGCCTGCGGGTGCTGGATCCGGCGCCCCAGGTGTGGTGGGAGGCCCAGGGCAGCCTGGGGGACCTCCTCCAGCACTGGACGCCCCAGGGCCAGCTTTTGCGTCTGGGTGAGGCCCTGGTGGAACTCCAGGGCACCCAGCGGCTCTTCGGGCCCCTGGCCGATACCGCCGAGCGCATCCGCCAGGAACTGGCCGAGCGGCACGGCTGGGACAGCCATGGGGGCCTGTCCCTGAGCGCCACCGCCGCGCAGCTCGCCGCCCACGCCGAACACCACCTGGAGCGCGTGGCGGATGGGGCCGAAGCGCCCTTCCTCGCCCCCCAGCCCCTGCGCCGCCTGCCGGACCTGGCCCCGCGCCTGCAGGACCGCTTCCACCGCCTGGGCCTGCGGAGTTTTGGCGACCTCCAGCCCGTGCCCCTGGCCGTGCTGGCGGAACTCGCCAACCCCAAGCTGGCGCCGGATCTGCGGGCCCGGGTCCGGGGCGAGGACCGGCCCCGGCTGCCCCTGCTCACCGAGCGCCCCGGCCACGCCCGCAACAACTGGCGTCTGCAGCCCCCCCGCCTGCCCGAGGAGGTGGCCCTGGCCGCCCGCTGCCTGGACTGGCTCTGGTCTGATCCCCGCCATCCCCGGAAGCTGGTCCTGCGCTGGTGGGATGTGGACGGCGAGGCCCACACCTGGCGCGCCTCGCCGGAGGATCTCACGGCTCCGCCCCTGGCCCTGGCCCGTCGCATCCAGCAGGCCTTCCTGACGGGCACCCCCCGGCGCCTCCTGGTGCGCGAGGTGGAGCTGCGCCTGGCCTGGGGCCTGGGGCGCGAACGGGGCCTCTTCCAGGATCCCCTGCACGAGCGCCTCGACCGCCTCGAACCCGCCCTCGCCCGCCTCCGCCGCCGCTTCCCCGATAGGGCCGTCCTTCCGGGGTGGGTGGGACGGGAGGCTCCGTGTTGACAGGAAGGTTAATTGTTCTACATTTATTGGAGCCGGGATGATCTTTCATTGGGACGACGAAAACCGGCCCACATCGCCCGTGAGGGTGTGTCCGAATCCCAGGTGGAAGCGGTCTTCCGGGCCGAAGATGCCACGGTCTTCGCGGATGTCGCGCGGCTGAATCGCTGGGTGCTGGAGGCCACCGTGGAGGACCGGGCGCTCAAGGTGGCCTTCGCCAGAGTCTTTCCCGAGGGCTTCCGGATCATTACCGCGCACTGGATGAACCCCAAACGTCGGAGAACGCCATGACCCCCAAGAAGCCTCAGCACCTGTCCATGGCCGAGTTCGAGAAGGCCTCCGCTCCCGGCGAACCCCTGGAAGCCCTGAGAGTCCGACAGGAGGCCGATGCCGTCTGGGCGGAACGGGCGTTCAGGGGGGAAGAACCTCTGGGGCCTCCCCTTCGCCTCCAGCGGGGGAGGCCAAAGGCCGGGGAAAGGGCGGCCCCAACGGTGGTGAAGGCCATCCGGCTGCCCGAAGCCCTGTTGAAGCAGCTCCAGATCCGGGCCAAGGCCGAAGGGCTCTCCCTGAACGCGCTCCTCCAGGTGGCCGCCGTCGAATACCTCGTGCACCGCAGGGGCGCCTGAGTCTTCTCCGCAAAGTTCCCCCATGTTCGCCCTCGGCATTTCCGATTTCAGCCTCGGTGAAGGCGTCTACCCGGCGGCGCAGCTGCTGCGGGTGGCGCGGAGCCTGGGCTACCGCGACCTGGTCTGCTGGGACCGGGGCCTGGCGGGCTACCCGAAGCTGCGCGACACCCTGGAGTGGATCCACAAAGTCCGGGAACTCGAAGGCCTGCCGCCGGATCCCGACTGGACGGGCTTCCGCGTCCACCTGGGCAGCCGCTTCACCTGGCGGGGCCACGGCTATGGCGCGCTGCCCTGCACCGACGCGGGCTACGCGGCCCTGAACCGGCTACTCACGGCCCAGGCCCACGAGGCGCAGTCGGACTTCACGATCCCCGGCCTCGGCGCGCCCGAGCCGCCTCGGGATTGCGTGCTGCTGGCGGAAGATCGGGCGGGCCTCGACGCCCTGTTGCGCGAAGGCTTCGAGGCGGCGCTGCTGGGCCATCCCCGCCGGGTGCAGGAGGCCCGAGCCGCGCTCGCCGATGGCCTGGAGGTGGTCGCGCCCCAGGTGCTGCGCTTCCGCACGGCCGAGGGCCTGGAGATGCACCGGCTCAAGCGGGCCATCGCGGGGCAGGCCACCCTGATCCGCACCGAGGCCCTGTGGGATCCCGCCGAGGCCGCCGTGCCCCGGCCCGACTGGGAGGCGCGCTTCCCCTTCGGTGAACCCGCCGTGGCACGGGCCACGGCCAACCTGCTGGAGCGCATCGCGGGCTGGTCCATTCACTGGGGTGAATGGGTGGTGTCGAAGCCCCTGGGCCAGGAGCATGCGGACTTGGATGCCCTCCTGCGGGAGCGCGTGTGGGCGGGCGTGCAGGCCCGGTTTCCGGTCCTGCGCGGCGACCTCCTCGCCCGCATGGAGCAGGAGCTGGACCTCATCTCGTTCAAGGGCTTCGCCCGCTACTTCCTCCTGGTGCAAGACATCGTCCAGGCCCTGAAGCACGAGGGCCTGCCCAGCAACATCTGCGGCCGGGGCAGCGGCGCGGCCTCCCTGGTGAGCTACGCGCTGCACCTCAGCAACGTGGATCCCGTGGCCACCAACCTGATGTTCGAGCGCTTCCTCACCAAGGAGCGGAAGGATCCGCCGGACATGGACATCGACTTCGCCTGGGACGAGCGCGACCGCGTCATCCAGGCCGTCTTCGAGCGCTACGGCCGCGACCGCGTAGCCATGGTGTCCAACCACACCTTCTTCAAGGCCAAGGGTGCCCTGCGGGCCGTGGCCCAGGCCCACGGGCGGCCCGAGAACGAACTGAAGCAACTCGCCCGGTACGTGCGCGGCTGGGAAGGGGGCCTGGGTCGTGCCTCGGAGAACCCCGCCTGGAACGCCATCCTGCGCCAGGCCAAGGCCCTGAAGGGCCACTTCCACCAGTTCTCCGTGCATCCCGGGGGCACCATCGTCACGCCCGGCCCCCTGTGGGAACACGCCGCCTTCCAGCTCGCCCCCGCGAAAGAAGGGGTGTCCATCACCACCTGGGACAAGGACGGCGTAGAGAACTACGGCCTGGTGAAGATCGACCTCCTGGGCAACCGCAGCCTCGCCGTCATCCGCGATGCCTACGCCGTGCTGGGCGCTGCCGTGCCTAAGGATCCCGGCACCCACTCCCGCAACGATCCCGCCACCCAGGCCCTCCTGGCCCGGGGCGACAGCATCGGCGTCTTCTACGTGGAAAGCCCCGCCACGCGCCAGCTTCAGCAGCGGGTGCAGAAGGGTGATTTCGAGACCCTGGTGATCCACAGCAGCCTCATCCGCCCCGCCGCCTACCGCTGGGTGGACCGCTACGTGAAGCGCAGCCGGGGCGAGGAGGTCTGGGTGCCCAGCGATCCCG
>JANYAS010000012.1 GCA_025361205.1 Holophagaceae bacterium
GCCGCCTGCATGGATCTGGGCCTTCACCACGCTGGCCCCGCCGTACTCCTTGGTGATCATGCGGGCATCTTCCGCGTCCTGAGCGACTCGACCATCGGGCGTGGCCACCTTGTACTGCCGAAGCAGCTCCTTGGCTTGATATTCGTGAATGTTCATACTCGCTCCAAGAAAGGTCGGCTTCCAGTCTACCGTTCGGGAGCCCAGGGCCGAACCCCGAAGGCTGTGACCCGTGGCATCCTTTCAGTTGTTAGGAGCTCTTGGCCATGGCCCAGCTGGATCGTCTACTCTCTTACATCATCGCGAAAGCCGGCACCCGCCTGGAGGTCAAGGCCGATCGAAAGCCCCGGCTGGAGCTGAAATCCGGCGAGGCCATTGATCTACTGCCCAACCCCCTGCCTGCAGTGATGGTGGAAGTGCTCGCGGGTGACGTGGTGCCCCCCGAGTTGAAGGCCGCCTGGCAGCAGGACGGCCAGGCTGAGTTCGACTATGACCTAGCCGGGCAGAGCTTTCGGATCCGTCTGAGCCGTTACATGGAAATCCCCCAGATCAATGCCGAACACCAGGGCCCGACCCGTACGCCCGCCCCAGCCGCGCCCTGTCCTGTGATTTCGATCGAATCCACCAAGGCATCGAGGGTTGCCCCTGCCGCACTCCAGCCGACCCCAGTCGGTGAGCTGGAGGTTCCGCAGGCGGCCCAGCCCACCATCCCTGCCCCCCGCCATCGGAAGGCCCATGGCCACCCTCTGGCTGAACGCCTGCTCG
Organism: Holophagaceae bacterium; assembly: GCA_025361205.1. Taxonomy (GTDB): domain Bacteria; phylum Acidobacteriota; class Holophagae; order Holophagales; family Holophagaceae; genus Geothrix. The sequence goes on from JANYAS010000012.1 coordinate 763, forward strand.
CGACCCTACTCAAGCAAGGGGGCTCCGACCTGCACTGCACCACCCATGAACCCCCATTGGTGCGCATCGACGGCGACATGAAGGAGCTCGAAGGCTTCGGCCCACTGGATCCAGCCACTCTGCTCGAAATGATGGAGGCCCTGGCCACGCCCGCCGCCTGGCAGCGCTTCCAGGAGCACCACGATGCCGACTTCGCATACCCCTATGAGGCCGGCGGTTGCCGCCTCCGCGTGAACTACTTCGAGGACCGGGTGGGTCCTGGCCTGGTCTGTCGTGTCATCCCCAACGAGATCCCCGATCCAGACAAGCTGGGCCTGCCCGAATCCATCCGGCGCCTGTGCAACCTCGCCAAAGGCCTCGTGCTGGTCACGGGCCCCACCGGCAGTGGCAAATCCACCACCCTGGCAGCCATCATCGACCTGGCCAACCAGAAGCGGCGGGACCACATCCTCACCATCGAGGATCCCATCGAGTTCGTGCATCCCCGCAAGAGTTGCCTGGTGAACCAGCGTGAGGTCGGCACCCACACCGACAGCTTCAAGAGCGGCCTGAGGGCGGCCCTGCGAGAGGATCCCGACATCGTGATGGTGGGTGAGATGCGCGACCTCGAGACCATTGCCATCGCCCTGGAGACCGCAGTCACCGGCCATCTGGTCTTCGGCACTTTGCACACCAGCAACGCCATCGGCACCATCGACCGCATCGTGGACCAGTTCCCCAGCGACCGGCAGCAGCAGATCCGGGTCATGCTGGCGGAATCCCTGAAATGCGTGGTCAGCCAGACCTTACTCAAGCGCATCGGAGGGGGCCGCATGGCCGCCCTGGAAACCCTCTTCATCACCCCCGCCATCGCCAACCTTATTCGCGAAGGCAAGAATTTCCAGATCCCCAGCGCCATGCAAACTGGTCGCAGCTATGGGCAGCGACTCATGAATGACACCCTCGTCGACCTCATCAAGGACAAGAAGGTCGAGGCCATGGAGGCCTACCTCAAATGCCCCGACAAGGAGAGTTTCATCGCCACCTGCAAGCGGGCGGGGATCCCCTTCGATTTGCGCCTGGGCGAAGCCGAAGGGTAGCCCGGTGCGGACACCCCACCCGCCTGCCCCGACCTAGGTTTGAACCCTTGCGCGAGGGTGCCGCCACCCGATGCCTGACGGCAAGGCCGACCTGCCATCACATGCTCCGTGACAGCAGTGCCTCTGGAATCTCCCGCAACAGCTCGCCGGTGGCGGCATCGCCCTGAACCGTCGCCAGGCAGGCCACGGCATTCCTGGAAGCCTTCAGGGCCAGGTCCCGGG
>JANYAS010000017.1 GCA_025361205.1 Holophagaceae bacterium
GGTTCCCGACTCCGCGAGCCGGAGGCGAGTGGGAGCACGGTGCGGGGCACCGTGCGTGAGGCGGGAGGGACGATGCCAGGCGGGCGCTCCTCGGCGTCAGCGCCCTTGAACGATGAACCACATCGCCCTGCGGGCCCTTCCTTGATGAGCATCCCGCCTGGCATCGTCGCGGCACGCGGGGGTTTGGGACAGGCTCTGCAGCGAAGCACCCGTACCTGCACCGACCTGGGCGCGATCCCTGAGCCCTGCCAGCCCGGTGCCGAGGCCGGGCTACACTGGGTCCCATGAATGCAAAGACCCTCCGCCGGACCGACCAAATCACTGTGGCTGCCCTGCTCCTCTGGGCCGGGGCGGCCCTGGGTTTCGGCCTCCTCATGGCACCGCTCCTCTTCCGGGAACTGCCCAGCCGGGATCTGGCGGGCCGCGTGGCCGGCTTGATCGTCGGGCGGCTGGACGGGGCGGCCTGGATCGCCTTTGGCCTGGCGGGTCTGAGCTGGGGAGCCCGCTGGGTCGCCGAGGTGAAGGAGGACCTCATCGGGCCCCTCCGCCTCTGGAGCTCCGCCTGGCTGGTGGCGCTACTCATGTGCCTGGCCAGCACCTTCGTGGTGACACCCAAAATCCAGGCCATCCGGGCCCGGATCAACGCCCCCGTGGAAAGCCTGGCCCCGGACCACGTGGATCGCGTGGCCTACAACAAGGCCCACGGCCTGAGCCGCAACCTGTTCTTCCTCCGCCTCCTGCTGGCCCTCGGGTTGGCGGCGACGGTCAGTGTACTGCCCCGGAAGGGGCTGGAACGGGAGCAGACGAACTAGCTTCCGGCAGCTCCCAGGGTTCCAAGGCCCGAGGTCTTGGGGGTCCTGGGATCAGCTCCCGCAGCCAGAGCCGGATCTCGTCCACGCCGGTGCCCTGGATGGCGCAGGCCTGCACGGCGCCGGGGTGGCGCTTCTTCATGTCCAGTTTCTGGGGCCGATGCAGGCGGTCCACCTGGTTCAGCACCAAGAGTCGCGGCTGGGCCTCGATGCCTTCCGCCTCGCAGCCGATCTCCCGCAGGGTGGCCCCCACGATCTTGAGGTGCTCTTCCAGGTCCGGGTGGGCCGCATCGGCCACCACCAGGAGAGCGTCCGCGGTACGGACCTCGCCCAGGGTGCTGCGGAAGGCCGCCACCAGTTGGTGGGGCAGCTTGCGGATGAAGCCCACCGTGTCCGCCACCAGGCACTGCTTGGGCTCCAAGCTGCCCTCGCCGGTCTCGGGATCGAAGTCCTGGCCCAGCCAGGCCTTGCGGGTGGTGGTGTCCAGGGTGGCGAAGAGCAGGTCGCGGGGTTCGCCTTCGCCGGTGAGGGCCTTCAGGAGGCTGGTCTTCCCGGCATTGGTGTAGCCCACCAGAGCCACCCGGGGTAGCCCCTTGGGGCGGCCCTGACGCTGGGTCTGGCGCACCTGTTCGAGGTGGGTGAGCTCCCGCTTCAGCTGGCTGATGCGGGCCCGGGTCATGCGGCGATCTACCTCGATCTGGGTCTCGCCGGGGCCCCCGCGCAATCCCACCCCGCCGCCCTGCCGCTCCAGGTGGGTCCAGGCCCCCTTGAGCCGGGGCAGTTCGTACTCGCAACGGGCCAGTTCCACCTGGGCCTTGGCTTCCCGGGTCTGGGCGCGCTGTTCGAAGATGCTGAGGATCAGCCCCGTGCGATCCAGGCAGATGAGCCCCGTAAGCTTCTCGATGGCGTTCACCTGGCCGCCCCTCAGATCATCGTCGCAGATGAGGTAGCGAACCCCCTGCTGGGTGGCCTCGGCGGCCAGGGCCTCCAACTGGCCGGAACCGTAGAAGGTCTTGTTGGCGATCTGGGACCGCTTCAGGGCCCGCCGAGCCTGCACCTCAAAACCGCAGCTACGGGCCAGTTCAGCCAGTTCCAGCAGGTGGTCCTGGATGAGATCCTCCCGGTCTTCCTGCCCTTGGCGGGCAATGAGCAGGCAGCGGAGGGGCGATTCATCCATATGCCCAAACTGCCCGCCCTGCGGGTAATAATCAAGCCCCCGGCCCGTGGGACGATGGGAAGAAGTAGGAGCCGAGACTTCATGGCCATGTTCAGTGGGAAAAAAGCCAAGCCGTCGGAGGGATCCGAACTGGTCCTGGCCTACCTGGAGGACGCCCAGCGGGTGCGGGCCACGGTGCTGGCCGTCGACCCCAAGGGGCGCGAGGTCCCGGCCTCCCTGGTCGCCGTCACCGAGGAACGGGTCACCCTTTCGGTCCAGGGACCGGTCATGGCGGGCAAGGGCGATGGGGTCGGGATCCTCTTCTACCTCGATGGCCTCCGGCTGGAGGCCAAGGGCCGGGCCCTGGAGATCAAGCCCGGCACCCTCGTGCTGGCACTCCCCCCCAGCATCGAGCTGGCGGAGCGGAGGAAGCGGCCCCGCATGCGCATCAATCAGCGGGAGGGGGCCACCATCATCGCCCTCACCGGGCTGTTTGAGGGCATCGGCCTCACCGGCAGCATCGAGAATATTTCAGAAACCGGGCTCTGCATGAAGGTGGGGCGGGCCATGAACGTGAAGACCCAAGGGCCCATGCATATGGGCCCGAACCTGGTCTCGGTGGGTGAGCCCTTCATGCTCATGAAGCTCAGCAAGCTGCCCAAATGCCCCCTGATCGAGCTCGGAGGCACCGTGGCCCATGTGGCGTCCGATGGCAGTGGCCTGTTGGTGGGAATTGCCTTCGAAGCCGGCAAGGAGTTTCTGCTGGGATCGGTGAAAGCCCTGGTGTCCAGCCGCACCAGCGGTATCCCCAGCAGCGTCCCCCCCAAGGCCCGAAGGCCTAAAGAGATCGAACCTCCACCGCCTGATCCCGCCCTCGAACTGGCGCCGCCCCCGCCCGCCCTCAAGAAAGAACCTGAGCCCGCCCCGGTCCCCGCGCTAGCCCCGGTGCCCCTGTCTGAGCCGGAGCCAGAGCCTACATCCCCGGCGCCTGAAGCTCTTGCCGCGGTGGAGTCCCCTGGCCGCGGCACCGCCCTGCTCCGCATGAAGAAGCGCACCCGCACGATCCTGTTGGCCATGCCTGAGGGACCGGGCCGCGACGCCCTGGCTGCGTTTCTGGCGGGGGATGGTTACGGCCAGATTGTGGCCGCGGCCACGCTCACGGAGCTGCTGGACCAGTTGGATCAGGCCCAGCTGGTCTTCGTGGATGTCGGTGTGGTGGAACTCCAGGGGCTGGCCCTGGCCTCACTCCTGCGCCACCACCTCGAGGATGAGATGCTCCCGGTGATCCTGGCCGCTGATTCCGTGGATGCCGAATTGGTGCTGGGCGCCCAGGAGGCCGGCGTGGCCCAGATCCTCGTGAAGCCCTATGAGCTGGATTCGGATTTCAGCCGCATGCTCGAGGAGCACCTGGGCATCGGCTAACCTTTAGCCATGCCCTTGTTCGAACGCACCATCGCCGATCGCTACCTGAAGACCCACCGCACGGGGGCCTTCGTCCGGGTCATGGTGCGGTTTGCCCGAGGCGGCACAGCCCTGGGCGTCTTCGCCATGGTGGTGACCCTGGCGGTGATGAACGGCTTCCGTGAGGAGATCCAGGCCACCCTCTTCAGCGCCACGGCTCACTTCACCGTGTTCCACCTGGCCGGGGACATCCCAGATACCGAAGGCGCCGTGAAGGCCATCCGCGCCGTGCCCGGCGTACAGGCGGCCTCGCCCATCCGCCTGGAGAAGGGCCTGCTCCGCCGCCCCGACAGCGAGATGCCCCCGGAGACCGTGGTTGTGAAGGCCGTGGATCCTGGCACGGCGCACGGCACCTCGAGCATCTTCGATTCCATGCAGCCCATGCCCATCGAGCAGTTGAAGGAGGGCGACATCGTCCTGGGCCAGGAACTGGCGCAGCGCCTCAGCCTCAAGGTGGGCGATACCGTGGCCCTGGCCGTCTTCCGGCTGGAACTGGGCCTCGGTGGCCAGCAGCCCAAAGTGGCCGCCTTCCGCGTGGCGGGCACCTTCCATTCCCACAGCTCCGAGTACGACAAGGCCTGGGCCTTCATCCATCTGGCCGACGCCATGCGAATGGCCCGGTCCGAGGGCCGGGCCGAGATGATCGAGGTGCGCGCCAAGAGCATCGAGGCCATCGCCGAGGTGAAGCCCCGGGTGCTGGAGGCCCTGGGCCCCGCCTACCAGGCCACCGACTTGCGGGAGTCCAACCGGGCCCTGTTCGCCGCCCTCACCGTGGAGAAGTGGGCCTTCGCCGCCATCCTGAGCCTCATCGTCCTAGTGGCGGCCTTCAACATCGTGGCCTCCCTGGTGCTGCTGGTGACCGAGAAGCGCCGGGACCTGGGTGTCCTGCTGGCCCTGGGCGCTACGCCGAGACAGATCCAGCGGCTCTTCGAGCTGCAGGGCCTGCGCATCGGCGCCGTGGGCACAGCCTGGGGCCTGGGCACCAGCGTGCCCCTCTGCCTCATCCTCGACCACTTCCGCCTGCTGAAACTGCCTGCGGCCGTCTACGACTTCATCACCTACATGCCGTTCCGGCTCAAGCTGGCGGACATCCTGCTGGTGGGGATCTTCCCCCTGCTGGTGTCCTGGCTGGCCGCGCGGTACCCCGCGAAGAAGGCCGCCTCACTGGATCCCGTCGATGCCCTGAGGTCGGAATGATTGGCCATCCCTTGTCCATCACCGGCCTGCACAAGACCTACCCGGGCAACGCCCATCCGGTCTTCGACGGCTTCTCCATCGAGGTGGAGGCCGGCAGCCTCTGCGCCATCGTGGGGGTATCGGGCGTGGGGAAGACCACCCTCCTGAACTGCGTGGCGGGCCTGGACCACTGGGAGAGCGGCATCATCGCGGTCGGCGGGGAGCCCGTTCCCGACGGCGCCGAGGCCCGCGCCCTCTACCGGCGGCGGCGCGTGGGCCTGGCCTTTCAGCAGCCCCACCTGCTGCCCGAGTTCACTGTGCGGGAGAACCTGCGCATGCCCCTCCTCATCGATGGGGAGGTGACACCCGAGGCCGAAGTCTGGATCGGACAGCTGCTGTCCACCGTGGGTCTGGGGGATCTCGGGGAGCGCCTGCCCGGCCAGCTGTCCGGCGGCGAGGCCGCCCGCGTCGGTCTGGTCCGGGCCCTGGTGCGCAAGCCCACCCTCTGGCTCCTGGACGAGCCCACCGGCAACCTCGATCCCGCCACCGCGGAGGAAGTGTTCGGCTTCCTGCTGGGCCTGCACGCCGAACTGCGCCCCACCACCCTGCTCGTCACCCACAACCCCGGCCTCGCCGAGCGCTGCATGCGAACCGTGCGATTGGGGTGCGTCTGAAAGTTGGGATGGTCCGCGCGGTCCAAGGGTGGATATTTAGGTCCCAAACCCCCTCTTTCCCAGCGCGGGTGGCATAATCTAGGCCCATGCGTGGCTTGGTTCCTCGACTTGCCTTTTGTGTCCTGGCGTTGGTGCCAGGACTGTCCGCCCAACCGCCGCTGCCCATGGATGCCCTGGCACCCCAGCACCGAGCTGCCGTGCAGGACATCCTCGATCGCCTGGACTTCACCTTCCAGATCCAGACGCCCCCCAAGCAGGTGCACCTGGCCACCGTGGAGAAGCTCTATGACCGCCCCCGCCTCAGCGCGGCCATGTGGCGCATCTGCCAATTCGTGCCTCGTTTCTACACCTTCGAACTGCCCGAAAGGGCCTTTACCGTCGACGACCTGAAGGGGCTGCACGGCACCATGACCCTGATTTACAAGAAGCCTGGCTACCGCATCTACATCGCCGATGGCCGGGTGGAGAAGGGGCGCATGAACAACCCCTTTGCCGTGGGCGCGAAAATGGTCACCGCCTACCGTTACTGGGAAGGACCCCGCGGACTGGAAGGCCACCTCCAGACCTGGACCGCCCTGGACAGCTCCCTCCTGGGCTTCCTGACCCATCCTTTCCGCAGCTACATCCAGCGGCGCCAGGAAGAGTTCATCGCCTACATCTTCAGCAATATCGCCCAGGGCAGCGAGTTCGCGGAAAGCCACCCGCAGGAGTTCCAGGAGCCCATCCGTCGGGAAGGCGATCCCGTCGCCATCCGGCAATTCGAAGCCGCCTTCGGAAAGAATGGAAAGCACTGAGACGGAAGCCCGGGCGGGACGATATCACTCGCTTGGTCTGACCTTCATTCCGAAGGGGGCACCGTCAACAGAACTTCCTGTTCCGCACGGAGCACACGCCAGGTGAGGGCCTGCCCCCGGTCGATGAGGGCCTTGGCAGCACGGATCGTGAGGGCCTTGCCATCCAGGGCGCCGACTGCCAGCACTTCGTCACCCTCCTTGAGTCCAGCCTTGGCCCAGCGACTCGCGGGGCTGATGCGTTCTGCCAGGAGCCGCTGACCGTTCGCCCGACGCTCCCAGGCCAGAGGTGCGCGGGCGAGTGGCTTCCGGTAGGGCAGATCACCCTGGGAATCCAGGGTGAAGGTAGCCCACTGGTCGATGAAGTCCAGGCCCAGGGGAGCCGCCCAGAGGACCACCCGGCCGATGCTGGCTCCGCCTTTGCCTTCCTTGACCAGATCGAGGCTGACCTTCCTCCAGGCCTTGCCGCCCGCGTCGAGACGGTCCACCTTGACCGTCTTGCCCTGCACAACGACCCCGGAAGCTCCAGAGGTGAAAAAGGGCTCCGGGTGATCCGTTTCGTCGGCATCCCCGTTCATCTGGATGCCGCCGTTGTCGCCGGTATCCAACGTGCAGGGTACATCCGTACCAGCCACCTTGACGAAGAGGATCGGCAGGTCGTTCTCACCGTAGGCGATCGGGATCCGATAGCCTGGGACGTCCTGCCACCAACGGATCTCCCGGGCGATGGGATCCAGCACGAAGCGCGTGCCCCGCAGGAAGTTCATGCCGAGGATGCCGTCCACCGGCTCGTCCTGGAGCCGCCCCAGCATGGTCCCCCTCAGGTCCATGCGGTAGGCCATGAGGTCCTCCCGCACCATGCCTGCGAGCTCCATGCGCTTCAGATTGATAATGCGAGTGGCCACGCGCTGCCCGGTGGCGTCACCCACGGTGCTGCTGGCGCCCTTCGGCTTTTCGGGCTCCTCCCAGAAGAAGTCCGGGGAGACCGAGGCGTCCAGCACGTTGAGCGTGGCGCCGGTATCAAGGATGAAGCGGAAATCCCGGTCCGGCACGCTTGGTTTCTTGGAGGCCAGACGCACTTTGACAATCAAGAGGCCGTTCTCGTCCACCTCAACGGGCGTGACGCTCCCCTTGGGGCGCACGTCCGCTGAAAGCGATAGAGACAGGGCCAAGGCAACAGCCAGGGCCAGGCCGATTTGGAACTGTCTCATCGCGACTCCATCAGGATTTCCGCATGGTGACACATCGGCACTGGACCCCGTGGCATCAACCCAGCAAGGCCGGGGGAATCCCCTTCGCCCGCCGATCCTCCAGCAGCTCAGCCAGGATCACCGCGGCGGCGGCGGCGTCCAGCATCGCCTTGCGCTTGTCGGGCTTCACGCCTCGCTCCCGCAGGAGGCGCTCGGCTTCGGCACTGCTGAGGTGCTCGTTCACAAGGCGCAGGGGGAGGCCGGTGCGTTCGGCCAGCGCCTCGCCAAAGGCCCTGGCCGCGTGCGCCGTGGCGCTTTCGGCACCGTCCTTGTGGCGGGGCAGCCCCACCGCCAGGGCCTGCACACCCTCCTCCCTGCAGAGCCGTACCAGGCCCTCCAGGGTGCGCTCATGTTCCTGGGGCCACACCGCGAAGGGCGAGGCCAGGATCTCCAGCTCGTCCGAAAAGGCGAGGCCGATCTTCTTGGTACCGTGGTCAATGGCAAGCCAGCGCATGGCACTAGCCTAGATGGAATCCCTTCTGACCGGGTGGTAGGCTTCCACCTTCACCCAAGACAGCACGGAGCGCGCCATGACCTGGGACTACATCATCGTAGGGTCCGGCTTCGGCGGCAGTGTCAGCGCCTTGCGGCTCACGGAAAAGGGCTATCGGGTGCTGGTGCTGGAGAAGGGGCGGCGCCTGCGGACCGGGGATTTTCCCAAGACCAACTGGAACCTAAAACGCTTCTTCTGGGCGCCTCAGGTGGGCTGCCGGGGCCTCTTCAAGATGACCTTCCTGGGCCACGTGACGGCCCTCTCGGGCGTGGGTGTGGGCGGGGGTTCCCTGGTCTACGCCAACACCCTGCCCATCCCCAAGGATCCTTTCTTTGTCGCGCCTTCCTGGAGCCACCTGGCCGACTGGAAGACTGAACTGGCCGGGCCCTACCAGACCGCCCTGCGGATGCTGGGCGCCACCCGGAACCCGAGCCTCACCTACCCCGACGAGGTGCTGCGCGAGGTGGGCCGGGAGCTCGGCCGCGAGGACACCTTCGAGCCGACCGATGTGGCCGTCTATTTCGGGAAGACCGGCGAAACGGTGCCCGATCCCTTTTTCGGCGGGGAGGGGCCGGAGCGGACCGGCTGCACCCTCTGTGGCGGCTGCATGCTGGGCTGCAACCACGGCGCGAAGAACACCCTGGACAAGAACTACCTGTACCTGGCGGAAAAACGCGGGCTCGCCATCGAGGCCGATACCGAGGTGACCTGGGTGCGACCCTTGCCGGAGGGCGGCTACGAACTGGAGGCGCGCCAGGGCACCTGGGCCCTTCCGGCCCTCAATGCCAAGCGCACCTACCAGGCCGCGAACGTCATCTTCGCCGGGGGCGTGCTGGGCACCGTGCCCCTGTTGCTGCGGCTCAAGGAGCGACCGGAGGGGTTGCCCAGGCTGTCCGAACGCGTGGGCGATTTCGTCCGCACCAATTCCGAAGTGCTCATCGGCGTCGTCACCCAGCGGCGCGACAAGGATCTCTCCCAGGGCATCGCCATCGGCTCCATCCTCCACACGGATGAACACAGCCACCTGGAGCCCGTGAGATATCCGGCCGGGGCAGGAGTCTTTCGGACGCTGATGCTGCCGCTGGCCCCCGGGGATACCCTGTTCCAGCGGTTTGCCAGTGCCTTGGGTTTCGCTGTCAGGCACCCCATCCGAACCTTGCGAGCCTATCTGGTGCCTGACTGGGCGAAGTACACCATGATCCTGCTGTACATGCGCACCGTGGATGGCCACATCCGCATGCGTCTGGGCCGGGGCTTCCGCACCCTGTTCTTCCGGGGAGCTGGGACCACCACGGGCGATGGCCCCCCGGCCAAGGCCTGGGCGCCCGAGGCCACGGACCTGGCCCAGCGCGTGGCCCGCCACCTCGACGGCTATCCCTCGAGCTTGCTCACCGAATCGCTCCTCGGGATCCCCACCACGGCCCACATCCTGGGCGGTGCGCCCATGGGCGACTCCGCCGAAACCGGCGCCATCGATCACCGCCACCGGCTGTTCGGCTACGAAGGCCTCTACGTCATCGACGGCTCGGCCATCTCGGCCAACCCCGGCGTGAACCCCTCCCTCACCATCACCGCCCTGGCCGAACGGGCCATGAGCTTCCTTCCGCCGAAAGAGGCCGCCACCACCGGGGCGTCATGACCCGCGCCCTGTCTTTCGCCACGGCCCTGGGCCGCCTCCGGCTGGCCTGGACGGCCGAGGGCATCTGCGGGCTGCGGTTTGTGGATGGCCTGGAGCGCGAGGAGGCGGTCGACGCCCCAACCTGGGTTCTGGAGGCCGTGCGGCGGCTCATGGCCCACCTCGCCGGGCACCCCCAGGAGCTGCGGGACATCCCCCTGGACCTCTCGGACCTCACGGCCTTCCAACGCCGGGTGGCCGAGGTGCTGCGGGCCACGGCGCCGGGACAGACCCTCAGTTACGGCGACGTGGCCCTGCTGGCCGGCCGCCCCGGCGCGGCCCGGGCCGTGGGACAGGGCGTGAAGGCGAATCCCATCCTCATCCTGGTGCCCTGCCATCGCGTGGTGGCCGGGACCGGTCCCGGCGGCTGGAGCACCTTCGGGTCGTCGGAACGCAAGGCGCGGCTACTGGCGCTGGAACAGGTCAAAATACACGATAAGTGAGCAAACGACCCTGCGGTTCGAGCCCGATCGCCATTTCCGTCGTCCTACCTATCGGAGCACCTATGCACTCAAGGCTTCTTTTTCTGGGGATCGCCGCAGGCTCTGTGGCCATGGCCGCCGCAGAGGCGCCATCTCCCCTGGACCACGCCCTGGCGGCCGAATTGTTCCAGGAAGCCCAGACGCTGAGTGTGCGAGATGGGGGGAGGCTTTGGGGGACGCCTGTTTATGGCCCGATGCTGTTTGTGGACGGGAGGACCCGATCCCTGATCGCAAACCAATCGGATTCGATGCGCGCCCTCCATAAGATTGGATCGGTGTATGGCGGGCACCTGCCCGATGCGATCCCCGTTGCGAACACGGCCATCGAATGGTCCGGCGTGCATTGGACCATGGTGATGTGGCCCCTCCCGGAGGACAGCCACTCACGCCAAAAGTTGATCATGCATGAGTGTTTCCACCGGATTCAAACAAGCCTCGGCGTTGATGTTCAGGATCAACCCTGCGGGCACTTGGATTCGAAGGATGGGCGAATCTGGCTCCAGTTGGAGTGGCGGGCCCTGGGAGCGGCGCTCCTAACCCGCGGAACGCCACAACGCCGCGCCATTCAGGACGCACTGATATTCAGGGGTTATCGAAGATCCCTTTTCCCGGAGTCTGCGGACGCCGAACGCGCCTTGGAATGGAACGAAGGATTGGCGGAGTACACGGGGATCCGCTTGAGTGCGAGATCCGAAGCCCAAGCTGTCACCGATGCCCTGGTCGGTCTGGATCAAGGCGCCCGGAAACCCACCTATGTCAGATCCTTTGCCTATGCCTCCGGCCCTGCCTATGGCCTCCTGCTCGACGCCTCGGCCCCGGGCTGGCGGACCCAACTGAAAGATCGGCGGGATCTCGGAGAAACCCTCCAGCGGGCGCTTCGGATCATCGGAGCCCCCAGAAGCAACAGCGAAGTCCAGGCAAGGGCCGTAGGTTATGGCATCGGGGCGCTGACCCAAGATGAGACCCGCCGGGAAAGCATGAGGGCGGCCAAGGTGGCGAGCTTCCGGTCCAAACTGGTGGAGGGCTTCGTCCTGGTCCTTCCACGCACGGGTGATTTCAACTATTCCTTCAATCCGAACAACCTCGTTCCGTTAGAAAAACTCGGGACCGTCTATCCCTGGATCCGGGCCAGCGGACCGTGGGGAATTATCGAAGCCTCGGATGGGGCGCTGTTGGCCCTAGGCGATCTACGCGTAAGCGCCCCAACCACCACCGTCGGACCAGCCATCAAAGGCGCTGGATGGACCCTGGATCTAGCCCCCGGCTGGAGCCTTGAGCCTGGTTCTCGACACGGCGATTACCGCTTGGTTCAGAAAGCGAACAAGCCTGCCAAGGTCCCCGGTGAAGGCACCACCCGGTAGGTCGCGCCCTTCCCGCCAGGGCATACTTGCAGGGATGACGCTTCCCCTCCCTGATGATCTGCTGAAGGTTCCGCACCGCCGGGACGTGCCCTTTGCGCGGCTGACGACCCTAGGCGTGGGCGGGCTCTGTCGCTGGCTCTTCGAGCCCACCACTGAAGCCGAGGCCCAGGCCTTCGTGCGCGCCTGCGCCCGGGAGGGTCTGCCCTGGCGGGTGCTGGGGGGTGGCTCCAACCTGGTGGTGCTGGGGGACGTCGACACGCCAGTGCTGCGCCTGGCCTTGCCCAAGACGGTGCATCGCGAGGGCACCCGCCTGACCGCCCCCGCCAGCCACGGCCACATCGCCCTGGCCGAAGCCGCTGCCAAGGAAGGGCTCTCGGGGCTGGAGTTCGCCAGCGGCATCCCCGGTTCCCTGGGCGGCGCCCTCCGCATGAACGCTGGGGCCTACGGTCGCGAGTGGGTGGATGTCCTGGCCCGCTACCGCTTCCTCACGCCTGAAGGCGAGCTGGTGGACAAGGCGCCGGAACCGGGCGAATTCCGCTACCGCTGGAGCTTCCTCACGGGGGGCCGGGTGGTACTGTCGGCCACGGCGCAGCTCGCGGAAGGGGATCCCACGACGATCCGCAAGCAGGTGGATGATTACCGGGAGAAGCGGGGTACCAGCCAGCCCCTGTCCAAGCGCAATGCCGGCTGCATCTTCAAGAACCCGCCGGGCCAGAGTGCTGGCCGCCTCATCGACCAGGCGGGGCTCAAGGGCCTGCGCGTGGGCGACGCCGAGGTGAGCCGCGAGCATGCCAACTTCCTGGTGAACCACGGTCACGCCACCGCCGGAGAATTCGCCGAGCTGATGGACCAGGTCCGCAGCCGGGTGTTGGAAGTCCAGGGCGTGGATCTGGAGCCTGAAGTCGAGGTCTGGCGCGGTTAAGACCGGAGTCTGGAGGTATTGCTCTCTGGGCGTCCCCACAGGCCGCGCCAGTAATTATCTTTGGGCCGTTCAGGTGGGTCGGCGCCTTAGGAATCCGTACCTCCAGACTCCAGACTCCGGGCTGTAGACTGAAGGGTATGTCCATGCTCCCCCGCACCCGCCCCAAGCGCATCTGGCTCCCCTGGGCCAGGGCGGGAATCACGCTGGCGGTGATCGGTTTTGCGGGCTGGGGGTTGATGGAACTGGGCACGCGTTACCTGGGCCTCCAGAAACTCATCATCGAGCAGGTCAACGTCAGCGGCTGCCGGGGCGAGCGCCAAGCGGAGATCCAGAAGCTGGCCGAGGGGCTGGTGCTGGGGAAACCCCTCTTCTGGGTGGATGCGGAGGAGCTCCGAACCCGCATCGAGGCCAAGCGCTGGGTGCGCGGCCTGCAGATTCGCAAGGATCCCCCGGACCGCCTCAGCCTGGCCATCGAGGAGCGGCGACCCGTGCTCTGGTTGGTGCGCGCCAATGGTGTGTTCCTGGTGTCGGACGACGGCGTGCTGCTCGATCGGGTGAACCAGTCCAACCTAAATCCCATTCCCATCGTGGTGGATCCCGCCAGCCAGACGGATCATGGCCTGGCCCGCCTAGTGAGTACTGCACGCACGCTCCGCGAAAAACAGCAGGGTTTTTATGAACGGATCACCGAGCTTCGCGATAGCTCCAAGGGGCCGGTGGCCTACATCGAGGGACTTCCCGCCCCCATCTACCTTTCCAAGCAGGATGTCACGAAAAACGTGCCCAATTTTCAGGGACTCTTCGTGGACCGCCTGTCGCAGCGGCCGGATCTGGCCCGACTGCGGTACATCGACCTCCGTTGGGACGATGAGGTAGCCGTGGGTGAACCCGAGGATGCCCCCGCCCCGGTAAAGTCCCCGCGCTGACCTGCAGGGAAAGCGGCCTGCGTTTTTTCCGGCCACGAATCCTCGATTTTGCGGGCGGAACTGGTATAAACCTAGAGCAAGGAAAAGGACATTCATGCCGCAGCGTGCCGTACTTCTTGGGCTCGACCTTGGTGCAAGCAAAGTGGTGGCGGTGGTCGCCGTCCAGGAGGAAGACGGGACGCTCAATGTGACCGGGACGGGCCAATCCTCGTCCCAGGGTGGCATCACGCAGGGCCAGATCACGGATATGGAACTCAGCACCCGCGCCATCGTGCGGGCCGTGGAAGAGGCCATGAACACCGCCGGCCAGGCCAAGGTGGATGGCATCCGCGTGGCCGTGGACGGCATCCAGTTCAAAGGCGAGAACCTGCGGGATTCCATCACCATCTCCAGCGGCGACAAGATCATCACCGCCGCCGATCGGGATCGGGTGCTGGAGCAGGCCACCAACGGCTGCAAGCTGGCCAAGGAAGAACTGGTCCTCCACCGCATCCCGCAGATGTTCCACATCAAGGGCCAACGCGACATCCGCAACCCAGTAAACATGTTCGGCGAGACCCTGGAGGCCGAGGTCCGCATCATCGTGGCGCCGAGCCCCGTGATCATGAACATCCAGCTGGCGCTGAAAAATGCGGGCCTCCACGGCGCTGAGTTGATGTACTCGCCCCTGGCCAGTGCCGAGGCCGTGCTGAGCCGCGAGGATCGGCAGAACGGCGCGGTGGTGGTGGACATCGGCGAGCACCTCACCCACTTGGGCATCTTCCTACACGGCACCCTCTTCCACTCCGCGGTGATCCCCATTGGCGGCGCCCACTTCACCCGGGACCTGGAAATCACCAAGCATCTGGGGGGCATCGCGGCCTCCGAGCGCATCAAGATCCGCTTCGGCACCGTGCTGCACTCCCAGGTGCCCCCGGAGGAAGCCGTCGAGCTCGAGGAAGAGGGCCGCACCGTGCCCCGCCGGGAGATCGCCGAAGTGCTGCAGGCCCGCGCCGCGGAGCTGCTGAACCTGGTGCTGGCCGAGATGGGGCGCACCGGCCTCATGCACGAGATCCACGGGGGTGTACATTTGGTAGGCGGTGGCGCCCTGCTCACCCATCTGCCCATCCTGGCCCAGACCATTCTCGGCCGTCCGCGCGTCGTGCTGGGCCGCATACTGGGCGTGGGCGGATTGCCCCAGGCCACGGGTAATCCTTACTTCGTGAATGCGCTGGGTGCCGTCAAGGCCCTGGCCCGGGACCTGGGTGAGACTCGCGGCAAGCAGGACCGGGGCGATGGTTTCCTCGGCCGATTCAAGAAGTTGTTCTAGTGCTGTTCCCTTCGGAGTCCTGATGTCCGAGACCCCCTTCCTTCCCTGTCCCCATGGCCTTCCCGGCGCCAACATCAAGGTGCTGGGCGTGGGCGGCGCCGGCTGCAATGCCATCAACCGCATGATCGACAGCGGCGTCACCGGCGTCCAGTTCATCGCCATGAACACCGACCAGCAGAGCCTCGCTGATAGCAAGGCTCACATCAAACTCCCGCTGGGGCCCCAGAGCAGCCGGGGCCTGGGTGCGGGCGGCAGCGCGGAGCGGGGCGCCGTGGCCGCGGAAGAGAGTCGCGAGGAAGTGCTGGCGGCGCTCCAGGGCGCCGACATGATCTTCATCACCGCGGGCATGGGCGGCGGGACCGGCACGGGCGCGGCACCGGTCCTCGCCAGCTACGCCCGCGAGCTGGGCGCACTCACGGTGGCCGTGGTGCTGACGCCCTTCGCCTGGGAGGGGCGCAAGAAGGGTGATCTGGCCCTGGCCGGCCTGAACAACCTGCGCGACACGGCGGACACCGTCATCGTGGTCAGTAATGAGCGCCTGAAGAACGTCTGTGATGCCCGCGTGACCATGAAGGAGGCCTTCCGCGTGGCGGACGGCGTGCTCATCCAGGGCGTGCGCGGAATTGCGGATCTGATCCTCAAGCCTGGCATCATCAACGGCGACTTCGCGGATGTCGAGGCCGTCCTCCGGAACGGCGGCGAGGCCCTCATCGGCACCGGGGCCGGCCGTGGGGAGGAAGCCGTCATGGACGCCCTGCGCAAGGCCCTGGCGTGCCCCCTGCTCGAACGCGCCCAGACGGGCGCGGCCGCCAACGTCATGGTCTCCATCACCGCCGACTGGGAGGTCATGGAGGCCGCAGCCATCGAGACCGCCATGAACTACCTGCAGGACCACTACAACGGCCTGCCCGACATCAAGGCCTGCACCGTGGAGGGCGAGGGCATGGAAGACCGGGTGCTGGTCACCGTGCTGGCCAGCGGCTTCGATCAGGAGGAGAAACTGCTCGAGGAGCGCCGCCTCAGCCTGCACCTGAGCGGCTCGGCGGAGGTCGCGGGCCACACCTATGCCACGGCCCTTCCCGCCATGGCCCAGCCCCTTCCCGGCAGCGTGGTCAGTGGCCGGGTCTACGGCGAAGTGCCCGCCGGCGAGCAGCAGGGGCCCACGCCCACCCGCCTGATGCCTGCCCCCACGCCCAGTGGCGAGCTGCCTGGCGGCGCCGAGGATCTCCACGTGCCCGCCATCATTCGCATGGGTCAGGGGCGCTTGGGAATCGAGTAGCTACCTCTGCATCAGGCGTAGGAATCCACCCCGGGCGAGTTCGTTCAGGAACCCCGCCGTCCGGGTGAGGGTTTCGACCTCTCCTGGATGGGCTTCATCCACGACCTGGGCCACCTGGGTCACCGTCCGCGCCCCGTCGCAGGCCCGCCACACGGCGCTGCCGCGGGCGTCGAGCTTCACGCGGTAGGCCGGCTTTTTCATCATCCGCAGCAGCCAACCCCAGCGCTCGGAGAGGATCTTCGGGCGGATGAGGATCACGTGGCCCCCCTCGCCGGGTTCGGAAGCCAGCGCCTGCACGGGCACCAGGGCGAGGAAGGTTTGATCGGGGAATGGGTTCATGGGTCACTCGGGTTGATTCAAGGGAACGGAATAGAATTTTTTAACCGCAGATGTCGCAGATGACGCAGATGACGCAGAAAAACACTTGGGCCTGCGTTCCATCTGCGCCACCTGCGGTTCAACAAAAAACACGGGGCGCGGATACCCGCGCCCCGCTGGTGTGTAATCAATGACTAGAAATTGGCGCTGGGGGGTGCGGGCTCGTCGGCTTCGCCGGCGTTGTCGAGGGGCACCTTCACGAGGTAGACCGCGATGAAGGCCAGGATCAGCAGGCTGATCCAGAAGGCCCCTGGGGCGGCGTCCTTACCCCAGATGATGCTCGTGAGCTGGTATTTCACTTCGAAGAAGGCGAAGGAAGCAAACAGCAGGCCCACCAGGGCCTCACCGGCGATGAGACCGGCTGCCAGCAGCACACCATTGTTCTCCACTCGTACCTTCTGGGCTTCGTTGAGACCGCGCTTGGCCGCGACCATCTCGACAGCACCCTTGATGAGGCCGCCGAGGAAGATGGCGAACGTGGTTTCCAGGGGCAGATACATGCCGACGCTGACGAGCATGGGGCTCTTCACCTGCATGAGGATGAAGGCCAGGCCCATCAACATGCCCACGATGATCAGGGGCCAGGCCATCTTGCCTTCCACGATGCCCTTGGAAAGCAACGCCATCAGACCGGCCTGGGGTGCGGCAAGGCGCTTGGAGCCGAAGCCCGCATCCAGGAACAACAGGTTCTTCTTACTGTCCGCAGAAAGCGTCTTCAATTCGGCCAGCGTAATCGTCCGGAGAGAGAAGGAGGCCTTGTCTTCCATGGGCACCTGCTCCACCTGGTCGGCTCGGAAGGAGATGCCTTCATACTTCGGCAAGTTGCTCTGAAATGCCTCGATGGGGACCATGGGGCCCTTTTCCAGGATGTCGATTTTGAGCGTGGCCTGAGCCTTGATATCACCTTCGTGGAGCACCATCAGGGGGATGAAGAGCACCGCAGAGGCCAGGGCCACGCCCAGCAGGTCACCCATCTCCATGCGCCAGGGCGTGCCGCCGAGGATGTGTCCGGCCTTGAGATCCTGCAGCATCTCGCCGGCTACGGCGGCGCTCACGCACACGATGGCAGCGACCCCCAGCACGGCGGCAACACCCTCCTTGCCCTTCACGCCCAGGATCACCATCACCAGGGCCGTGAGCACCAAGGCGGTCAGGGTTAGGCCGGAGATGGGATTGTTGCTCGAGCCCATGATGCCGACGAGGTAACCGCTGATGGCGGCAAAAAAGAAGCCCAAGATGACCATGACAAGCGCGGCCACCAAGGACACCAGCGGAGCCACGTGGAAGATCTGCCAGGTGACCCCGAAGGTCACGGCTGCAGCGAAGGCAATGCCGCCCAGGACGTAGGTGAAGGGCAGGTCCTTGTTGACGCGGTCCACCACGTGGTCGCCAGAGGCAGCCTTCTTGACATCAGAAACGGAACGGGTGAGGCCCGTGATGAGGCTGTTGCGCATCTTGAAGAGGGTGAAGCTGGCGCCCATCAACATGCCGCCGATGGCGATGGGACGGACGATGAACTTCCACACGGCCACGGAAAGGGCGATCCAATCCCCATCGGCGGCATTCTCCGCAAGCACGCCAGGAGCCAGGAAGTAAGTGATGATGGGCACCAGCAGGCCCCAGGCGATGACGCCGCCGGAGAAGTTGAGGGCGCCCAGCTTGGGCCCGATGATGTAGCCCACACCCATGTAGGCGGGGCTGATGCCGGGGGAACTGAGCAGCATGCCGCCCATGGCCTTGGCCTTCCAGCCCTGGACGAGATTGATGGTGGCGATCTTGAACTTGGCGAAGTGCTCCCAGGTGGTGGCGAAGAGCTGGATCTGCACCAGGCCCTGGATCACAGCCCCTATGCCCATGGCGCCGAAGAGGAAGGTGGTGCCCTTGCCGCCCCGGGCGCCAGCCTTGTGGATCTCAGCGGCAGCCACGCTTTCGGGGTAGGGCAGTTCGGCATCTTCGACCATCACGCGGCGAAGGAGGGCCACGAACATGATGCCCAGCACGCCGCCCGCGAACATGATCAGCGAGCTGGTGGCATAGTTTCCGGCCGTGAAGAACTTGGGCCAGATGCCGCTGATGACGAACGCCGGAATGGTGAAGATGGCCCCTGCGGCCACCGATTCGCCGATGCTGCCCACGGTTCGGGCCATGTTCTCTTCCAGGATTGTGCCCTTCATGAGCTTGATGAGGGCCATGCCGATGACCGCGGCCGGATAGGTGGCGGCGATGGTCATGCCGGCCTTGAGGCCGAGGTACGCATTGGCGGAGCCCAGCACCACGGCCATGACAAGACCAATGAGCACCGCCCGCAGGGAAAACTCCCGCATGTTCTGGTCGGATGGGACAAAAGGTTGCATCGGTGCTCCTGGAATAGGCACGAAGGGAGGGGACGAGCGTTCAGATGGAGCGGTTAGTCTAATACCGAATCCGATCGGGGTCATCGCAGGGGATCCCTGATTTGGATGGGCTCGGCTCGATTGGAACCTGGAGGTCCCTTATGCGTCTGATACATAGCCTTGTGATCGCAAGTTTGACGCTTCTGTCCGCCTGTCAAACCGCGCCTCCCGTCATCGTTCCGCAGCGCCCTGTGGTTCAGGTGCCCCAGGGGCCCCCACCGAAACCCAAGATTGCCCTCGTCCTGGGGGGTGGGGCGGCCCGGGGCTTCGCCCATGTGGGGGTCATCCGGGCGCTGGAACAAGAGAAGATCCCCATCGACCTGGTGGTGGGCACCAGCGTCGGCAGCCTCATCGGCGCGATTTATGCCGCCGACCGCCAGAGCTTCGAGCTCGAATGGACCGCCTTCCAGCTTGAGAAGGAGGACCTTTTTGACTTCGGGGTCACCACCGCCGTCACGGGTATGGGGTTCGCCAAGGGGGACAAGCTCGAAGCGTGGGTGAAGAGCCACATCAAGACCACGAACATCGAGAACCTGAAGATCCCCTTCGCCGCCGTGGCGACCGACCTCAACTGGGGCTACAAAGTGGTGCTCGACAAGGGTTCCTTGGCCCGCGCCATTCGGGCCAGCGCCGCCATCCCGGGCGTCTTCCAGCCGGTCAAGCACGAGGGCAAGATCCTGGTGGATGGCGGAGTGGTGGACAACATCCCCATCTCGGTGGCCAAGGCCAAGGGGGCCGACATCGTCATTGCCGTGGATATCAGCGCCAACGTGGCGAATACGAACATCACCAATCTGCTGGACGTCACGCTCCAGGCCACCAACATCATGTTCGCCCTCAACGTAGAGCAATCGAAGAAGAATGCCGATGTCCTCATCGCGCCCGCCGGCATCGGGGATGTGGCGATGCTCGATTTCACCCAGAAGAAGCGCTGCATGCAGGCCGGCATCGAGGCCACGCAAAAGGCCATGCCGGCCATCCACAAGGTCATCGAGGCCTGGGTCGCGGCCCACTCGCAACCAGCCGCACCCGCCCACTGATGCCCTCCGTCACCAGCAAGGCCAATCCACGCTACAAGGCCCTCATGGCCCGCCTGAGGCCCGGTGGCGCCCGGCGGGAGGCCACCCTGCTGCTGGGGGAGAAACTCATCGAGGTCTGGGCCGAGGTTCGGCAGACCACCCCAGGAAAACGCCTGCGCCCGACCCTCTGGCTGCGGCTGGAAGGGACCGCTCCCCACCCGCTGGAGGTGGCCTTGGGGGTGGAAACGGTGGTGCTGCGCGAGGCGCTCATGCGCGAACTGGCGGAGGCCGCCAGTCCACCGGGGCACGCCCTGCTCGTGGACCTGGGGCCCGAGCCCTCCGGCCCGCTGGCACGGCGGGTGATCGGCGCCTGGGGCATCCAGGATCCCGGCAACCTGGGGGCCATCCTGCGCAGCGCCGCCGCCTTTGGCTTCCAGGAGGCCCTGCTGGGCCCCGGTTGTGCCGATGCCTTTCATCCCAAGGCCCTGCGCGGCAGCATGGGTGCCGCCTTCCTGATGCCCCTGCGCCGGGTGGAGGCCCTGGAGCCTGACCCCGGGCGTTGGTACGCCCTGGAGGGCGGCCCCGGAGCGGTGTCGTTGGCAGACGCCGATCTGTCCGAGCCCCTGCGCCTATGGGTGGGCAATGAGGGCCACGGCTGGACGGGCGTGGAACTACCCGAGGAGGTCCAGCGCCTGGCCATTCCCATTCAGGGTGTCGAAAGCCTCAACGCCGCCGTCGCCGCGGGTGTCGCCTGCTACGAAGTGGCGAGGAGGGGCAGGTGAGTCTGGAGCCCGGAGTCTGGAGTTCAGAGATTGGACTCGACAAAACCATCGGCCGCTCTGATACCGCGTGGCGCAAAGCAGAAACAAAGTCGCGGCCCGCAGGGACGCAACAAAAAGCGGTACCTCTTTCGGGGAATGTAGGCGTTCCCCGAAATCTAGGGTCAGACTCCAGACTCCAGAATGAGACCCCATGAAACCTGGTTGGCTTTTAGCATCCCTCAGCTCCCTGATTCTGGCCGGGGTCTTCGTACTGGCCTTCCGCTTCCCCGGGGCTCTGGGGGGCTGGCTGGAGCCGATCATGGCCTTGCTCTTTCCGTTGCTGCTGCTGGACGGACTGTTCAAAGGGCGACCCGCCTTCTGGGTCTGGATCACGCTGGTGGCGGGACTGCTGCTCCTCTACCTGTGGGTGCCCCAGACCCTGGCGTCCAAGGGCGGGCTCCCCTTCGGCGCGGCCCTCCTGGGCACGGTGCTGTTGAGCCTCTACGAAGCCACCGGCCTCTGGCTCGTGGCCATGGGTTCGCGCTGGCTGGGCCGCCGCGGCGGCCCCTTGGGCGCGGCCCTGAGTGCGGCCCTCCTCCTCCTGGCTTGGGAGTCCTGGGGGTTCCACGTCTATCCTTGGACCTGGGGCGCGGCCTTCGGGTCCCTGCCCTGGACCGCCCGCAGCGCGGCCTTTGTGGGGGCTTCGGGCCTATCCGCCCTGGCCTGGGGCGCGGGCGCCTGGACCGCCGAAGCCCTCGCCGAAGGCGCCCCGATACGGCGGGTCCTGGCGGGACCAGCCTTTGCCGTGGGCTTCCTGATTTTGGGCGGTGGGGCCTGGTACCTGCTGCCCCGCGAATCGGTGCGCAGCCTGGATGTGGTCCTGATCCAGCCCAACTTCCCCCCGGGGCAACGCGTGCGGGGCATGGAGGCGGACATGTGGCGGCGCAGTGATGCCCTGCTTCGGGCCAGTGGGCTGCCCCACAAGGATCGCCCCACCCTGCTGCTCTGGCCCGAGAGTTCGATCCTGGGCCGGGATGACCGCCAGCCCGATCCCCGGCTGTCCGACGAGGCGGCCAGCCGGGGCGTGGCGTGGCTCTTCGGCACCGAGGGCGGCCTCTTCAACCTGGTGCGCGGCGAAGTCGCGGGACGGCCGTCGTTCCTCTTCGCCAAGACCGAGCCCATGCCCTTCGGGGAACGCATGCCGGGGCCGGAGCCCTTCCGGCGCTGGATGGACCGGCAGCTGGGCTTCATCTCCCAGGAGGCGGGCCAACTGGCTGAGGGCTGCGCCTTCGCCGTGCCCGCCCCGGGCGGCGAGATCCGCGTCCATCCCCTCATTTGCAGTGAGGCCCTGATGCCCGAACGGACCCGCCGGGGCCTGGCCCTGGGTCATGCGGAGCTCCTGAGCAACCACACCAACGATGGCTGGTTCGACCGGAGCATCGCTACGGACCTGCATGCCGCCCAGATCCGCCTGCGGGCCACGGAACTGGGCGTGCCGCTGCTACGCGCCACGCTCACCGGCAAGTCCGGCGTGTTCCGCGAGGATGGCCACTTCGAGCTGTGGGGGGAACCCCTCACCGAAGGCGCCTTTGCCCTGAACCTTCAGTGGCGACCGATCCATACCCCGGCTCGGTCCGCCTGGCTGCTGCCGCTCATCCTGGCCGGGCTGGCAACCGGATGCGCTCTGCTAGGATGGAAGGCTTGGAAACCCTGATGGATCGTGACTTTCTCCTACCCGAGCCCCTGGCGACGCCGCACGGCCTCGTGGCCTTCTTCGACGAAACATGGAGCGTGGACCCCCGCGAACTCCAGATCTTCTTCCAGGCGGAGGAAGTCCCCTGGACTGCGGACCGCACCATCGAGCAGTGGCGGCGCCTGCTGGCCTGTTCCCGCATGCTCACCGCGCGGCTGGTACCGGAGGGCCACCGGGGGGGCCGCCTGGTGGGGGCCACGCGGCTTTGGTCCGACCACGCCCACGAGGCGAAACTCTACGATGTGGTGACGGCCCAGGACCTCAGGGGCTTCGGCATCGCCTCGGAACTGGTGAAGTGGGCCCTTCGCCATCCCTGGGTGGGGGAGGTGAATCGCTTTGTCCTGGAAACCCGGGATGCTGCCGAGTTCTACCCGCGCTTCGGGTTCAAGATGGGCCAAGAGATGGCTAGCCTCCACATGCGCGTAAAGACGGCCGACCTCCAGGCCCGGGGACTCCGATGACCGAAACCCTGCCCGGCCTGCCGGAATCGGCACAAAAACCCCTGATCCTCGCCAGCGGCAGCCCCCGTCGGCGCCACTGGCTGGAGGCCATGCGCATCCCCTTCGAGCTGCAGTCCCCCCAGGTGGACGAGACGCCCCTGCTGGACGAGGATCCCTGCGATTTGGTGCTGCGGCTGGCGGAGCTCAAGGCCGAAGTGGTCGCCCATCGCAACCCGGGGCGCTGGGTCTTGGCCGCCGACACCACGGTGGCGGTGGACCACCACACCCTGAACAAGCCTGTGGACGTGGAGGACGCGGTGCGCATGCTGACCCTGATCCAGGGGCGGGCCCACCAGGTGCATACCGGGTTCTGCCTCCAGAAGAACGACATCACCCACAGCTTCGTGGACACCGCCCAGGTCTTCTTCCGCCCGCTCACCGAGGCCCAGATCCGCTGGTACGTGGGCACCCGCGAGCCCATGGACAAGGCGGGAGCCTACGCCATCCAGGGCATCGGGGCCCTGTTCATCGAGGCGGTGGACGGCAGTTTCTCCACCGTGATGGGCCTGCCCGTGGAGCGCATGGGCGCCCTCCTCGGGCACCTGGGCCTGCTGAAGCCCTGGATGGGGTTCCCGTCATAGCTCCAAGGCGAGCCTGCGGACTGGAACCCTCCGGCCCCCTGCACCCACCGCTTGATCCGCACAGAAAGGACTGGGTTAACGAGGGGTCCCCTGGAGGAAATCGTCCTTTCGAAGGACCCACAAATAGACCACCCGATAATCCTCTTAAAAACATGGAAACGCCTCAGAAAAAATGGGTAACCATTCGGGTCCCCCTGCTCTATCATCGTGATTTGCGACACAACTTCGCCGAAGGGTCGCCCTGGGGGTTCCGTCCCCTGATGGTCTCGGCATCCTCCGTCGGCCCGCGCTTTTCAAGGGGTTGTGAATGCACTCATTCGACCGAGCGTTCCGCTTCGTCCTGCCGGCCGCGGCCGTGGCGGTCCTCGCCACCGTCCTGAGTGTGGGTTGGTTCACTCAGCCGGACCGCTTCGCCAAGGGCTACGCTCCCGAGCAGCCCATTCCCTTTTCTCACCAGCTGCACGCCGGCACCCTCCGGATGCAATGCCAGTACTGCCACGCGGGTGTGGACAAGTCCCGGCACGCGGGCATCCCCAGCGTGGATCTCTGCATGGGCTGCCACAAGGTCACCAAGGCCGACCGCCCCGCCATCCAGAAGCTCACCCAGATCGCCAACTCCGGCGAGCCCCTGCCCTGGCAGCGGGTCCACACCCTACCCGACCACGTTTTCTTCGACCACCGGCCCCACGTGAACGCCGGCATCGCTTGCCAAAGCTGCCATGGCGAGGTGCAAACCATGCAGGTGATCAGCCGCGAAATGGGCATGCGCATGGGCAATTGCCTGGCCTGCCACCGCAATCCCCATGAAGCCCTGCCACCGGGTTCTAAGATCACCAAGGGCGCCGAAAATTGCGCCGCTTGCCACCGCTAGGGCTGGGGGAATCCGACGATGGCCGACGCGAACCGCCAACCTCTGCTGGACCGGGCCGCCGCCCTGGTGGCGGGCCCCTTTCTGCTGGGCCAGCGCGCTCTGAGCCTTGCCTTCCTGCCGGACAAGCCTTCCCCTCCGGAACCGTCCCCGGATGCCACCCCCCGCATCCCCATCACCCCCCCCGAACACGCCATCAAGCGCCGCGGATGACCCGATGAAGACCCAACTCCCCGAACATGGCCCCGTCGAAGCGCCGCGATTCTGGCGCACCCTCGAAGAACGCGTCGAGACGCTGGAGGCCCGGCAGGCCGCCCATGACGAGTTCCTGCCCGGCGCCATCCCCGGCCCCGGCTATGACGATGTCCATGGCCTGCCCGTCCAGAGCGGCGTTTCCCGTCGCGACTTCTTCGGCCTGGTGGGCGCCGCGGCTGCCGTGGCTGCCACAGTCGCCTGTGATCGCAAGGGCCAGGGCACCGTGGTGCCCTACACGAAACGGCCGGTCGAAGTGGTACCCGGCGTGGCCAACTACTACGCCAGCGCCTTCCAGGAAGGCCGCCGCATCTATCCCGTGCTGGTGAAGACCCGCGAGGGTCGCCCCATTCACCTCTCTGGCAACGACGAGCATCCCGGGGTGAAGGGCAAGACCAGTCCCCGCGCCATGGCGGACGTGTTGCGCCTCTACGATCCCGACCGCCTTCGCGCCCCCAAGGCCGAGGGCCGGACGATCGGCTGGGTCGAGGCCGAAAGCCGCCTCCACGCTGCACTGAAGGACGCCAAGGCCACCGGCAAGCCCGTGTTGCTGATCTCCGGCGCCCTGGTCTCGCCCACCCGCAAGGCCCTGCTGGCGGACCTCAAGGCCGCCCTGCCCACCTTGGAACACCTAGCCTATGAGCCGGCCCTCGGCGACGCCGGCGAGGAGGCCGCCAAGGCCAGCTTCGGCGAGGCCGTGGACCTCCAGCCCCGCCTCGCCAAAGCCAAGGTCATCCTGTCCCTGGGGGCCGACTTCCTCAACGGCGAGGATCCTGAGGCGCTTGGCGCCTGGGGCGCCAAGCGAAGGTTGAAGGACGCCCACGACCCCATCAACCGCCTCTGGGTGCTGGAAGGCCCCCTGACGCTCACGGGTACCAACGCGGATGTGCGGATTCCCATTGCGCCATCCCGCCTCGGCGCCATGGCTTTCGCCCTGGCAAAGGGGCTGGCGGCCAAGGGTGTGGTCTTGCCAGCCGGTGCAGATCTAGCCGGGATTTCGGCCGGCGCGCCCGCCGAAATCCCGGCCAAGACTTGGTCGGCTTTGCTGAACGACCTGCGCCAAGCCGGTCGCCAAGCCGTGGTCCTCTGCGGCGCCCAGATGCCCGTCGAGGTCCACCAGGCCGCCCACCTGCTGAACGCCATGCTGAACTCGGAGGCCGTCGCCATGCTCCCTGCGGAGCCCCTGGCCACCGTGAAGGACCTCGCAGCCGCCGTCCAGGGCATGGCCGCCGGCCGCTATGCCGCCGCCATCTTCTGGGACGTGAACCCCGCCTTCACCTTCCCCATGGCCGCCGCCTGGAAGACCGCCCTTCCCAAGGTGCCCCTCCGTGCCTGGATCGGCCTCATGGAAGACGAGACCTCCGCCCAGTGTCAGTTGCTGCTGCCGGAGAGCCACTGGCTGGAGAGCTGGGGCGACTTCAGCACCCCCAGTGCCGCCGTCCTCCAGCAGCCCACCCTCGGCACCCTCTACGACACCCGCCAGGGCGAGGACATCCTCCTCGGCGCCCTCAAGGCCCTGGGCGCCGCCGCCCCCGGGAGCTACCACGCCTTCCTGCAGGCCCGTTGGCAGAAAGAGGTGCTGACGGGCGCCTCCTTCGAACAGGCCCTGCACGACGGCCTCCTCAAGGTCGAGCCTAAGTCTGTCGCCCCCGTCTTCAGGGGCGCTTCCGCAGCCGCAGCGGCAAAGCGCGCCGCTGAATCCAACACCGAGGGCCTGGAGCTGGTGCTCTTCCCGGGCTTCGCCACCCACGATGGCCGCCACGCCAACAACAGCTGGCTGCAGGAGACCCCCGATCCCATCACCAAGATGACCTGGGACAACCCGGTCTCCGTGTCCGTGCAGGACGCGAAGGCCCTGGGCCTCCAGGAGGGCGATCTCGTCACCCTGTCCCTGGACAACGTCACCCTGCGCCTGCCCGCCGTCATCCAGCCCGGTCAGGCCCAGGGCGTGCTCGCCTTGGCGCTGGGCTACGGCCGCAGCACCGGCGGCGTGGCCAAGGGCGTGGGGGCTAACGCCTATCCGTTGATGGGCGTGGATCCCGCTGCCGCCAATGTCCGCAGAGGTGTGCGCCTGGCCAAGGCCGGTGGGACAAAGGAACTCGCCCGCACCCAAAGCCATCACCGCATGGAGGGCCGCGACATCGTCCGCTCCCTCACCATGGCGGAGTACGCCCACGACCCCCAGGGCCATCGCCACACACCCGAAATCGTGAGCCTTTACGAGGAGCAGCGGTTCCCCGATCACAAGTGGGGGATGGTCATCGATCTGGCTGCCTGCGTGGGCTGCTCGGCCTGCATGGTGGCCTGCCAGTCCGAAAACAACGTCCCCGTGGTGGGCCCGGAGCAGGTGGCCCGGGGCCGCGAGATGCATTGGATCCGCATCGACCGCTACTACGAGGGCGAGTTGGAGAACCCCCGGGTGGTGCACCAACCTATGTTGTGCCAGCACTGCGACAGCGCTCCCTGCGAGAACGTATGTCCGGTGAACGCCACCACCCACAGTTCGGAGGGTCTGAACCAGATGACCTACAACCGCTGCGTGGGCACCCGCTACTGCGGCAACAACTGCCCCTACAAGGTGCGCCGCTTCAACTTCCTGGAGTACACCGCCTACAAGACCGAACCCGAAACCCTGGCCTACAACCCCGAGGTCACGGTCCGTCCCCGGGGCGTCATGGAGAAGTGCTCCTTCTGCGTGCAGCGCATCAACGACGGGAAGGTCCGCGCCAAGGGCGAGGGCCGTGCCATCCTCGACGGCGAGGTCACCACCGCCTGCATGGCGGGCTGCCCCTCGGACGCCATTGTGTTCGGCGACCTGAAGGATCCCAAGAGCAAGGTCGCCCAGCTGGTGAACGCCTCCCGCGCCTACCGGGTGCTGGAGGAACTCGGCGTCAAGCCAGCCATTACCTACCTGGCCGATCTGAAGAACCCCGCCGTCGTGGGAGGTTCCCATGCAGTCTGATGCGGCCATCCCGGCCGGCGACATCCCGGTGGGCCTCATCGAGCCCTCGCTCACCATGGGCAAGGTCACCCCCGGCAGCCTCGACGATCAGGTACTGGCCTTCCCTGAAATCCGGCCCCCCAAACAGTGGTACATCGCCCTGGCCATCACCCTCTCGGCGATGTTCATCGGCCTCGGGTGCATCGGCTATACCTTCGTCACGGGCATCGGCGCCTGGGGCAACAGCAGCCCCGTCTTCTGGGCCTTCGACATCATCAACTTCGTGTTCTGGGTGGGCATCGGCCACGCGGGCACGCTGATCTCCGCCATCCTCTTCCTCTTCCGTAAGCGCTGGCGCAACGCCATCGCCCGCTTCGCCGAGGCCATGACGATCTTCGCGGTCATCTGCGCCGTGATCTTCCCCCTGATCCACGTGGGGCGGCCCTGGCTGGCCTTCTGGCTCTTCCCCTACCCGAACCAGCGGGCCCTGTGGACCAACTTCCGGTCCCCGCTGCTATGGGACGTCTTCGCGGTGAACACCTACTTCGCCGTGTCAGCCATGTTCTGGTACCTAGGCCTCATCCCCGATATCGCTTCCATGCGCGACCGGACGACCAGCAAGCTGCGGAAGCCCATCTACACCATCCTGGCCCTGGGCTGGCGCGGCGCCGCCACCCATTGGCAGCACTACGAGAAGGCCTACCTGCTGCTGGCAGGCCTGGCAACCGGCCTGGTGCTGTCCGTGCACTCGGTGGTGAGCTTCGATTTCGCCACCTCGGTGGTGCCCGGCTGGCACATGACCATCTTCCCACCCTACTTCGTGGCGGGCGCCATCTTCGCCGGCTTCGCCATGGTGGTGATGGTGCTGGTGGTCGTGCGCGAAACCATGCAGCTGAAGAACCTCATCACCATGCGCCACCTGGACGTGATGAACAAAGTCATCCTCGCCATGAGCTGCATCATGGGCTACAGCTACATGATGGAGGGCTTCACGGCCTGGTACTCCATGAACGAGTTCCTCCACCACGGCTTCATGAATATCATCACGGGCACCTACGGCTGGGCCGGTTGGGTCACCATCAGCTGCAACATCCTCATCCCCCAGCTGCTTTGGTTCAAGAAGGCCCGCACCAGCTACTTCTGGATGATCTTCGTGGCCATCGGCGTGACCATCGGCATGTGGTTCGAGCGCTTCGTCATCATCGTTGTATCGCTGCACCAGGACTACCTGCCTTCGGCCTGGCGCATCTACAAGCCGACCATGGTGGACTTCGGCATCCTGCTGGGCACCTTCGGGATCTTCTTCACCCTGGTCCTCATCTTCGCCCGCGTGCTGCCCGTCATCGCCACCACCGAAGTGAAGGGGATCCTGCCGGACGCACAGCCCGGAGCAGGAGCGAAGGGACATTTTGCCGCAGGCGAAACCGGCACGGCGAGGCCCATGGAGGGGCCGAGTGCGCCTTCTCACCATGGAGACAACCATGTCTGAGACCTCCTACTCCGTTCTCGGCATCTTCGACACCCCCGACGCCCTGATGCAGGCCATCCCCCAGGTCCGGGCCGCCCAGCTTGGTACCGTGGAGGCCTACACGCCCTATCCCATCCACGGCATCGACGAGGCCCTGGGTCTGCGCCGCTCACCCCTGGGCGGCATGGTGCTGGTCATGGGCATTCTGGGCGCCATCACGGCCCTGGGGGCCCAGTACTGGATCAGCGCCATCGACTATCCCATCGTCACCGGCGGCAAGGCGCCCTCATCCTGGGAAGCCTTCATCCCCATCATGTTCGAGGTGACAGTGCTGTTCGCCACCTTCACGGCGGGGCTGGGGATGCTTTTTCTTCTCAACAAGCTGCCCTTCTTTGGGCATCCGGTGCTGTCGTCGAAGTCCATCACGGGCATCACCCGGGATCGGTACGCCCTGGCCCTGGAGGCTGATAACGAGGCCTTCGACAGTGCTGCTGCCGCCCGGGTTCTGAAGGAAGCCGGCGCCGTGGAGGTGGAAGTCCTGCCCGCCCCGGACCGCAGCCCCTTCCTCACCAGCGACTACATCCTGCGTACCCTCGGCGGGATCTTCGCGGCGTGCGTGGTGTCGGGGCTCGCGATGTTCTTCGCCACCAAGTGGTTTCCCCTGCTGGCCCCCATGAAGTACATGCAGGATCAGCCGCGGCTCAACCCCCAAAAGGCCTCCGCCTTTTTCAAGGACGGCCACGGTATGCAGCAACCGGTGGCCGGCACCGTGGCCCGGGGTCATCTGCCGACCGCCACGGGCACGCAAGAAGCCGCCGCCGTCCTGGTGAATCCCCTGCCCCGCACCAAGGACGTCTTCAACCTGGGCCGGAAGGCCTACATGATTCGCTGCGAAGTCTGCCACGGTGCCATCGGCAATGGCGTTGGCAGCCTCACCGCAGCCTATGGCGGCAAGCCCGCCAACCTGCAAGCCCAGCAGTTCCGCGATTACCCCGACGGCAAGATCTACTGGGTCATCGTGAACGGCAAGAACGCCATGCCCGCACACGCAGCGGATCTCACCGAAACGCAACGGTGGGCCGTGGTCCACTACGTGCGCGCCCTCCAGCGCGCCCAGAACGCCAAGGACGAAGACCTGAAGGTGGTCGCACCATGAACCAGACCCACACGAAGTCCACCCTGCTCTGGGGCGCCACGGCCCTCGGTGCCCTGGGCGTCCTCGGCAGCTACTTTGCCGCAGGACCCGAACGGTTCTGGGCCAACTGGGTGCTCTGGTTCGTCCTGATGTTCACCCTGGGCCTCGGCTCCCTCTTCATCGTGGCCCTGGAACACCTGGTGGCCGCCAAGTGGAGCGTGCCGGTGCGCCGGATCCCCGAGCGCTTGGCTACCCTGCTGCTGCCCGCCATACCCGTGGGCCTCATCGCCCTCTGCGCCCTGCCCGTGCTCTACCCCGGTTCCAGGCCCGAGGCGGCCCACCATCCGATTCTGGCCGGCAAGGCCTTCTGGTTGAGCGTGCCCTTCTTTTCCGTCCGCACCCTCATCGCCTTCGGCCTGTCGGTCCTGGGTCTGGCGGTGCTGGTGGGCGGTTCCCTGAAGCAGGACACCACCAAGGATCCCGCCTTCAATTTTCGCGCACGGAAATTCGCCCCCGCCTTCATGGCCATCTTCGCCCTGGTGATCACCCTCGTGGCCTTTGACTGGCTTTCGGGGCTCACGCCCGAGTGGTACAGCGATATCTTCGGCGTTTATGTTTTCGCCGGGGCCTTCCTCTCCGGCCTCGCCGCCACCACCCTTTCCGTCCTCTACCTGCAGGACCGCGATCGGCTTGAGGGCGTCCGTGGCGACCACCTCTACAACCTGGGCGGGTTCCTCTTCGCCTTCACCGTGTTCTGGTCCTACATCGGCTTCGCCCAGTACATGCTGATGTGGTACGCCAACATGCCCGACGAGGTCCTCTACTACAAGGTGCGCCTCACTGGATCCTGGCGGGCCATCACCATCGCGCTGGCGTCCCTGCACTTCATCCTGCCCTTCTTCGCCCTGGTGACTCGGGATGCCAAGAAGGACCCGAAGCGCCTGCGCCTCGTGGCCATTCTGATGCTGGGCGCCCACGTGCTGGACGTGTATTGGCTCATCTTCCCCGCGCTCGGGGCCAAGCCATACTTCTCCTGGCCCGAGCTCAGCTTCGCCCTCTTCTTCATCGGCGGGATCGTCCTTTGGGTCCGCGGCGCCATGCAGAAGGGCGAGGACATGCCCGTGGGCGATCCCTTCCTCCCCGAGGGTCTGGAGTTCCGCCTATGATCGACACCTATCTGTCCCCCGCCGAATTCAAGCGCCTGCTGTCCGCCCTGCTGGTGGTGATCGGGTTCATCTGCATCGCCGGCTTCTTCGGCTTTACCGTATTGCCCGGCCTGCGCTACCAGGCCCACACCGGGCCGGAGGCCACGGTCGTGGCCGTCCAGGGCGAGACCGGCTGGCTGGATCCCACCGACTACCCCGTCATGGCCCGCGAGGTCATCCCGCCCATCGATCCCGCGACGGTCATGACCCCCAATGCACCCTTGATGGTGCGGGGGAAGGCCGTCTACGCCCAGTCCTGCGCCACCTGCCACGGTCCCGAGGGCAAGGGCGACGGTCCCGCCGGCACGGGCCTCACGCCCAAGCCCCGGAACTTCACGGAGAAGGTCGCCTGGAAGAACGGCACCCGCCTGGAAGACATCTACAAGACGCTGGATGAGGGCCTCAAGGGCAGCTCGATGGTGTCCTACAACCACCTCACCAAGAAGGACCGCATGGCCCTGGCCCACGTCGTCCAGTCGCTGGGCGCCTTCGACCACGGCGCCAGCGACCCCCAGGCCCTCGCCACCCTGGAAAAGCTCTTCGCCAGTGCCGGGGAGGTCGTCCCCAACCGCATCCCCGTGGCCCGGGCCGTGGACGCCCTCTGCCGGGAATACGCCGAAGCCCAGTCCACCCCACCCGCGTCCACGATCCGCTGAGCCCGCCATGACCTCCCCTTTCATCCAACGCACCCTTCTCCCCGTCGCCTTCCTGGCCCTGGCCGCGTTCCCGGTCGCCTTGAAGGCCCAAACCGCCCAGGCCCCAGCCCCGCCCGCCACCACGGCCCCCGCCTTCAAACCCGAGGAAGTGGGCATCGACGAAAAACTGGGCACCTTCATCCCCCTCGATCTGGAATTGAAGGACGAGACTGGCAAGCCAGTCACCCTCCGTCAGCTCATCGACAAGCCCACCATCCTCACCCTCAACTACTTCCGCTGCGCCGGGATCTGCACCCCGCAGCTGGGCGGCGTGGCCGAGGTGCTGAACCGCACCCAGGCCATTCCTGGAACGGATTTCCAGGTGCTCACGGTGAGCTTCGACGAGCGGGACGAGCCCGAGGTCGCCGCCCAGAAGCGCACCAACTACCTCAGCGAAATCACCCGACCGTTCCCGCCGGCGGCTTGGCGCTTCCTCACCGGGCCCGGGGCCACCACCAAGGCCCTGGCCGATGCGGTGGGCTTCAAGTTCAAGCGCCAGGGCGATGACTTCATCCACGCGGCAGCCATCATCTTCCTCAGCCCCAAAGGCCAGGTCACGCGCTACATGTACGGCGTCACCTACCTGCCCGCCGATCTCCAGTTGGCCGCCCAGGAAGCGGCCCGCGGTGAGGCCAATCCCACAATCAACAAGTTCCTGAAGTTCTGCTTCAGCTATGACCCTGCTGGGCGCAAGTACGTCCTGAACACCACCACCATCGGCGCCACCGTCATCCTCCTTGCGGCTCTGGGCTTCCTGGTCACGCTGGTACGCCGGGGACGCAAGACCAAGATCAAGGAGAGCAAATGAGCGGCACCCACGCCTCCACCGCACCACCGAGCTACCTGGTGGATACCGGGACGCGCAAAGGCCTCATGGCCTGGCTGACCACCACGGACCACAAGCGCATCGGGGTGCTCTACCTGGGCGCGATGGTCACCTTCTTCATGGTGGCCATGGGCGTTGGCTTTGTCATGCGCCTGGTGCAGTTGACCACCTTCCAGAAATTGATCTCAGCCCAGACCTATAACGCCCTGTTCACGGTCCATGGCGTGATCATGATCTTCCTATTTGTGATTCCGGGCCTCCCAGCCGTTTTCGGAAACTTCTTCCTGCCCATCCTCATCGGCGCGAAGGACGTGGCCTTCCCGCGGCTGAACCTCACCTCCTGGTACTTCTTCATGGCCGGGGCCATCCTTGCCGTGCTATCGCTCTTCACCGGGGGCGGCGCCCCTGACACGGGCTGGAGCTTCTACGCCCCCTTCAGCCTGAAGACCGGCACCAACGTCTCCCTGGCGGTGTTCGCGGCCTTCGTGCTGGGCTTCTCCTCGATGCTCACGGGCATCAACTTCATCACCACCATCCACCGCCTGCGGGCCCCCGGGATGAAGTGGTTCCGGATGCCCCTGTTCTGCTGGGCCGTGTATTCCACCGCCTGGATCCAGCTCCTGGCCACCCCCATCATCGCCATCACCCTGGTCCTGGTCATCCTTGAACGGTTCTTCGGCATCGGCATCTTCGATCCCGCCAAGGGTGGCGATCCGCTGCTCTACCAGCACCTCTTCTGGATCTACTCGCATCCGGCTGTTTACATCATGATTCTGCCGGCCATGGGTGCCATCACGGAGATCATTCCCACTTTCGCCAAGCGCACCATCTTCGGCTACAAGGCCATCGCCTTCAGCTCCATCGCCATCGCCGCCGTGGGCAGCCTGGTCTGGGCCCACCACATGTTCACCTCTGGCATGAGTAACGTGGCCCAGATCGTGTTCTCCCTGCTGACGATGATCGTGGCCGTACCCAGCGCCATCAAGGTTTTCAACTGGGTGGGCACCCTCTACAAGGGCAGCATCGACTTCCAGCCGCCCCTGCTCTTCACCCTGACCTTCATCTTCCTGTTCTGCATCGGCGGCCTCACGGGCGTCATGCAGGGGGCCTTGGCCGTCAATGTGCACCTGCACGACACCTACTTCATCGTGGGGCATTTCCACTACGTGATGTTTGGCGGCACAGTCATGGGGTTCTTCGCGGCCCTGCTCTACTGGTTCCCCAAGATGTTCGGCAAAATGTACTCCAAGAAGGCCATCTACGCCTCCTGGTTCCCCATGTTCGTCGGCTTCAACATGCTCTACTTCGGCATGCTGATCCTGGGGATGCTGGGCATGCCGCGGCGCTACTACGTCCACCTCCCCCAGTACCACACCCTCCACGTGGTGGCGACGGTGGGCAGCTGGTTCCTGGTCCTGGGCCTCCTTGGCTTCTTCGCGACCCTGCTCTACGCGATCTTCAAGGGTGAGAAGGCCGAGGACAATCCCTGGGGCGGCCTGACCCTCGAGTGGACCATCCCCAGCCCGCCGCCCGTCGAGAACTTCGACGAGATCCCGACCATCACCGCAGGCCCCTATGTCTTCCCCCAGGAGGCCCAATGACCGGACACGTCCATCGTGACGACCTCGGCGCCAGGCTCGGGATGTGGCTCTTCCTCGTCACGGAGATGATCCTCTTCGGAGGGCTCTTCATCGCCTACTCCTACATGCGCTACCGCTACCCGGCCGAGTTCCACCACGGCGGCGGGGAGCTGAACGCCACCCTGGGCATCATCAACACCATCGTCCTCCTCACCAGCAGCCTCACGGTGGTGCTGAGCATCGTGGCCATCCAGAAGGCGGACAAGCGCAAGGCCATCGCCTTCCTGGCCACCACCATCGGGCTCGGCCTCGTCTTCCTGGTCATCAAGGGCTTCGAATGGGCGGCCAAGTTCCACCACGGCCTCTATCCCAGCGCCCCCCACCTGGGCACCCTTCCCCAGGGTGAACAGGTGTTCTTCGGCCTCTACTTCACGATGACCGGGCTGCATGGCCTCCATGTGCTGGTGGGCATCTCCGTCCTCACCGTCCTCGCGCGCATGGTGGGCACCGGTTCCATCCGGCAGGACCGCTACATCCACCTCGAGAACGGGGGCCTCTACTGGCACCTGGTGGACGTGATCTGGATCTTCCTCCTTCCCCTGTTCTACCTGGCGGCATAGGGAAACGGCATGAGCGACTACACGCACGACTCCCATGTCTCCACCGAGCACGCCGTGGCCCACCCCGGCTACGGCATCTTCATCAAGGTATGGGTGGCCCTGGTCATCCTCACGGGCCTCCTGGTCCTCTCCAGCCACTTCGGCCAGAGCTACGCGGTCTGGGGCCTCTTGACGCTCACCCCCATCAAGGCCGGCCTCGTCTTCTACTACTTCATGCACCTGAAGTACGAAGGCGCCCTGCTCAAGGGCGTGGTCCTGATCACGATCGGGACGCTGCTGATCTTCTTCGCTCTGTTGTTCTCCGATGTCGCTTTCCACTAAGGATCAGCCATGGAATGGATGAAGCAAGCCGCCATCTCCGCCCAGAAATCGGACGCGGTGTTCTTCTATGTGTTCGGGCTGTCCGTGGCCTTTCTCTTGTTCATCACGGCGCTGATGATCTATTTCGTCATCCGGTACGACAAGAAGCGCCACCCGGTGGCCTCCCAGATCGAGGGCCACGTGGGCCTGGAGATCGTCTGGACCGTCATCCCCCTGATCCTCTTCCTGTCGATCTTCTACTACGGCTGGACCAACTACGAATACATGAGCCAGGCCCCTCGGGAGTCCATGGTCGTCAAGGTCATGGCCCGGCAGTGGAGCTGGTCCTTCGAATACCCCAACGGCAAGCAGAGCAAGGTGCTCTTCGCGCCCCTCGAGAAACCCATGAAGCTCGAGGTCCGCAGCGCCGACATGGTGCACGGCTTCTACGTGCCCTCGTTCCGCCTGAAGATCGACGCCGTGCCCGCCCGGGCCAACACGACCTGGTTCCAGGCCACCAGGCTGGGCGCCTACGACATCGAATGCACCGTCATCTGCGGCGTGGACCACAGCCTGATGCTGAGCAAGGTGGTCGTGGTGCCCGAGGACGAGTTCAAGGCCTGGTACTTCGGCGGAGAGAATGCCCCCGAGCCGGGGAAGAGTCTCACGGCCGCCGGAACCCCTGCGGCACCGCCGGACGAGCCCAAGGGACTGGCCCTGCTCAAGGCCAACGGCTGTCTCGAATGCCACTCCGTGGATGGGAAGCCCATGGTCGGGCCCACCTTCAAGGGGCTCTTCGGCAAGTCCGAACAGATCAAGGTCGCCGGGGTAGACCAGACGGTCACGGTGGACGAGGCCTATCTTCGCCGGGCCATTCTGAACCCCGAGAGTCAGGTGGTCCGGGGCTACCCGGCCGACACCATGCCCGCCGCCGAGCTCAAGCCCGACGAGTTGAGTCAGGTCGTCACCTACCTCAAGACGTTGAAGTAGGCCGGTGCCGCCTTGACCGCCGCCGTGCTTCCCGCTCCCAAACCCAGCCTGGCTTCCACCCTGCTGGAGCTCACCAAGCTGCGCATCTCCGGCGCCTCCACCTTCACGGCGGCGGCCGGATACATCGCCTGCCTCCGGGGGGCGGATGCCGGCCTGATCACCACCCTGCTCGGCATCCTGCTCCTGGCCATGGGCTCCAGCGCCCTCAACGAGTACCAGGAGCGGCACTTCGACGCGATCATGCCGCGGACCTGGCACCGGCCCATCCCCCGCGGCGACCTCAGCCCCGCGGCGGCCCTGGCCATCGCCTGCGGCCTCGCCGTGTCCGGTTTCCTGGTCCTCCTCCTGGCCCACAACCTGGCCTCGGCCCTGCTCGGGGCCCTGGCCATGCTCTGGTACAACGCCTTCTACACCCCCCTCAAGCGCGTCAGCGCCTTCGCCGTGGTGCCAGGTTCCCTCATCGGCGCCCTGCCGCCGGCCATCGGCTGGACCGCGGCCGGAGGCCACATCTCCGATCCCTCCATCCTGGCGCTGGCCTTCGTCTTCTTCATCTGGCAGGTGCCCCACTTCTGGATGCTGGTGGCCCTCCACGCCGAGGGCTACGAGGAGGCGGGCTTCCCCACCCTGGTGAAGGTCTTCGGGCGGCAGCGCCTCGCCCGCCTCAGCTTCACCTGGATCTGCGGCACGGCGGCGGCCTGCGCCCTGCTGCCGATGTTCCGGGTGGTCCTTGTGCTCCCGACCCTGACGCTCCTCGCCGGCTCGGCCCTCTGGCTGGTCTACGGTGGCGCCGTGCTGCTGCGGCCCGATCCAGATGCCCCGGTGTTCCGGCGCGCCTTCATGAACATCAACCTCTTCGCCCTGCTCCTGACCGCCGCGGTCATCCTCGATCCGTTCCTGGCACGATAGCCAACAGGGAGGCTAGACTTCACGTCATGCCCCCCCGGAACCTGGATCATTCGCGCACGGTCCTGCCATGGACGTGACCCGCTTCCTGGGCGCGCATCGGTTCAC
Organism: Holophagaceae bacterium; assembly: GCA_025361205.1. Lineage (GTDB taxonomy): Bacteria > Acidobacteriota > Holophagae > Holophagales > Holophagaceae > Geothrix. The sequence goes on from JANYAS010000017.1 coordinate 37,041, forward strand.
GTGGCTCCTGGAACTCGGTCAGGGGCCGGGCTGCGCGTGGCACCTCATGCGGCGCGAGAGCGACGGCGGCCGCTTCCTGGCGCAGCTCTGGTCCCCCCGGCCCTCGGACCATGAGCTCGACCAGCTGCGGGAGACCTTTCTTAGGCGCTTCCTGGATGCGGGCCCCCTCGATCCGGTGCACGGCCATCTGGGCCATGACGATGAGCAGGCCTGGTATCTGCAGGGACTCCTGGGCACGCCCCTGTCCCGGCTGTGGCCCGAGTGGGACGAAGGCCAGCGCGAGGCGCTGCTGCAGCATCTGGCCGTTCTCAGTGCCGCCAATCCCCATCCCCGGTTCCTGCATCCCGAGGCCATCACCTTCGGCCGGGGCGTCACCCATCTGCCCCGCATCATGGGCGAGCCGCCCTGGGGCCTCGCCCGGCTGCCCACCTTGCTGCCCCAGGACCTGCCCGCCTCCCCGTCCCACGACGACCTTCCCTGGATCCATGCCCGGGACCTGTCCGAGCTCGTGTCGCACCCCATCCGCGGCCGGGGCCAGGAGCTGACCTACCTCAAGTCCCTGGTGCTGGGCCTGAGCGCGACCATCCCCATGGAGCGCATCGTGCTGCTGCAGGGGGAGGAGGGGGTCGGCAAGGAACACCTCGCTGCCTGGGCCTGCGCCGTGGCGGAGAGCGAGGGCATCTGGGTCCACCACCTCACCGCCTCCCACGAGGAGCCGCCGGGCCGCTTCCTGGGGCGCCTGCTGGAGGCGCTCCTGCTGGGCAGCGAGGTGGACCTCTATGCCCAGAACCCCGGCGTGGCCAAATCGCTGTCGCTGCGGGTGCAGGCCTTCGCGTTCCTGACCGGCGGCCGTGCCCTGAACCGCCAGGAGGCGGGCCCCGAACCCGAAGAGCTCAAGGCCGCCCTGGAGGCCATCGCCTTCTCGGCCACGATCCACCCGCGCTTCATCCACCTCTCGAACCTGGACCGGGCCACTCCGGAAGTGGTGGCCCTGATCCGCGATCTGGTTCGGGCCTCCAACGTGCCCTGGCTCCTCTCGCTCACCACCGGTGCCCAGGGCGCGGGGCTCAGGCCCCTCATCGCCGAACTGAAATCCGAGGCCAGGGCCGCCGTCGTGGGGCTCAACCGCCTGGAAGACGAGGATCTGCGGGACGTGCTGGGGGACCTGCTGGGCCGCCACACCTTGCCGGTGGACTACCAGACCGAGCTCCTGAGCAGCAGCCTCGGCAATCCCGGGCTCCTGCGCAATTTCCTCGAACTGGCCCAGCAGGAGGGTGCCCTGCTCTGGACGGAGGGCTGCTGGTCCCTGGCCCCCGGGCGGCCCCCCGCGCTCCGGGCCGAGGAAGACCTCATGCGCCAGATCTTCCTGGGCCGGCTCCAGCGCCTCGCTCCGGCCTCGGCCACCCTGGTGCGGCTGCTGGCCCTGGCGGACAAGCCCCTCCCCATCGCCTCCCTGGGGCGGCTCCTGGGCCTGGCCGGCGATCGGCTGGAAGACGCGCTGCAGGAGGCGGTGGGGTCCCGGCTCGTCCTCCTCCGGCGGAACGATGCCACCATCCCGGAACC
>JANYAS010000021.1 GCA_025361205.1 Holophagaceae bacterium
CGGGAGGTCCGGCAGCGCCTCCAGCATGGAAGGCACGGGTGCTTCGAGATGCATGGCCAGCAGGTCGTTGATGCGGGGACTGTCGAAGGGCGGGAAGCCCGCGCACAGTTCGAACAGCATGATGCCCAGGGCGTACAGATCAGTCCGCGCATCCACCCGATCGCCCCTGATCTGCTCCGGGGACATGTACCGGGGTGACCCGAGGAGCGTCCCCGCTTCCCCCTCGACCCCGGCCGCCACCGGCGTGGCGAGGCCGAAATCCATGATCTTGGCATCGCCGCGCACGTCGAAGAGGACGTTGGCCGGCTTGATGTCCCGGTGGACCACGCCGACGCCATGGGCGGCCTCCAGTCCCTCGGCCACCTGGCGGGCAATGCGCAGCACCAGCGGCAGGGGCAGCCGTCCCCGGCCATCCAGCAGGCTGCGGAGGGTGATGCCCTTCAGGTATTCCATGGTCACGTACGGGATGCCGTCGCATTCCCCAAAATCATGGGTGCGCAGCACGTAGCGGTGCGTGATCCGGCGGGCCATCCGGATCTCCTGCTTGAGCAGCTCCAGGAAGGCGGGGTTCGCGGCGAGCCCGGTGCGGATGACCTTCAGGGCCACCTCCTCGTCCAGCTGGAGATCCCGCACTTTCAGGACCACGCCCATGCCGCCCCGGCCCAGCAGGCCCTCCACCCGGTACCGACCGGCAAAGGTACCCCCGTCCTGCAGCGCCGTCGGGAGGGGCTGGTCTTCCGCGGTGATGGCCAGGGAAAGGAGGCGTCGTGTAACGTCGTCCAGGGCGGGATCAGACCCCGCTTCCCTCGTCAGGGCACGGTTGGGCGGAGCGCCGCCCACGGGCCCCCGCTCCCCCTGGTCCCGGCGGGTCTTGTCCAGCAGGGCCACCAACTCGGCCTTGGCCTTCAATTCGCCCAGCATGGAATTGAAGGTGCGCGTCAGCACCCCCACCTCATCCCGAGTGGGGACGATGGAAAGGGTTTCCGGCGCCTCACCCTCGGCCAGGGCTTCTGCCGCAGCGGCCAGGGCCTTGAGCGGGGCTGTGACCTTCCGGGCGGAGCGGAGGCTCAAGCCCAGCGCGACGAAGAGACCCACCACGCCCACGGCCAGGATGGCCTTCTGCAGGTTGCGGAAGGGGGCCAGGAGCGGATCCATGGGCATCAGCAGAACATCGGCCATCTCCAGATCCAGGGCATTCACGCCCCGGATGGGCGAGATCATGCCCAGGTAGTTCCGCCCCCCCACCTTGAACGGCAACACCCGGGATTGTTGGCCATCCAGGATCTGGGCCCGAATGGCCAGGAAGGCGGGCTCGCGCGACAGCAGCCGGTCCAGCGCCTCCGCATCGGGGAGGGTGCTCCCCTGCGTCCGAAACTGGCTCAGCAGCGCCAGCTGGGCCGAAGGGTCACCCCGTTGCGGCCCGGCGACGGCCAGCCGCCGCAGGTCGGTCGCGGCCCGGTCATCCACGCGTACGCCCACCAGCATGGCCCCGAGGGCCCGGCCCGCCGGGGAACGCAGGGGCCGCGCCACCGCGTGATAGATGCCTGGCCGGGCGCCCCAGTCCACCCGCAGAAAGCCCCGGTAGTAGGGCCCGGGGTGACCTCCCTCGGTGGCTTCCTCGGGAGCCAGAGCCATCTGGATGATCCCGACATCGGGCAGGGCTGGCCGCGCACCCTTGGTGGTACCCGCCAGCACTGAACCGTCCGGCCTCACCACGAGGGCGATTTCCGCGCCCAGGCGGGGGAGGTTCTCCACCAGGGTATCCGTGAGACTGCGGTCGGCACTCGACTCCAGCGCCTGTTCGATGAGGGCCACGTTGCCGGAATACTGCGTGAACACGTCGAGCCCCGCGTCCATGGACCGGCCCTGCTGTTCGAAGGCCCGGTCCAGGACATAGCCGCCGGCGGAGAGGCTGGTGGTCGCGGTGGCGCGCGCGCCCCGCTCAGCCTCGTTGTAGGCCACCCAGAGGATGATCGCCAGGAGCCCCAGGATGGCTGCCCCCTGGCGGATGAAGAAGGTCCACGCCAGTGTTTGGTACCATCTCATCGGTAGCGGCATCGGTGTTCCCAGGTCGGTCGGTATACTTGTCTCGAATCTACTCTGGATGCGAAGCATGATTCGAACTGTTCTGTTTGGCCTGCTGATCCCGACCCTGACCCTGCCGCTGTTCGCGGGGGGCCTGCAGGGACCGGTGCAACTCCGGGAGAAGGACGGCAGGCCCCGCGCTTCCCTGAAGGACTGCGTGGCCATCCTGGAACCGATCGAGGCGTCGGTGTCCGCGGCCGGCCCTTCCAGGCCGGTGTCCATCCGCACGGTGGGCAAGGCCTTCTCGCCTCGGGTCTCCCTCGCCACCCCCGGCACCGAAGTGACCTTCCCCAACCTGGACCACATTCTCCACAACGTGTTCAGCGTGACCCAGGGCAACCGCTTCGATACGGGCCAGTACCAGCCCGGTGAAGCGCCGAGGGTGAAAGTGGCCAGTCCCGGTCTGGTCAAGCTCTACTGCAACGTCCATCACCAGATGAATGCCTTCCTGTGGGTGGTGACCACCCCCTTCGCCCAGCTCCTCGACGGCAAGGCGGGCGTGGCCTTCGGGCAGGTTCCCACGGGTACCTATCGGCTCAGGCTCTGGCATCCCGAAGCCGGCGAAAAGGCCTGGACCGTGAAAATCGGCGGCGGCGTCACCCTGGGCGCCTGGGAGCTGGACATCTCCCTGCCGGCCCTGGAACCCCACAAGAACAAGTTCGGCCGCGACTACGCCCCCCCGGTGGATGACCGCAACTACTGAGCCGGCGTGCCCCGTCCAGGGCGCCTAGTGTGCCTCGCCTGAAATACCTGGATCATTCAAGGCAGCTGGCGAGGCACCCTTCCATAGGGGCAAAGCCCCTCTGGCGCATCGGCGCGCGGACGCGCCAATGCTGTCGCCCCTCTGGGGGCGCTGCCGCGCCCCCAGACCCCCGCCACGTGGTGCTCTTGAGCTTTCTGAACGCACCAGTTATTTCGGGCGAGCACCACTAGAACCGCTTCACCAGGACCAGCAGGGTCCGGGTGATCTGGTAATCCTCGCCATCAACCTTCTGCCTGAGGAGGACGGCGGAGACGATCCAGTGGCCGGGCAGCGGCAACGCGAGGTCGAAGCGGGGGCCCCGGGCCCGGCGGTAGAACCACCATTCATCCCCATTCACGGGATAGAGGGTGCCCGTGGAGGAGAGCCGTTGCCAGGTGAACGAGGCCAGGGGCCAATAGACCCGTTCGCGGCTGCCCGCCGAAACCTGGAATTCCTCGCTGGTCTCCCCCGTGCCCCGGTTGGCTGATCGGAACCAGCGGGTTTCCAGCGGGAAGGTGGTGTTCCACTTGCCGGAGGCTCCA
>JANYAS010000168.1 GCA_025361205.1 Holophagaceae bacterium
GCTCGCGGAATCGGGAACCCTTGGGCTGGGGCGGCGGGGGGCATCCCGGTGACGTACGATCCCTGGGAACGCATGCGTTCCCGGGGGCGTCAGGCTCGAATCACGTAGACCCACTATGTTCATCTCGCCTTCCTGGCGGGACACCCCCCGGCGCTCCCAGGGCGGCGCACGGGGGTTTTGGGACAGGCTCTTCAGGCAACTTGAAAAGGTCGAGTTGGACCAGAATGCCTTGCAAGCCGTGCTCCGAGATGGCAGGCTGGTTTCTTCACCTCAGAGGTGCATAGGTGTTACTTCATCCCAATCACTGACCTGAACGACCGGGACCTCGTGCCCGGCTGGGTGGCCTCGCTGGCCAGAAGTGCGGGGATGGGGGAGGACACACGGACGGCTGTGGCAGCCATCCTGGCGGAGGTGCGCCGGGACGGATTGACGGCCGTGCTGGCCTGGACCGAACGATTGGATGGCGTGCGCCTGGATCCTTCGGCTCTGCGCATCCCTGAATCTGCCCTGGAGGCCGCCCGGCTTGATCTGGACCGCCGCCAACCGGAGCTCATGGCCGCCCTGCGCGAGCTCATCGCGAACGTGCGCCGCTTTGCCGAGGGCCAACGCGGCTGTCTGCGCGACCTGGAACTGCCCCTCCCCGGCGGCGGCACAGTGGGCGAACGCTGGTGCGCCCTGAAGGCAGCGGGCGTCTACATTCCCGGTGGCCGGGCCTTCTACCCGTCTACCCTGGCCATGACGGTCATCCCCGCCCAGGTCGCGGGAGTGGAACGGATCGTGGGGGTCACGCCGCCCCGGCCCCAGCCGACCCTACCCGGCGCCTGGGGCGTGGATCCCCTGGTGCTGGCCTGCGCCGCCGAACTCGGACTGACCGAGCTCTACCCCTTCGGCGGGGCCCAGGCGCTGGGCTGGCTGGCCTGCGGAGAACCCGCGGTGGACCTCCTTGCCGGACCCGGGAACCGCTTCGTGGCCGAGGCCAAGCGGCAACTGATCGGCACCTGCGGCATCGATGCCCTGGCGGGCCCCACGGAGCTGCTGGTGATCGCGGACAGCAGCGCCGATCCCGCCTGGCTGGCTGAGGACCTGCTGGCCCAGGCCGAACACGATCCCGATGCCGCCGCCGTCCTGGTGAGTGTCGACCGGGGCCTGCTTGAGGTCGTGGCTGCGGAGCTTCAGACCCGCGTGGCCGCCTCGCCCCGCCGGAACATCCTGGAACAGAGTCTGGCTGCCCACGGCCGGCTGGTCTGCGCGGAGCGGGATCTGGCCATCGCCTTGGCCCAAACCTGGGCCCCGGAGCATCTGGAGCTCTGCGTTCGCGATCCCGAGGCTTGGCTGCCCTCGCTTACGACCGCCGGGGCTGTCTTCATCGGCAGCGCCAGCGCCGAAGCCTTCGGGGACTACGGCGCCGGGCCCAATCACGTGCTGCCCACCGACCGCAGCGCCCGTTACTCCAGTCCCCTGGGAGTGGCCACCTTCCTCAAGCGCCAGAGCCTCCTGCGCCTGTCCCCCGCCGATGCCGCGGCCATGGCCCCCTGGGTCCAGCGGCTGGCGGAAGCCGAGGGCCTCCCGCACCACGGCCGCAGCGCCGCCCTTCGCGCCCACCATCACCATTAGGGAGCCGCTCCCAGCCGAGTGCTCCGTCCCGCTTCTCCGCCCAGGAAGCCTGGTTTTCTCCTACTCTCATACCGAGCTGACATGCCACTTCTCCGACCCGATCTCGCCGATTTTCCCGCCTACCAGCGACCCCCCGAGCCGCCTGCGGGCCTTCGCCTGCACATGAACGAGGCCGCGGCCGATTGGCCCGAAGCCGCCCGGAAGGCCCTGATCGCTCGCCTCCAAAGCCTGCCGTTCCACCTCTACCCCGAGCGTCAGGGCGAACTCACCGAACGCCTCCGCCAGCGCCTCGGCGCGCCCGAGGGCGGCCTGCTGCTGGGCCCGTCCAGCGGCGCGCTGCTGGACCTGCTGGCCATGGCGGGCCTGTGCCCCGAAGACCAAGTGGCCATTCCCGATCCCGGCTTCAGCCTCTACCCACTGCTGGTGCGACGCCACGGTGGCAGCGTCCGGCCGGTGCCCCAGGGCACGGGCTTTCCGTTGGAGCCCTGGTTCGCGGCCCTGGACTGCCGGCAGATCTGGCTGACGCTGCCGAACAATCCCACGGGCGCATGGGTGCCTCCGGACCAACTGGAACCCTTGCTGGCGGCGGCGGCGAGCCAACCAGATCCGCCCCTGGTGGTGCTGGACGAGGCCTACGCGGAATTCGCCCCGGCCACCCACCGCTTGGCTGTAGACCGCTATCCGAACCTGGTGCTGCTGCGCACCTTCAGCAAGGCCCTGGCCTCCGCGGCCTGGCGTCTGGGCTACCTGGTGGGCGATCCGGCCCTGATCGCGAAGCTCGCCACCCTCCAGCTACCCTACTCCCTGCCCGCCGCCAGCCTGGAGGCTCTGGACGTGGCCCTGGATTTCGCCAGCGACTTCGAGGCCGCCGTGCGTGCCGTGCCGGAGCGCCGCGACCGCCTCGCCGCTGCGCTGCGATCCCACCTCGCCGCGCCCAGCGCCGGGAACTTTCTGCACCTGTCGCCGGACCCCTCCGCGACCTTGGAAGCCGCCGGTATGAAAGTGCGCCGACTACCCGGAGCCGATGCCGCCCGCGTCACCCTCGGTACTGAGGCGGACATGGCTCAGGTGGCGGCGGCCCTGGGCACGTCGTTGTCGGCCCCCGCCCCCCGTCCGCGCCGGCGTCTGCTGGTCCTGGACGTCGACGGCGTCCTCATCGACGCCGACCGCAGTTTTATGGAGGCCGTGGCCCGCGCCCTGGCGGAGCTACGCCCTGCCCTGCCCTGGTCCGACGACGCCTATCGCGCCTTCAAGCGGGTCGGTGGCTACAACAACGATTTCCGCCTCGCCGCCGGGGCCCTGGCCCTGGCCGAAGCCCAGGGCGACGTGGATCTTCAGCCGCTGGTCGAGGGCGCTGCGGGCAAGGGCTTCCCGGAGCTGGAAGCCCGCATCCAGGCCCTTGAGCCCTCGGCCCAGGTCGGGGTGCAGAAGCACTATGCCGACACCATCCGCCTGGAACGTCCCCTCGTGTCGCTGGCGGAACTGCAGGCCACCGGCTGGGAGTTGGCCGTGCTCACGGGCCGGCCGCCGGAGGAACTGGAACTGGCCTGGCGGGTGCTTGGCTTCCAACTCCCAGCGGTCTGCGATGCCGCCCCCCACCTGCGCAAACCCGAGCCCGCAGGCCTGCTGCAGCTGGCGGATGCCTTCCGCGCGGAGGAGCTCCTCTTCGCGGGGGACACCGTGGACGACGCCGCCTGCCTGCGCGCGGCAGCGGCCCTCCGCCCTGAATTGACCTGGCGTTTCGCGGCCCTGGGGCCCGATCGGGCACGCTTTGCTGCGCCAGTGGATGTCCAATGCGCGAGCCTTCGAGACCTACTGCCGATGCTAAGCCAGGAGCTACCATGAGATCCGCCACCCTGCACCGCGCCACCGCCGAAACGGACGTGAAGCTGACCTTGAATCTCGATGGCGGCGAAGCCCGCATCCACACCGGCCTCGCCTATTTCGATCATATGCTGATGCAGCTCGCGAAGCACGGGGGCTTCGGCCTCGAGGTGGAGGCTCAGGGGGATCTGCCCATCGACAGCCACCACCTGGTGGAGGACGTGGGCCTCTGCCTGGGCGACGCCCTGAAGGAAGCATTGGGAGATCGCGCGGGCCTGGCCCGCTTCGCCCACGCCTACGTCCCCCTGGACGAGGCCCTGGCCCGGGTCGTGGTGGACCTCTCCGGCCGCCCCTGGTGCGAGTTCCACGCGGACCTGCCGCCCATCGTCCTCGGCGATGGCTTCCAGGTGGAGATGGTCCGCGAATTCTTCATCGCCCTGGCCATGCGGGGCGGGCTGGCCCTGCACGCGGACCTGCTGCGGGGCGTGAACACCCACCACAAGGTCGAGGCCCTGTTCAAGGCCCTGGCCAAGGCGCTGGGTCAGGCCACCCGCATCGAGGGCAGCGGCGTTCCCTCCACCAAGGGGACCCTGTCGGCATGACCACCTCCGATTCGATCACCCTCATCGACTACGACGCCGGTAACCTGGCCTCGCTGGAAGGGGCCCTGGACCGTCTGGGGTTGTCCTACCGACGGGCGGCGACTCCCGATCAGGCCGCAGCCAGCGGGCCCATCGTCCTGCCCGGCGTAGGCCATTTCGAGGCGGCGCAGAAATCCCTGCGCGAGCGCGGATGGTGGCGGGCCATCCCCAGCCTCGTGGCGGAAGGCCGGCCGGTGCTGGGCATCTGCCTGGGCCTCCAGCTCCTGGCTGAAGGCAGCGAAGAGGCACCCAAGGCATCAGGCCTGGGGCTCATCCCCGGGATCGTCCGGCGCCTCGGCCCCGGCGTGAAAGTGCCCCACATGGGTTGGAGCCAGGTGCGTCAGAACCAAGCGCACCCGGCCCTGCCGGATCCCCATGGCAGCTGGCTCTACTTCGTCCACAGCTACGCCCTGGAGCCCACGGTAGAAACGATCTACGTGGCCGATCATGGCCGGCCCTTCGCCGCCGTCGAAGCCCGGGGGACGGTCATGGGCTTCCAACCCCATCCCGAGAAGTCCGGCCGCGCCGGTCTGCTGCTACTGCAGTCCAGCCTCGCCTGGATGGGCGCCACCGCACCCCTACCGGAGGTGCCATGCAATTGATCCCGAGCCTCGACCTGATGCAGGGCCGCCTGGTGCGGCTGCGGCACGGAGACCCGCAGCAGGCCACCTTCTACGACCTGACGCCGGAGGTCTGGATCGCTCAGCTGGCGGCCGCCGGGGCCCGGCGCATCCACCTCGTGGACCTCGATGGCGCCTTCGGCAGCGCCCGCCAAGGTCGCTTCTCGGCCTTCCCCAAGCGGTTCCCGGAGATCCGGTTCCAGCTGGGCGGCGGCCTGCGGGACCGCGCCGCCATCCAGGAAGTCCTGGATCTGGGCTTTGACGCGGTGGTCGGCACCCTGGCCGTGGAGCAGCCTTCGGCCCTCCGGGGCCTGCCCGGGGATCGCATCATCGCGGCCCTCGACCTCAAGGGCGACTACATCGTCACCCGGGGCTGGCAGACCCACAGCGCCTGCGCTTCCACGGACGTCTTCGAAGCCCTGCTCGCGCTGGGCTTTCAGCGGGCTCTGGTCACGGACGTGAGCCGGGACGGAACCCTGGCGGGTCCGGGCCTCGAGGCCGCGGCCTGGGTGGCCAAGGAGGGCTTCCAGGTGCAAGCTTCCGGCGGCCTCAAGGGCCTGGCCGATCTGGCCCCCCTGGCCACCATCCCGGGCGTGGTGGGCGCCATCAGCGGCAAGGCGCTGCTGGAGGGTTTCATCCCACTGGTCGATCCGCGCACCCGCGCCGCGCTGGCTGGAGACGCCTGATGCCAGCCAAACGCATCATCCCCTGCCTGGACGTGAAGCAGGGCCGTGTCGTGAAGGGTGTCCAGTTCAAGGATCTCCGGGACCTTGGCGACCCGGTGGACTTGGCCCGCCGCTACGACGCAGAGGGCGCCGATGAACTGGTCTTTCTGGATATCACGGCCTCCCTTGAGCAGCGGAGCACGCGGGAAGCCTGGGTGCGCGAGGTGGCCCATGAGCTGAGCATCCCCTTCACCGTGGGGGGTGGCGTCTCCCGGGTGGAAGATGCGCGGAGCCTGCTACGCGCTGGCGCCGACAAGGTGGCCGTCAACACCGCTGCGGGGCTGCGGCCCGCCCTGGTGACCGAGCTGGCGGACGCCTTCGGGCGCCAGTGCGTGGTGGCGGCCGTGGACGTGAAGCGCGACGACGAGTTGGGTTGGCGAGTGTTCCTAAAGGGCGGCACCGAACCCACGGAGCGCGCGGCCCTCGACTGGCTCTGGGAGCTGAACGAACTCGGCGCGGGGGAGATCCTGCTCACCTCCATGGACCGGGACGGCACCGGCGATGGCTTCGACGTGCAGCTACTCGACTTGGCCTCCCAACTGCCCATTCCACTCATCGCCTCCGGCGGCGCCGGCCTCGAGATCCACTTCCTGGAGGCCCTGGAACACGGCGCGGATGCGGTGCTGGCCGCCACGCTCTTCCACGAGGGCATCCTGCCCATCGCCCGCCTCAAGGCCTACCTGGCCCACAACGATATCTCCGTACGGATCTGACATGAACCCTGACACCCTCCACTTCGATGCAGACGGCCTCATTCCCGGGATCGTGCAAAGCCGCTCCGGCGAGGTGCGCATGGTGGGCTGGCTCAACAGCGAAGCCCTGCGGCACACCCTCGACACGGGCTTTGTCACCTTCTGGAGCCGCTCCCGGCAGGCGCTCTGGGTGAAGGGCGAGACCAGCGGCAATCGGCTGAAGCTCGTCCAGATTCGCCCCGACTGCGATGCCGACGCCCTGCTCATCCTGGCGGAACCCGAAGGCCCCAGCTGCCACCGGGGCACCGACAGCTGCTTCGATCCCAGCCCGGAGGGCCAGCCCGGCGAAGGCGCCTGGCCCGCCACCTTGCCGTGGCTGGGCCGCCTGGAAGACCTGCTGCGCGCCCGGAAGGCCACGGCAGATCCGGCGGGCAGCTACACCCAGAAGCTCTTTGCCCAGGGCGTGGACCGCATCGCCAAAAAAGTAGTGGAGGAGGCCGGAGAGGTGGTGATCGCCGCCAAGAACGACGATCGCGAGGCCTTCCTGGGGGAGGCCGCGGACCTGCTCTTCCACCTGGACCTGCTGCTGGTCGAGCGCGGCGCCAGCCTGCTGGACGTGGTGGATGTGCTTCTGCAGCGCCATTCGGGTCGGCCCGGAGGGACAGTCTGATGCCCGTCCATACCCCCCACTTCCCCGACCTGCTGTTCGATTCCGCAGCCCGGCTCCGCCGCTGGGAGGCCGCCCTTATGGGCCTTCTGGCGACCCATGGGTACCGCGAACTGCACCCCTCGCTGGTGCTGCGCAAAGCGGTGCCCACGGGCGCCCTGCGCTTCTTCGACGGGGACGATCTGGTGGCCCTGCGCTGGGACTTCACCGTGGCCCTGGCGGGGCTGCTGGCCCGCGGCTTCGCCGAGCCGCCGGACCGCGTGGCCTATGCGGGCGCGGTGTTTCGCCGCCCGGTCCAGCCCTGGGAGGCCGTGGAGCGCTTCGAGGTGGGCTGCGAACGCATCCAACCCGAAGGCGAGCCCTCCGGTGAGGCAGATGTGGAACTGGCCCGGCTGCTCATGGCCATCCCCGGCATCCTCGGTCTCAAGAGCGCCATCCTGCACCTGGGCAACGCCGCCCTCGTGCGCCGCCCCCTGGAGGCGGAGGGTCTGTCTCCAGAGCGCGCCGAGGCGGTGGTGGCGGCCCTATCCCGCCGGGCCCCGCACCGCGTGGCGCAGGCGATGGCAGGCCACCCCGCAGCCGCGCGGATGGAGGCCCATGCCGAGGCGCTGCTATCGGAACTGGACGGCCCCCGCACGCTGGACGCCCTGGGCGCGAGTCCCTATGCCGACCTGCTGCACCTCGAGCGGGAGCACATGGACCGGGCCCTGCAGGCCCTCCTGCCCATCCTGCCCCCCAACCTGGAACTGCGGGTGGACCTCGCCGATGTGGCGGGGCTGGATTTCTACACGGGGCCCACGCTGCGGCTCTGGGCCCCCGGCGCCCAGCAGGAACTGGCCGCAGGCGGGCGCTACGATCATCTCTTCCCCGGCCTGGGCCGCCCCTGGCAGGCGGCCGGGTTCTGTGTGCGCCTATCGCGTCTCCTCGACCTCGCCGAAACCCGCCCCGACCTCTTCGAGCAGCCATCATGAATCCCGCATCGACCATCCTGATCGCCTTCCCCAAGGGCCGCCTGGGCGACGAATTGGTGCCCAAGCTGGCGGGCACGCCGCTGGCCCTGGATGCCGCGGCCTTGAACTCCAGGGTTCTGCGCATCCCCACGGCCACCCCCGGCGTCGCAGCGCTGCTGCTGAAAGGCGTGGATCTGCCCCGCTACGTGGCTGCGGGCGTGGCATCGCTCGGCATTGTGGGCTCGGACACGCTGGACGAGCTGGACATGGACCTACTGGAACTGGCAGACCTGGGGTTCGGTGCCTGCCGCCTGTCGCTGTGCGCCCTGGCCGGCGTCACGTTGGACGGCCTGCGAGCCAAGCCCCACTTGCGCCTGGCCACCAAGTTCCCCAAGGCCACCGAGGCTTGGCTTACTCGCGAGGGCCTCACCGCCGAACTGGTGCCCCTCAGCAGCAGCGCGGAACTGGCGCCCCTGCTGGGGCTGGCGGACGCCATCGTGGACCTGGTGCAGACCGGTGGCACCCTCCAGGCCCATGGCCTCGTGGAAACGTTGGTGCTGGGCCGTTCCTCCGCCCGCCTGGTGGCCGCCCGCGGCGCCTACCTCAGCGAGCCTGGCCGCATCCGGCCGCTGGCGGAAGCCCTCATCTCGGCGTTACGGCGTGAATAGCGCGGTCAATGGCGGCAGGCGTCAACCCGACTCGCCCAGGCGTATGCCGACGATCTCCAGGCGTTGCCTCCCCGCCGGTCGTCGCCACACCACTTCATCGCCCAGTTCCGCATTCAGCAGCGCCTCGGCCAGTGGCGAGACCCAGCTGATCTTGCCCAAGGCGGCATCGGCCTCGTCCTCCCCGACGAGGGTCAACGTTTCGACCGCGCCAGCCTCGTCGCCAACGTCCACGGTGGCCCCGAAATGGACCCGGTCCAGCGGCTTGCCGGCCGGAGTCACCAGGACCGCCCGGTTCACCCGCTCTTCGTAGTAGCGCAGATCGCGCTGGACGGTGGCCAGGTCCTGCGGGTTCGCGAGTTTCCCCTCTGCGAGCAGCTGGTTCTGGCGGGCCGCAAGCTCCGCCGCCAGGGTGTGTAATTGCCGCAGTCCGGCTGGCGTCACGTAGTTCGGGTGAGGGCTCTGCGGACGCTCGGGCAGGTTCTCCGGGCGTTCCGTGTCATCCGGATCCTTGACGAAGGCTCGATTCACCGTTTCTGCTCTCAGTTCTAAATCTGGATTGTGAACCCAGGTGCCTCGTGACCGCCCGAATTCAGTGCGCCGTGAAGGTGGAAAGGGTGCGCTGCTGGGTTTCGATGCCGAGCGTCTTGGCATTCTTGCGCTCCTCATGCTTCACGAGAAGGAGCCGACCGGCGGATGCCGTGAAGGAAAACTCTTCCTGCTCCTGCATGTCCATCGAGATAGGGAGCATCTTGGCCTTCGTGCTGGTGATGTGGGTGGCGCCCAAAGGCAGGCCATCGGGGCCGATCCAGATCTGGGCCGTGTTCGAATAATCCTTGAGCTTCTTCCGGTCCTCTTCAGACATCGGTGGCGTGACCTGAAACTCCAGCCGTCGAGCGGCCTTGCCCTGGTAGGTCTCGGCCACCTCCTGCTTCAATTCGCTCCGTTCCAAAAGGCGCAGCAGCTTGGGCGCATAGTCCACGGCAGTGGCCATGTCCAGTGCGCTCACCGCAGTGATGCCGGCAGAAGGGGAATCCTTGGTCTTGCCTTTTTCCCCCTTGGCCTTGGATTCCTCCGCGGCATGGCTGAGGGTGGCCCTGTCCCAGCGCACCACAAGGCCGGCCGCATCGTCCTCGATCCGCGCGGAAGCGCTGCCGGTGGTCTCTTCGGTCTCCTTGCCCATGCCGGACCGATTCCAATACTGCACTGCGTACGTGCCGTGGATGGGGGCCTTGCCCTGCAGTTTTCCCAGGGCGACCTTGAGCTCGTCGAGACCGTTGGCACAGAGCGGAAGCGAGAGGCAGATAAGGATGGCGGAGACATTCATGGGGTTGTCCTGTACGAGACGAAGGCCAACGTCCAAGGTTACCAGCGACTTTGAAGGGACTGGCCGTTTCGCGTTAGGGCAAAGGTGAGGCTCATGGGGAGCCCACACCTCTGCCCTTCTGGCGGTATCGACTGAAAGCAGCGACGGACTGGGTGGAGCTACATGTCCGTGAGGAGCTTCACGGTGAGCGGGTTGGCCGTCCCAGCCGTGGCCGAGCCGATGGCGATGGCCGTATAGATCTTCCCGGCCGCCAGGGTCAGGCTGGTACTGTAGGCGGTGGTGGATGTTCCCGCGGCGTTCAACTTCACGCTGTAGGTACCCGCATCCACCGTGAGGTAGGAGGCCGTGGACTTGAAGGGGACGTTCAAGAGGGCCACGGCGTTGTTCACCAGGACATCCACCGAGCCGGCGTTGGGGCTGGCGTGCACCACCCGCAGTGAAGCCATGGAGGTCGCCATGGGTGCGGGGTCGGAACTGCTGCTGCAATTCGTGAGCAGGCTTCCGAGAAGCAGGGTCGAACCAATCGCCGTGATCCTATTCATCTGCCTGGTTACCAACGAGAAGGGACCTTCAGATGAAGGCCCCATCTCTTGTGCAAACAAAATCCGAGGGCTGGAGCAGCACCAGCTTGACATCTCCTTGAAGACACTCCAATGGCCTCAAAGTGGCTTTGGCCTCAAGAAGCCTGCAAAGGGCTACATGGGCATCAGAACCGTATCAATGACATGGATGACGCCATTCTTCGCCTGGATGTCTGCCTTGACCAACTTGGCATTGTTGATGGTGACGCCATGGGAGCTGTCAATGGCCAGGTCCTGGCCATTGACCGTGGTGGCCTTGCTGAGCAGGACCACGTCCTTGGCCTCCACCCTGCCGGCGACCACGTGATACGTAAGAATGGACCTCAGCTTGGGAATGTCCTTGAGCAGGGCCTCCACCGTGCCCGCAGGCAGCTTGGCGAAGGCCTCATCCGTGGGCGCGAACACCGTGAAGGGGCCCTCGCCCTTGAGGGTGTCCACCAGGCCGGCCGCCTGCAGGGCGGCGGCAAGGGTCTTGAAGGACCCGGCCTGAACGGCCGTGTCGACGATGTCTATCTTGGCGGCTCGGGTGACCCGGGCGGGCTCTGACGCCTGGGACATCACAGCCGGGATAGAAAGAATCAAAGCGAGACTGATGGATTTCATAGTGGCTCCTTGGAAGCGCCCCTCATGGGGTCACACAGCCAAACGGGGGAAGTCCGGTTCTGGATGAGCCAGGCCAAAATAAACCGGGCGGAATGGGCTAGAGCCGCTTCGACTACTGTCCCGAAAGGCGCTGCAGCAGTCCCCGCCACCCCGTGAAGAGGATGCCGTTCTCCATGCGGGCCACCAGCCAGCAGTCCTCATCCGGGAGCGCCTGGGGTGCATGACAGGTCGCTGCCGCTGAGCTGGCCCAGTCTCCGGCTTCGAGACGGGTGGTGCCATCCTTGAGTCCACCGGCGAGGATGACCGATTCTTCCAGTCCACGGTGACGGTGGCCGGGGAAGACCGTACCGGCAGTGAGATGCACCAGGTAGAAGGCCGCCTCCCGGGGCGTTTCCTCCAGCAGCTTGATGAATCGGAAGCCGCGCAGGAGAATCCCATTCCAGCGCGGTTCCTGGGGCAACAGGCGGGAGATGGTTTCGGGAATGGGGTAGTGCGCAGAGGCGGGGAGCACCCCCCCCTCGATCCGCCCGAGGACTTTCGCCCAGAGATCCGCCGGGACTTGTGCCGGTGGCATGGACCTGAGCATCCTGCCCCCCGCCTCCCCCACATCCAGCACCTGCGCCACGCAGGCCGGGCAGGCCTCCAGGTGGCATTCCACCAGGATCCGCAGGGACACGTCCCCCTGACCCGTTGCGAAGGCCAGGAGATGGGACTCGGGGGGATGCTGGTTGGGAATCATGGGGATCCAAGGTGCTGTTTGAGCTGGCACAAACCCGCTCGGATTCGGGACTTGAGGGTGCCCAGGGGGACCTTCAGGCGGCGGGCGGTTTCCTCATAGGTATGGCCACCAAAATACGACAGGATCAGGGGATCCCGCTGCTCCGGGGGAAGGCCTGCCAGCGCCTTGCCAAGACTCACCGCCAGGGTGGGATCGGAAGGGGGACTGGGGTCCATGAAGGCTTCGAGATTCCAGTCTCCATCTTCTATAACGGCGGAGTTTGATCGCCAGATGTCGAAAACTTTGTTGCGGGTGATCGTGAAGATCCAGGCTTCGGGGTTGCCCAGGTCCGCCCGGTACTGGGCCGCCTTCCGCCAGATGGCCACCAGCACTTCCTGGACCACGTCCTCGGTCGATATCCTCCCCTTTCCCATGGCCTGGACATAGGCCAACAGCCGACCTGCGAAGCGGTCGTAGAACTCCCGGAAGGCCTCCCGGTCCTGCCGCCCGACCGCCTCCAGCAGTTCCCGATGACCCAGTCGCCCATACCCATCCATGCCTGGAGGTGCTGAGGAGATGTCCAATCCGGGGTTCGTCATGGCCAGTGAAGGTCCCCATGGTTGTGCTTGGGCCGACTCGAGTCAAGTCCCTGCCTTCCAGGCGCCCCAGAGGCACGAGGATACAATCACTGATTCGCCCAGCGCGTGACTGTCCAGGAAATTGATTGATGCCTCTTCTGACCCTCCAGGCATCCAAAGACCGTGGAAGATGGGGGGGATTGATGGTCCGATGGGGTTCCTGTTTCCTGATGCTATGGCTTGGTCTGGGCGCCTTGACGCTGCAGGGCCAGGATTACCTGGAAGGGTTTTCTTCCCGATTGCTGGGCCGCGAGGTGGGTTTGGCCATCCATGCCCCCAGCAGGGAAGCACTGGAGACCTACCGGGCCAGCCACCCCGGAGCCCGGTTGCGCATGGTCCTCTTTCTCCCCGGGTTATTCGATGGCCCCAAAGATCTTCTTCATGAGGGCGTCTATAGGGACCTGAGCCGCCGCGAAGGGGCGGGCGAACTGGCCCCCAGCCTCTGGGTGGCCGTCACCCATTTCAAGAGCTGGTATGTGGACCGCAAGGATGGCCGCTTCCCCTATGAACGGTTCCTGGTGGAGGAATTGATTCCGGCCCTGGAACAACGGTTTCCAGGGTTTGGCGGCAGCCGCGAGAGCCGCAGTGTGGCGGGCCTGAGCATGGGCGGCCTGGGCGCGCTGAACCTCTCCGCCCGCAGCCGTCTCTTCGAACGCTGTCTGGCCCTCAGCCCCGCCCTGGTGGAACCCCCCTTCGACACTGTGCCCTGGTACATCAGGAGCAGTCTGAAACGGGCCCTTCCCAGTGAGGATGCAGCCTTCCGCCCCTGGAGCCCGCGCTACCACAAAGGTGGCGACGGGCCCCTCCGGCTCACGGCCGGGACGGAAGATCGCTACGGCATTGAGAAAGGGGTGCAGGCCTTCGCCGAAACGGCCCGCCAGCCAGGCCGGTCCGTCGAGGTCTTCCTCTCCCCCGGGGGCCACAACTGGAAGTACTGGTCCAGGGAGATTGCGCGCCAGGCGGAGTGGATTGCGGATCCCGCAGCCCCCGGTTGATCCGCCGAACGGCTCAGAGAAGCCGCTGCCATCGGAATCTGCTGGCAGATTGTCCTTCCTGAGTGCAGCGTAATACCCATGACGGATCGGGTCTTGCTCACCGGTGCCACCGGGTTCATCGGCAGCCGTGCCTTCGGCAGCCTGAAGAAGGACGGTTGGTCCGTGATCTGCCTGACCCGGGACCTGGAGAAGGCCCATCTCACCTGGCCGGATCGGGAATGGGCCTGTGCGAACGCAGAGGACAGCGAGGCCCTGGCCCGGGCCATGGACGGGTGCCGGGTGGCCTTCTACCTCATCCACGGCATGGGCGCACTCCAGCCGGGCTGGGTGGAGCGGGAGGTCGCCACCGCCGACCATTTTGCGAAGACCGCAGCCAGGGCTGGCGTGGAGCGGATCGTCTACCTCGGTGGCGTGGCCCCTGCCGGAAGGCCCTCTCTGCACCTGCAGGCTCGGATTGAGACGGGAAAGACCCTGCGAGCCGGGTCGGTGCCCTGCATGGAACTACGGGCCGCCATGATCGTGGGCGCCGGCAGCGCCTCCTGGACCATCGTGCGGGACTTGGCCGCACGCCTTCCAGCCATGGTGTTGCCCGCCTGGCTCTCCCACCGGAGCGAGCCTGTGGCCGTCGATGACGTGGTTTCCGCCCTGGTCCGCGCCGCGCGCATGCCCTTGCCAACCAGCGACCTCTGGGACTTGCCTGGTCCCGAAGCGCTTTCGGGTGTCGACATCCTGCTGCGCGTCGCGGCGTGCATGGGCCATAAGCCCCTCCTCCTGCATGTTCCTTTTGTGACGCCGAAGCTGTCCTCGCATTGGATCCGCCTGGTGACCCGCACGGACCATCGCCTTGCGGCCGAGCTGGTAGAGGGGTTGACGAGTGACCTGCTGGCGCGCCGTCCCGGGTTCTGGGCCGCGGCCGGATTGCCAAGTCCCAGGTCTCTGGAGGAGGCTGCCGCGAAGGCGCTGGCTGAGGACGCCGACCACCTTTCGCGGGGGGCCCGCCTGCT
Organism: Holophagaceae bacterium; assembly: GCA_025361205.1. Classification (GTDB taxonomy): domain Bacteria; phylum Acidobacteriota; class Holophagae; order Holophagales; family Holophagaceae; genus Geothrix. The sequence goes on from JANYAS010000168.1 coordinate 14,265, forward strand.
GGAGTCCTTGGCCGGGGCGCTGATGCGCCGTCCATGAATGCTTCATTGAGTAGCAGGGAAGCGGTCGCCCGAGGTGTTCCAACTTTTCAAGTCAGTTTGTGGATAGGGAATTCAAAGGCCCCCTTTTTGACAGGGGTCGAGAGCAAGGCAACGGGAGTTAGGTTGGTATTCAGGCTGAAGTTCCAAATGACTTCAGCAAGGCCGCCCTCATCCTGTTAATCCTGCCAGCGCCTTTTTTGGCGGATCAGCTCAGGACCTCTCCGTAAATGTTGTCCCGCTGCCAGGGCTCGTAGCCGGCGGCGCGGATCATACGGGTCATCTCGTCGTTGTTCACGCTGTAGCAGGTGCCTGCGGCGCTGACGACGTTCTCTTCGAGCATGAGGCTGCCCATGTCATCGCAGCCGTAGTGCAACGCCAGTTGGCCGGTCTTGCGGCCCATGGTGACCCAGCTGCTCTGGATATGGGCGAAGTTGTCGAGGAAGATGCGGGCGACGGCGATGGTGCGCAGGTATTCAACGTCCGTGGGCTTGGGCACTTTGCCTTCCCAGGGCGTGTGACCGCTCTGGAAGGGCCAGGCGACGAAGGCCGTGTAACCGCCGCCGTTGTTCCGCACCAGGGCGCGGTCCTGCTGATCGCGCAAAACCTCCAGGTGCTCGATGCGCTCGGCCAGGGTCTCGGTGATGCCGAACATCATGGTGCCCGTGGTCTTCACGCCCTCCTCGTGGGCCGCTTCCATCACCTCGAGCCACTTCTCCCGGCCGCCCTTGAGCGGGGAAATCTTCCGGCGAATACGATCCACCAGGATCTCCGCGCCGCCACCGGGGATGGAGCCCAGGCCCGCCTCGCGGAGGTCCGCGATGGTCGTGCGCAACGACTGGCAGCTCAGCTTGGCCATCATCTGGATTTCCACCGGCGAGAAGCCGTGGACCCAGATGCCCAGGTCGCGGTGGAGGTAGCGCACCAGATCCAGGTAGTAGCTCCAGGGCAGGTCCGGATTCACCCCACCCTGCAGGAGGAAACCCGTCCCGCCGATGGCCTTGGTCTCCTCGGCCTTCTGCTGCAGCTGCTCCCGGGTGAGCACGTAGCCACGGCTGTCGCCGGGCTTGTGGTAGAAGGCGCAGAAGGTGCAATAGACGTTGCAGACATCCGTGTAGTTGACGTTGCGGTCGATGACATAGCTCACGCGGCGGGAGTCGTTGTGACGATCCCGAACCACCGTGGCGGCCACGGCAAGGTCGGGTAGCTCCGCCTGCTCCAGGATCACCAGCGCTTCGGCAGCGGAGATCCGACGCCCCTGGATGGCTACGTCCAGGATCGCCTCAGGCGCAGTCAAGGTTGTCCTCATGCCTAGGCCTTGTACCCCATCACCTGGAGGCAGCGCCGGCACACGCAGTCCTGGCCCTCCACACCGTGCTGGAAGTGCTCCAGAGTGTACAAGCAGCGGCACTTCTCGCAGACCTGAGTGGGCTCGGTGGTGGTCTTGGGAGCGTAGAGATGCGTGGGATCGGGCATGGTGGACTCCGGAACCTCCAGGATAGCGTGGCGGGACGGGTTCCGGATTCTCGTCGTTCACGACAAAGGCGGCCCCAAGGACCGCCTTTGATAGGAAATGAGTGAAAAGGCTATTCTTCGACGGGAATGGCCTTGGCACTCTCATGGGGGCGGGTGGTGCGCTTATCCTGGTGCTTGTGAGCCTGGGCATCCAGCTTCTCGATGGCCTGGGTGATGCTGGCGTACATGTCGTCGGTGGTGGCGGACGCCACGAAGGCGCTGGCGCGGGTCTTCAGGGTGATCTCCGCTTCGTGACGGTGCTTCTCCACACTCAGGATCACGTGGACGTCGATGATGTCGTCCAGATAGGTGGCCATCTTGTCCAGCCGCTCCTTCGTGAACTGCTTCAGGGGCTCGGTGAGCTCCACGTGGCGGCCGGTGTAGTTGACCTTCATGGGACACTCCTGAAAGGGGCCGGGTGGCCCGGAAATCGTGGGTCCGGCCCTGTTATCGGCGCCGGCGCTGGGAAGCGGGAGGAATCTTCAATTCTTCCCGGTACTTGTTCACGGTGCGGCGGGCGACCTTGATGCCGTCTCGCTCCAGTAGTCCGGCGATGGCCTCGTCGGACAGGGGCTTGGCCGCATCTTCGGCCTGCACGAACGCCTTGATGCGATGTTTCACCACGGTGGCCGACACATCGGATTCCTTGGGGCGGGCTGAGAAGAAGTAGTTCAGATCGAACAGGCCCTGGGGCGTGTGGATGGTCTTGGCCTTCACCACGCGGCTGATGGTGCTCTCGTGGAACCCGGTCGCTTCGGCCACGTCGCGCAGCACCATGGGCCGCAGGCGCTCGATGCCGTGCTCGATGAATTCCTTCTGCAATTCGACGATCTGGGCGGAGACGCGCAGCACGGTGCGGTTTCGGTCTTCCACGCCACGAATGAAATCCCGGGCGCTGCGGAACCGCTCGCGAATGAAATCCTTATCGGTCTTGGCCTCGCTGGACGTCATGAACCGCTGGTACTCGCCGTTCACCCGCAGGCGGGGCAGGCCCTCATCGTTGAGGTACACCTTCCAGTTCCCGTCCTCACCCTTGAGCACCACCACATCCGGCTTCACCACCCGCTCGCCATCGGGATCGAAGGCCCGCCCCGGCGAAGGGTTGAGGTGCTTCAGCTGCTCCATGGCCACGCACAATTCCTCGTCGGTGCAGCCGAGGGCCTTGCGCAGCTTCGCGCTGTCCCGCTGCGACAGCTGCACGGAATGGTCCTGGATGATACGCACGGCCAGATCGTCGGGCTCGGCGCCCGCGTGGCGAAGCTGCAGCAGGAGGCACTCCTGCACCGTGAAACAGCCCACGCCGGAGGGGTCAAATTCCTGAAGCACGTCCACGCCCGCTACCAAGGCTTCTTCCGTGACCCCGAGATCGGCGGCCAGCGCTGCGGGGGAGGTCTCCAGGGAGGGCTGGTCCGGGTCCATCCGGAGGAAGCCCTTGGGATCCATCCGGTCGATGAGGCGTTCGATCAAGGGGGCCCGGGGGTCCTCATGCTCCAAGGTCTCGTAGAGCTGACCCAGCAGATGATCCTGCAACGACTCGAACGTGCTGAGGCGGTCCTCCCAGGACAGGCGGTCCTCGTCCGGCAGGTTGCTGGTGCGGGGCAGCTCCGAGTCCCAGCTGTTCTCCGCCCCCAGCTCGGTTTCCTGCACCTGCGCCACACCCTCTTCCGTGAACTTCTCCAGATCGGCTTCGGGGTTCATTTCGCCCGCCCCGTCCGCCAAGGGGCCCAGATCGACGGTATCCATCCCTTCGGGCAGTTCCCCGGCATCCGACATCTGCTCGGCGGAGCCTTCGGTCACGTCAGAATCCCGGCCCTCCTCGATGGCCTCGAGGGTGGGCACCTCATCACTTTCGTCGGCCAGTTCCAGCAACGGATTTTCCTCAAGCTCGTGCTCGATGGTCTGCGACAGTTCCTGCAGGTTCATCTGCCACAGCTTGAGCTTCAGCTGCATGGCCGGCGTGAGGGCGAGGGTCTGGCTCTGGGCCAGGCGTTGGGAGAGGAACGGGCCGGCAGCCATCAGTCCAACCTGAACCGGTCGCCCAGGTACACCCGGCGGATGTCCGGGTCCTCTGCGATCTCGCTTGGCAAGCCGTGCTTCATGATCATCCCGTCCGCCAAGATATAAGCGCGATCGGCAATCTGCAAGGTCTCCCGGACATTGTGGTCGGTGATAAGTACGCCGATGCCTCGCGCCTTGAGGTTGGCAATGAGGCCCTGGATCTCCAAGACCGACTTGGGATCCACGCCCGCAAAGGGCTCATCCAGCAGCATGATCCTCGGCTCGGTGACCAAGGCCCGAGCCAGTTCACAACGGCGGCGCTCTCCACCGGAAAGGCTCATCCCCAGTGTATCGCGTACTTTTTCGAGGTGGAAATCCGCCAGCAGACGCTCGCAACGCTCCTTCTGTTGCTCCTTGGGAATGGGCTGCAGCTCGCCCAGGGCCATGAGGTTCTCCCAGACCGTAAGTCCCCGAAATACGCTGGATTCCTGGGCCAGGTAGCCGATGCCCAGGCGAGCCCGGCGGTGCATGGGCAGGGCCGTCACATCCTGTCCCAGCCAGCGGATGCCTCCCCGATCCGGCGCCTCCACACCCACCACCATGTAGAAGGTGGTGGTCTTCCCCGCCCCGTTGGGGCCAAGCAGCCCCACCACTTCACCCATGCCCACGCAGAGGCTCACATCCCGCACCACGGTGCGGTCACCATAGCGTTTTTGGAGGTTCACAGCCTCGAGGCAACGGGTCTGCTCGGTCATGGTTCTATCAGAACATACTGACGGTCCAATCGCGCCGCAGGGCCGCGCGCCGTTCCCGGCGCGCGGTGAATTAATGACCATTACTTTGGGGTGCGTCCGGGTGTATAGGGCGCCTTGGCCACTTCGAGTGCGTCCTCGAGTTCCTTGAGTCCAGAGAGGGCCAGGTCAAGTTTCGCGGTCGCGGCCCTCAGGCCCTCCTCGGCCCAGGCCAGATTCTGGCGCTGGGTGGCCGTGGGCAGTTGGGTGGTGCCCCAGACACTACCTGTGACCTCCGCGATGCGCCCCAGGATGCCCGGTCGGGTGGGTTCCTGGCGCTTGGTGACGGTGGCATCGCCGTTGAGGAGGTCATGTAGATTCTTGAGCTCGCCGTGGAGGGCACTGGCGCGCGGCAGGAGCGATGCCTCTGCGGCCGGTGTTTCGAGCAGGGCTTTCCGCACATGATCAAGGCGATTCTGGGCTTCGCCCAGGCGCTCGGACGCTCCCATGGCCATTCGCTGGGCCTCGCCCATGCGGGTGCAGAAGGCGCTGAACTCCGTCCATTGAGCCGGGCTGAGCCGATCCGCATCCAGCGGTTGGACGTCGAAGGTGATCGGTCCCGCCATGGGCTTCATGACCCCATCCACCTGGAAGGCCAGGCTGGCCTGGTAGCGGCCGGGGACAGCCAGGGCCCCATGAGCGCCGTAGTCCCAGGGATCGGGTTCGGTGGCGGCCTTCACTCGGATGGGGGCGGGGTTCTGGTAGCGCAGGTCCCAGGCCAGGCGGTGGACGCCGTCCTTCGCCTTCTCGCTTATGCGTCGGACGACACGGCCATCCGAGGCGCTGATGGTCAGCACCACGGCGGGTTCGAGTTCCCGATCCTCCGCACGGAGGGCCTCCCAGGAGGGCATGACTAGATCCTGCCCGGCCTTGCGGGCTTCCTTTTCCTTCGCCTGGCGCTGCTCTTTCAACGTTTTCGGCGCGGCCTTCACGTGGTAGGTGAACACGGCGCCGAAGGGCGGATTGGGCGACAGGAAGAGAGCATCACCCTGGAAGGACTTCCCGGGGCCACCAAAGGGTACCGCTGGCACGTAGGCCATGGCGGGGCGCAGGCCGAAGAGATACGCCTCGCGCTCCAACAGCTCGCCCCGCGCCTCCCGGAGGGGCGTGAGGTCGTCCAGGATGAAAAACCCGCGCCCGAAGGTCGCCACCACCAGATCGCCCTCGCGGGCCTGGATCACCAGATCCTTCACGGCGATGGGGGGTAGCTCGCTGAACTTCGCCCAAATCTTGCCGGCGTCGAGGCTGAAGAAGAGGCCGAACTCCGTGCCGCAGTAGAGCAGCCCCTCCCGGGCGGGATCCTCCCGAAGCGTGTAGACGCTGCCGCGCTCAGGCAGGTTGGCGGCGATGGATTCCCAAGTGCGGCCGCGGTCCCGGGAGCGCAGCGCATACGGCCGGAAGTCGCCAGCCTTGTGGTTGTCGAAGGTGGCATACACGGTTCCAGCCTGGTGGGGACTCGTCGCGAGGCAGGACACGTAGGTCAGGTCCGGCACCCCCGGGAAGCGGTCCAGCTTCCGCCAGGCCTTGCCGCCATCCTCGCTGGTCTGCAGGAGACCGTCGTCGGTGCCCACGTAGAGCAGGCCCTCAGCCTTGGGGCTTTCGGTGAACGCGACGATGTTGCCGAAGAAACTGGTGGAGGCGTTGCGCGCGACGGCATCCACGCTCTGAACCTGGTCCATGATCTTGAGGCGGCTGCGGTCGATCTTCCGGGTCAGGTCCGGGCTCACGGCCGTCCAACTGTCGCCCCGGTCGTCGCTGCGGAAGAGCTTCTGGGCGGCGAAGTAGAGCCGCTTGCCGTTGTGGGGGCTGAGCATCAGCGGCGCGTCCCAGTTCCAGCGGTAGGGCACCTCGCCGGGAGCCGGCTGGGGCTGGATCTCCATCCGTTCCCCCGTGCGCCGGTCGAACCGGGCCAAGCCGCCGTGCTGGCTTTCCGAATAGACCGTGTTGGGATCGTCCGGATCCACCTGACTGTAGAAGCCGTCCCCGCCCTGGGTGACGAACCAATCGGCAGCCGTGGACCCCTGCAAGTTGCGCGTGCGGCTGGGGCCGCCCATAGAGAAGTTGTCCTGGGTGCCGCCGTACACCGTGTAGAACGGCCGCGCATTGTCCACGGCCACCCGGTAGTACTGGATGATCGGCAGGTTGGCCTTGAAGTCCCAAGTGGCGCCGCGGTCGCGGCTTTCGTAGACCCCGCCGTCGCAGCCGGAGAGCAGATGGTCAGTGTTGACCGGATCGATCCACAGGGCATGGTTGTCCACGTGCTTGGAGGTCTCCCCCACGCGGCGCCAGGTCTTGCCACCGTCCTCGGTCACCTGCATCCAGGTGTCCATGGCGTAGACCCGCTTCGGCTCCTTGGGATCGCAGACGAGCTCCTGGTAGTACTGCGCGGCACCCGACACCTGCTCATGGCGACGCTCCCAGGTCTGGCCGGCATCGGTGCTGCGGAAGAAGCCACCCGCCTTGTTGGCGGCCTCAATGGTGGCGTAGACGGTGTCGGGCTCCCCCTCGGGGATGGCCAGGCCAATGCGGCCCATATCGTCTTTGGGCAGGCCTTCCTTCAGGCGGGTCCAGGTCTGGCCACCGTCGATGCTCTTGTGGATGCCCGCTCCGGGGCCCCCGTCCACCATGCCCCAGACATGGCGGCGGCGCTGATAGGTGGCCGCGACCAGGACGTCGGGGTTGCGGGGATCCATCACCACGTCCGTGACCCCGGTGTGGGCATCCACGGTGAGCACGGCCTTCCAGGTCTTGCCGGCGTCCACGGACTTGTACAGCCCGCGTTCGCCACCTTCCTTCCAGAGGGGGCCCTGGGCGGCCACGAACACGACCTGGCTGTTTCGGGGATCCACCAGGATCTTGGCGATGTGTTCGCTTTGCTTCAGGCCCATGTTCTCCCAGTGCTTGCCCCCATCCAGGCTGCGGTAGACACCATCGCCGTAGGCCACGGAGCGCTGGGAGTTGTTCTCGCCCGTGCCCACCCAGACCGTGTTCGAGTCGCGGGGATCCACGGTGATGCAGCCGATGGAGAAGGAGGCCTCCTTGTCGAAGATGGGCGTCCAGGTTGTGCCACCGTTCACGGTCTTCCACACACCGCCCGAGGCGGCGGCCACGTACCAGTTATTCGGCTTGCGCGGATCGACGGCGATGTCCCCCACCCGGCCGGAAGTTACCGCGGGGCCCAGATTCCGGAAGGGCAGTGCCGCAAGCGGCGAGTCCTTGGGTGCCGGGGGTAATTCCTTCGCCTTGGGTGCGGCCATGACCATGGGCGCGACCAGAAGGAGGGCCAGGGGCGACAGAGGGCGGATCCAGGGCATAGTGCCTCCTAATACGATGTTTCCCCATCATGCCCTAAATCAGCGCAAGAAAGCGGCCTTCACGAACCGGGGCTCGCGCCTTTGCCATGCACCCGGCCCTGCCACTTCACGATCTGGGGCCCGGGTTCCATTTCCAGGGCCTCGCCCTGGCCTTCGCCGAGGCGGCCGCGGAGCGAGACGGCTCCCTGGGCCTGCACGAGCTTCACGGTGCGGTCTGAGCCGACGGTGATGATCAAGGAATCCGCCGCCAGTCGCCAGCCCTGGCCCTGGCACTCCACACCCCCGTTGAGGGTGATCCTCTGGGCCTCGCTCTGCCCCCGTTCGGCCCGCAGGAACAAGTCGCCATCGGCGGCGGCCAAGGTGCCGCTCAGACCCTCGGGGAAGCTCACCACTTCCCCCCGGCGGACGATCCGCGGGCCAGAGAGCCGCTCCCGCAGGCGGTTCCAGGCGGCCGGGCGGCCCGTGAGCGTCCACAGCGCGTCGTCCCAGACCAGCTTTGCGCCGCGCAGACTGCCGCCGGAGAACAGGTTCACCTGCACGGGACCCTCGACCGTCCATGCGCGCGGATCCCCCTGTGCCGCACCCCCCGTGAACGTGCCATCCTCCCCGCGGCCCATCACCGGACTCTGCAGGCTCCAGCGCCGGGTGGCCCGCTCCACCTCGATGCGCGGCGACGACAGGTTGCGCCGCCCCCAGGTGAGCACCGCCTGCCCCTCCGCCACGGCATGACCCACAGGCAGGGCTTCGGGAAGGTCCCGCCCCGGCGCCTCGCGCATGAGCACCCGGGGCGCCTTCAGCGTGAGACGCTGGTTATCCAGAGGCTGATTCCACACCACGCTGCCTTCGAGGCGAAGGCCGGCAGGGGTCCACCGCGCCCCATCCGTGGAGAGGTCCTCCTCGCCAGTTCCCAGGGACCGGCGAGCCCGGAACCGCCGCAATTCCACCTGCTGGAAGCTCGCACCCGGCGCGGGTCGAGGCGCCACCCCCCCCTGGGCCTCCCCGTGCCACCCATCGGCCCGTTGAAAGGCCAGGGCACCGGGCCAGGTGATCGTTTCAAGCGTGAGGTCCGCGACGGTCGCCTGCAGGGTGCCTTCGCTCAGATTGGCCTTCACACCCTCCAAATGGCCCGTCTGAAAGCCGGGGGTGGCCCAAAGGCGATCCGCATCCATGGCCAGGAGCGTCGCGGCGACCTTGCCGTCCGTCGGGGCCTGCCAGCGCACGGGGCCACGCTCCACGCTGAGCCGGCCATCGACCTGGCGCCGCCAGCCCGCAGGCAGGCTCCACACCCCCCGGGTGGACCCTTCTAGGGATTCCCAGCGCAGGGGTGCCAACCCCTCCCATTCTCCGCCGGTCCAACGAATGGCTGGACCTTCGGCCTCGATGTGTCCCTTGCCCAACGGGACCAGGGTGCCGGGCTGGGCCACCCCCAGATCCATGGGTCCTTGCAGGGTCCAGATTCCGGCTTGCCGCCGAGCCTTGGGGGAGAGCAGACGCCACTGCCCGGCAGTCTCATCCAGGCGCCCCGTCACCCCTTCCAGGCGCAGGTCCTGCTCGGAGCCTTCGATCGTCTTGTAGGTGAGCACCATGCGATTGGGCCCCAGCTGCTCCGTGAGGGTGCCCACGCTGCCATGCGTGCCTTCGCCGAACAGAGCGTCTCCGCCCGTAGTCCGGCCCGGCATCCCATCGCTGTCACGCAGCATGAACCGCAGGGTGAAACCGAGGATGGCGGCGACCAGGGCCAAGCCAAGTCCGCGCCACAGCAGGTTGCGCGCGGGGGGGAGACGCTGCAGCAGGGAGGTCGGCTTCAAGGGACGGCCTCTCCCAGCATCGCGTCTACCAGCCAGGACCGGCCCCAACGGACGTTGCCCTGGGGCGCCGCCGCCACGCTCAACCGATCCCCGGCCTGCGGCTGGGCGGGGCGTGCCTGCCCCGCGAACCAGGTGAGGGGATCCGCAAGACCCGCCATCCGCAGCTTCCAATGGTCCGCGCCGAAGACTGCAGTGGAGGCGAGCACACCCTCCAGGCGCGCCAGCGGCGGGGCGAAGCCCTGGCCGAAGGGTTCCAGCCGGGCCAGCGCCGCATCGTCGGGCAGGTCGTCGGGACCCCCATCGAGCAGCAGCGGTCGGATGTCGCGACCCTCCGCCTGGGCGCCCGCCCCGCGCTGGAGGACTTGGCGCACGAAGGTAAGCCGGGAGGCCTCGAAGCTGAGCCCCGCCGCCACCCAGTGACCGCCGCCCCCCAGGATGAACGGCTGGGCCATGGCCAGCAGGGCTCCCAGGTCGTAGCCCTCGGGCGCCCGCAGGCTGCAGTGGGCCACGCCATCGACCACCGTGCAGACCCCCGCTGGACGCCCGGTGCTGCGCATGCGGTGACCGGCCACGATGCCGATGACCCCCTTGTGGGCCGAGGAGTCCAGGACAAGGTCGAAGGGGCTGTCCCCTGGCGGTGGCAGGTGCTCCGCCAGCTCCTTCTGGATGGCGCGGCGCTCCTGGTTGAGGACCTCGACCCGCGCCATGAGCGTCTCAGCCTCCGCCGGATCCTTGGTGAGCAGCAGACGAACCGCATCCTCGGCGCCACCCATGCGGCCCACGGCGTTGAGCCGGGGCGCCAGGCCGAAGGCGATGTCCTGGGCGCCCAGGACGCCCTCTTTCTTCGCGGCCCGCAGCAGGGCCGCCAGTCCAGGGCCGTTCTTCCCGCCCAGGGTATCCAACCCCCGGCGCACCAGCAGGGCGTTCTCATCCACCAGTGGCATGACGTCGGCCACGGTGCCGATGGCCACGAGCTTGAGCAAGCCGTCCAGAAAGGCCGCATCAGCACCCACCGGCTGCGGCACCGCGCCGAGCAGGGCCTGGGCCAGCTTGAAGGCCACCCCCACGCCCGCCAGGAATGGGTTCGAATAACCGTCGAGGTGCGGGTGCACCACCGCGCAGGCCGGCGGCAGTTCCGCCCCCAGGGCGTGGTGATCCGTGATGATCCAGTCGAGGCCCAGCTCCGTGCTGGCCTTCACCTCAGCCCCGCTGCGGACCCCGCAGTCCACGGAGATGAGCAGGCCCGGATCACGTGTGGCCTTCAGTTCCTGGATGCAGTCCAGGTGCAGGCCATAGCCATCGGAGAAGCGGTTGGGAATGAAGAACGAGGCCTCGGCTCCCAGCTTCTCGAGGGTGCGCACCAGCAGGGCCGTGGCGGTGACACCATCCACGTCGTAGTCGCCGTAGACCACGATGCGCTCCCGGGCCTCGATGGCCCTGCGGATACGGGCCACGGCCAGGTCCACCCCGGAGAGCAGGTGGGGATCGGTGCTGCGCGCCCAGGAGGGGTCCAGGCGCCAGGCGAGGGCCTCGGGCCGGTCAGCCCCGCGCAGCCAAGCTAGCCGCGCCAGCCGGGGCTCCAGGTCCCAGGCCGAGGCCATGGCCTTCCAGGGCGCCAGTCCCGCCGGAGTCTCCCGGCGGATGCGCCACCCCAGGGAGGTCAACTCACGCTGCCCATGCGGGCGAACTTTTGGTACCGCTCCTCCACCAGCTGCTCAGCAGTCAGCTCGGAAAGCTCGGAGAAGGCCTCGATGATGGCGTCCTTCAGGGCGACCGCGGCGGCATCGAAGTTGGAGTGGGCCCCGCCGAGGGGCTCCTTCACGATGCCGTCGATGATGCCCAGCTCCAGCAGGTGGGGGGCGGTGAGCTTTAGCGCCGCGGCCGCCTTCGGGGCCTGGCTGGCGTCCTTCCACAGGATGGAGGCGCAGCCCTCAGGCGAGATCACGGAGTAGATGGCGTTCTCCATCATGAGCACCCGGTCCGCCACGCCCAGGGCCAGGGCTCCCCCGCTACCGCCCTCGCCGAGCACGACCGCCACGATGGGCACTTCGAGCTTGGCCATTTCCAGTAGATTCCGGGCGATGGCCTCGGCCTGGCCACGTTCTTCGGCATCCACACCGGGATAGGCGCCGGGCGTGTCGATGAGGCAGAGGACGGGCCGCTGGAACTTCTCGGCCAGCTTCATGAGGCGCAGCGCCTTCCGGTAGCCTTCGGGCTTGGGCATGCCGAAGTTGCGCAGGATCTTCTGCTTGGTATCCCGGCCCTTCTGCTGGCCGATGATCATCACGGGATTGCCCTCGATCCAGCCCATGCCGGCCACGATGGCCGCATCATCGCCGAAGCGGCGGTCGCCATGCAGTTCCTCAAAGCGCTCACAGATGCGCTCCAGGTAGTCGAGCGTGTAGGGGCGCTTGGGATGCCGCGCCAGTTGGGCCCGCTGCCAGTCTGTTAGGTGCGTGAAGAGGTCCGCTTTCAGCTTGTCGAGCTTCTTGATCAGCTTGTCCCGCTCCTTGGTCTGGGTAGGGTCCATTTCCATGGCCCTGATCTGCGCCTCCAGCTCAAGCACTGGCTTTTCCAGCTGGGAGAGATCCATGGCCTGTTCGGGGGACGCGTCTTTCATGAAACCTCAAGCCGGGTAGTCCAACGGTCCAGTGTAGAGGGCCGGGGAACGATTGAACAGGGAAGGCTAACCCAGGGTAGCCTTTACCACCCCTGATTCCCCTGATGGCAATTGGGGTCCGAACAATCGTCCCATGCCCGATTCGCTGACGGCACAATCTCCCTGCGAGGTTTCCCTGGTGCACACCCTTCCCTTCCCCCTGCTCGGTCTCAGCGGTGGAATCGCCGCCGGCAAGACCTACGTCGCCGAACGGTTGGCAGCCCTTGGCTGGTCGATCATCGACGCGGACGCACTCGCCCGGGAGGCGGTGGCGACCGGCAGTGAGGGGCTCCAGGCGGTGGCCACAGCCTTCGGTCCGGACTGCCTCAAGCCCGACGGGACTCTGGATAGGGCCTGGATGGCGGATCACGTTTTCTCCGACGGGGCCGCGCGCGCCAAACTCAACGCCATCCTCCATCCCCGCATCGAGGCGCTGCTGGAGGCCCGGCTGCAGGCGCTTCCCGTGGGAACCCTCGGTGCGGTGCTGGATGCGGCCCTTTGGGTCGAACGCGGCCGGTCCCACCATTTCGACACTTTCTGGACCGTGGACGCACCGGAAAGCCTCCGCGTAGGCCGCTTGATGGCGCGCGAGGGCATGACCCGGGAAGCTGCGTTGGCGCGGCTGCGGGCCCAGGCCTCGGCCCCCGAACGGGCCCTGCATGCGGACCTGGTGATCCTCAACGATGGTAGGGATCTGGCCAAAATCCTGGCGGGAGCCCAGGCGGCCCTTCTGGCAAACTGGAAGGTCCGCCGCGCGCGGACCTGGAGATCCCCGATGTCCGCACCCTTCACCGCTGACCAGTTGCGCGATGTCCTGGCCACCCTGCTCAGTCGGGGCGGCGACTATGGCGAGGTGTTCGTGGAGCGCCGCCGGGCCCATGCCCTCGGCATGGACGACGGTCGTATGGAGGACGTGCTGGCCTCGGAAACCTTCGGCGCCAGCCTCCGCCTGATGGAGGGCGAGACCACCCGCTTTGCCGACCTCATCGCGCCGGCCCTCGATGAATTGATGGAATCGGCCCGCACCCTGGCGGCCCCAGGCCACGGCTCGCCTGCGGCCATTCCCCCCCTGGTCGCGCAGGCCTTCCCCACGCCCAGCCCGGTGGCGCAGGATCCCAGTCAGGTGGCCCTGTCGGATAAGGTGGCCTTGGTGCGCCGCGCCGAGGGTCTCGCCCGGACCTATGCCGAAACCCTCCGTCCCGGCGCCCTTAAGCAGGTCTCCGTGGGCTACGGCGACAGCACCCAGCGGGTCTGGATCGCCGCCGCGGAAGGCACCGCTGGCGCCTGGAAGGGCCGCCTCACCGAGGATCACCGCACCCAGGTGGTGTTTCGGCTCAATGCCACCGCAGGCGACAGCACCCAGCTCCAGTCGGGCTACCAGGCCCTGGGCGAAACCCGGGGGTTCGAGCTGTTCACGGAAGAGGCCGTCGACCGCACCGTCCAGGAGGCCGTACGGTTGGCCCTGCAGGCCCTGGATGCCCAGCCCGCCCCCGCCGGCACTTTCCCGGTGGTGCTCAGCAGCAGCGCCGGCGGCACCATGATTCACGAAGCCTGCGGCCACGGTTTAGAAGCCGACCTCGCGTTGGCGGGCATGTCCGCCTTCGCCGGCAAGCTGGGCCAAAAGGTCGCCGCCGAAGGCGTGACGATCATCGACGATGGCACCCTGCCCCACAAGCGCGGCAGCCAGGCCATCGATGACGAGGGCAACCCCGTCAGCCGCGTGGTGCTCATCGAGAACGGTGTGCTCAAGGCTTACCTGCAGTCGCGCAAGACCTCGCGGAAAATGGGCACGGAGCCCACGGGCAACGGCCGCCGCGAAAGCTACCGCCACCTGCCCATCCCCCGCATGCGCAATACCTTCCTGGCTGCCGGACATGAAGCCCCCGAGGACATTCTGCGGGACCTGGACCGCGGCCTGCTCGTCAAGCGCATGGGCGGTGGTCAGGTGGATACGGTCACGGGTAACTTCGTCTTCCAGGTGACCGAGGGCTACTGGGTGGAAAAGGGCGTGGCCATCTATCCCGTAAAGAACGCCACCCTTAGCGGCTGCGGGCCCGAAGTGCTGAAGCAACTGACCCGCATCGGCCGCGACCTCCACCACTTCGACATCGGCACCTGCGGCAAGGACGGCCAGGGCGTGCCCGTCAGCGACGCCCTTCCCACCATCCTCTGCACTGCCCTCGTCGTCGGCGGCACCGCCGAGCCACTGCCCAGCGTGATTTGAATTTTTAACCGCAGCTGACGCAGATTTCGCAGATGAATCCTCACCCAAAATGTTTTGTTATTTCATCTGCGCCCATCTGCGACATCTGCGGTTAACTCCAAAGGTTTGCCATGACCCCCTTCGCATCCTTCATCCCCGAATCCCTCGAAACCCGTCTCCAGGACGGCATCGCCCATGCGCTGAGTCTCGGCGCGGAAGGGGCGGAAGCCTTCGTTTCCGTGTCCCGCAGCCACAAGGCCAAGGTGCAGAACGGCGCGCTGGAGGACCTCACCGTCAGCAAGCGGGGCGGCCTCGGCGTGCGCGTCATCCGGGCCGGGGGCAAGGGCTTCCAGACGGGCCTCGCCACCACCACCGACCTGACCGCTCCGGACTTCCGCCACCTGTTCGCCCAAGCCTGGGAACTCAGCACCCTCGGGGACGAGGATCCCTGGCTGCGCCAGGCCGATCCCTCTGGCACTGACGATCTGCCCAGCCGGTTTGACGCGGCCGTCGAGGCCATCACGTCCGAGCAGCGCATCGCCTGGGCCCTGGACCTGGAAGCCCAGGCCCGGCGGGCCTCTTCGAAGGTCGCCGCCGTGCGGGAATCCGCCTGGAGCGACGGCTCCGGGGCCAGCCTCCTGCTTACGCAGAAGGGCGTGCGTACCCCGGACGTCTGGTCCAGTTGTAGCGCCGCCATTGAGCTGGCGGTGGCCGATGGTGAAGACCGACAGGCGGCCGGGCACTGGGATGTCTCCCGGCACCCCAGCCTGGACCTGTCGGCCATCGGCGCCGAAGCGGCCCTCAAGGGCGAACGGAAACTGAATCCCCAGCGGCTGCCGGCCGGGCGGTATCCCGTGGTCCTGCACCCGGAGGTGGCCGTGGACCTGCTGGGCATCGTGGCTGGCATGCTCGACGCGGAATCCGTGCTGAAGCAGCGCAGCCTCTTCGCGGGGAAACTGGGCGAACTCATCGCCTCGCCCCTGCTGACATTGGTGGACGATGGCCGCCTCGTCGAGGCCCCGGGACGCCCGGCCCTGGGCACCGAACCCTGGGATGCGGAAGGCCTGCCCACCCGCCGGAATGTGCTCATCGAAGATGGGGTACTGAAGACCTACCTGCACACACTCAAGACCGCGGCGGAGATGGGTATGGCCGCCACCGCCAGCGCCGGCCGCGGCTTCGGCAGCCAGCCCGGCGCCACCACCTTCAACCTCTTCCCACTGGCCGGAGATGTGGCACCCGAGGTCCTCTACCGGATGGTCGGCAACGGCGTGCTCATCACAGAAATCATGGGCCTGCACACGGTGGACCCGGTCAGCGGGGACCTCAGTGTGGGCGCCAGCGGCCTCCGCATCCGCGACGGCCTGCTAGCCGAACCTGTGGACAAGCTCACCTTCGCGGGCAACCTGAGGGATTTCCTCACGCGCATCGTGGCAGTGGGCAGTGACCTCCGCTGGTACGGCAGCAGTGCGGGCCTGAGCATCCTCCTGGAAGGCATCTCCATGGGCGGGGCTTGATCCAAGCAGAACCCCACTTCGCGTAGGATGGAGCCTGTGAGGTCCCCATGTTCCTGAACGCCGCGAAACAGTACCTGTCCTTTCCCCATCTCGAGCCTGATCTGCGCGCGGAATTGGAGCCCCTGGTGAAGGCCGCGGAAGGCGGCGACGCCAAAGCCGCTGCGGAAATTGAGGACCGGTTCTTCGAACCCCTCGCTTTCGGCACGGGCGGCTTGCGCGGGTTCATGGCCGCTGGCCTGCGCCGCATGAACCAGCCGAACGTGCGCAGGACCACGCTGGCCCTGGCGGCCGTGGCCCAGCGCCACGCGCCCGAAAAGAAGATCGCCGTGGTGGGCTACGACACCCGCCTCAAATCCGACGTCTTCGCCGCCGAAAGCGCCGCCGTGCTGGCCGCCGCGGGGTACCAGGTGTTCCTTGGCACGCGCCCCCTCCCCACGCCCTTTCTCTGCTTTGCCATGAAGGCTCTCGGCTCGGCCTGCGGCGTGATCATCACCGCCAGCCACAATCCGAAGGAGTACAACGGCTACAAGGCCTACAACGACCTCGGCGGGCAGGTGGTGGATCCCTGGGACGCCGAGATCGAGGCCCATATGGCCACCCTGCCCGTGGTGCCCGTGCCGCCCGTGGCGCCGCCGGGCCGCATCAGCCCCATTCCTGTCGAGGTGGAGAATGCCTACCTGGCCCTGGGAGAGGAACTGCTCCAGCACCCCAAGCCCTTCACGCCCGCCCGGATTCTTTACACGCCCTTCCACGGCACGGGGATCGCCTTCGTACCGACCCTGTTCGAGCTGGCGGGCATCCCGCTTGCCATCAGTCCCAGCCAAGGCATCCAGGACGGCACCTTCCCCACGGCTCCTCGGCCCAATCCAGAGGAACTGGCAGCCTATGCGGCGCCCCTGAAGGAAGCTGAGGCCATGGATGCAGAGGTCATCCTCGCCAACGATCCCGATGCCGATCGCATCGGCGTGCTGGCGAAGCGGAACGGCG
>JANYAS010000170.1 GCA_025361205.1 Holophagaceae bacterium
TCGAGGCCGATGCTGCGAGGCCGCAAAGCACCTGGCCGATGCGGTCCTCCAGCTTGCGGGTGGCTGTCTGGCCCGAGACGGGGATGGCCGGGAAGCCCACCTTCTCGCAGAAACGCCGCTCCAGGGCCTCCACCTTGGCCCCGTCACCGTCGAACAATTCCAGGAAGCTGGCTTGCGTGCCCGTGGTGCCCTTCACGCCCCGCACGGGGGTGGTGCGGACGAGATGGTCCAGATCTTCCAGATCGAGGAGGAGGTCCTGGAGCCACAGGGTGGCGCGCTTGCCCACGGTGGTGGGCTGGGCGGGCTGGAAATGGGTGAAGCCGAGGGTGGGCTGGTCCTGCCATTGGGCCGCGAAGGCGGCCAGCGCCGCGATCACGTCCTGCAGGCGGCGGCGCAGCAGGAGCAGCGTCTCCTGGGCGATGAGCAGGTCGCCGTTGTCCGTCACGAAGCAGCTGGTGGCCCCCAGGTGAATGATCGGCCGGGCCCCCGGCGCCTGTTCGCCCCAGGCGTGAATGGCGGCCATGACATCGTGGCGCAGGGCGGCTTCATGCCGGGCGATGGCCCCCAGATCCACCGCATCCTGGGTGGCCCGCAGTTCGGCGATCTGGGCCGTGGTGATGGGGAGGCCCAGTTCCGACTCGGCTTCCGCCAGGGCGATCCACAGGCGCCGCCACACCCGCTGGCGGTACAGGGGCGAGAGCAGGCGCACCATCGACTTGCTGGCGTAGCGGGTGGCCAGGGGATGCTCGAAGCGCTCCAGCTCAGGTCCGTCGTGGGGCGGGAGGAAGGGCATAAGAACTCCGGCCCTCCAGTGTCGCACGACTGTGATCATGCTCACGAAGAGCGCCCGCCAGGGCGGCCTTCAGCGGCTAGGATAGGGGCATCACCCGGGAGCCGCCGCCATGTATGAAGTGATCCGAACCTCTGATCCTGCTGTATTCCAGGCCCTGGAGCTGGAGGTTCAGCGCCAGCGGCACCACCTGGAACTCATCGCCTCGGAAAACTACGCCTCTCGGGCCGTCATGCAGGCTATGGGCTCCCACTTCACCAACAAGTACGCGGAAGGCTACCCTGGCCGGCGGTACTACGGCGGCTGCGGCCATGTGGACACCATCGAGAACCTGGCCCGCGATCGCGCCAAGCAGATCTTCGGGGCCGAGCACGCCAACGTGCAGCCCCACAGCGGCGCCCAGGCCAATATGGCCGTCTACCTCGCCGCGCTGAAGCCGGGCGACACCGTCCTGGGCTTGGATTTGGCCCACGGCGGCCACCTCACCCACGGCCATCCCCTGAACAGCTCCGGCATTCTCTACAAGTTCATCCCCTACCATGTGCGCCAGGAGGACGAGCGGGTGGATATGGACGAGGTCCGCGCCCTGGCCCTCCAGCACCGGCCCAAGATGATCGTGGTGGGGGCCTCGGCCTACAGCCGCACCTGGAACTTCCCCCTCTTCCGCGAGATCTGCGACGAGGTGGGGGCCCTGCTCATGGTGGACATGGCCCACATCGCCGGTCTGGTGGCCACCGGCCACCATCCCAGCCCCGTGCCCCATGCGGATTATGTAACCACCACCACCCACAAGACCCTGCGGGGCCCCCGGGGGGGCATGATCCTCTGCAAGTCCCAGTACGCCAAAGACCTCGATCGGGCCGTCTTCCCGGGCGTGCAGGGCGGCCCCCTCATGCACGTGATCGCCGCCAAGGCTGTGGCCTTGCACGAAATCATGCTGCCCGACTTCAAGGCCTACAGCGGCCAGGTCATCCGCAACGCCCACGCCCTGGCCAAGGGCCTGCAGGAACGGGGCTGGCGCATCGTCAGCGGAGGCACGGACACCCACCTGTTCCTCGTGGACCTGCGGGACCATGGCCTGCTGGGCCACGAGGCCGAGGAATGCCTCAACCGGGCCGGCATGACCACCAACAAGAACGGCATTCCCTTCGATCCCAACCCACCCCTCAAGCCGTCGGGCATCCGCCTGGGCAGCCCTGCCCTCACCACCCGCGGCATGAAGGAAGAGGAGATGGATCACATCGCCCGTTTCTTTGACGTGACCCTCCGGCACCGGGCCGATGACAGCACCTTCGCGCGGATCCGCCAGGAGGTCTTCCACCTCACCGACCAGTTCCCCATTCCCGAGTAGCCGGTTCCGCTCTGCCTACCGCCAAAACGCTTGGCGTTTTGGCGGTAGGTTTTTTAAATGGGGCGCGATGCTTCTGGTGGATGGGTTGTTCGTCTACGGCACCCTGCGGGAGGGCGGGTCGCATCATGCCTGGCTGCGGCGCACCCACCCCGAGGGCCTGACCCAGGCCTGGGTCGCCGGGCGGCTCTTCCACCTGCCCGCCGGCTACCCCGCCCTGGTGCCTGGACCCGAACCCCCGACCCCGCCTCCCGGTCCCGGTTGGGTACGGGGCGACTTCGTGGGGTACGAGGATGAGGGGGACCTCGAGTCCGCCTTGTCCGACCTGGATCCCCTGGAAGGCGTGGAGGAGGGCCTGTTTACCCGCGAGATCCTGCCGGTGGTCCTCGAAGGCGGACACCGCTACCGCGCTTGGGTCTACCTGTTCCACGTGGAACGACTGCCCCGCTTAGAGCGGGGGGCCCTGGAGTTGACCGATGGCGACTGGTCACCCTACCTGTAGGGTCGAGTCTCCAGGCCGGCAGACCGCGTAAAGGACCGGTTTCCCGGTCCTTTACGCGGGGGCCCGGGGTATGCGCGCAGCGCGCATACCCCCCGAGATTACAGACCCAACTTTGGCTGTTCACCGCTTTCGTCGGGGCCTGGGTGGGCGACCTCGACTTCGATCAGGTCCTCCTCCTCGTCCAGGGCCATGGCGCTGCTGTCGATCTTGGCCAGGCCGACGACGCGGTCTTCGGCGCTGGCCAGCTTGAGCAGACCCACCCCCTGGGCATTGCGGCCGGTCTTGCGGACCTCGTCGATGAGGAACCGGATAACCATGCCCTCCTGGCTGATGAGGAGGCACCCTTCCCCGGGTTTGACGAGCTTGAAGCCCACCACGCGGCCGTTGCGAACCCCGGCGCGGATGTTGATGACGCCCGTGCCGCCCCGGCCCTGCAGCCGGTAGTCCTGGAGCAGGCTGCGCTTGCCGTAGCCCTTCTCACAGACCGTGAGCAGCATGCCATGGTCCTCGGTGCTTTCATCGGGCTCGACGCCTTCCGGCAGATCCGGCAGGGGGTCGGCCACTTCCATGTCCACGATGTGGTCGCCCTTGGCCAGCTTCATGCCTCGGACGCCCGTGGTGGCGCGGCCCGTGGCCCGGACATCCTCTTCCTGGAAGCGGATGGCCTTGCCCTGGGCGGTGGCCAGAAAGATCTGCTGCTGGCCCGTGGACCGCCGCACGGTCACCAGGCTGTTATCGTCATCGATGTTGAGCGCGATAAGACCGTTGGCCCGGATGTTGGCATAGGCGGCCAGGCTGCTTTTCTTCACGGTGCCGTCGCTGGTGGCGAAGACCAGGAACTCGCCCTCGGGGAAGTCCCGCAGGGCCATCAGGGTCACCACATTCTCCCCGTCCTTCAGGGAAATGAGGTTGCGGATGTGCTTGCCCCGGGTGGAGGCGGCCGCCTCGGGCAGGTCGTAGACTTTCAGGGCGTAGACGATCCCCTTGTCCGTGAAGGCCATGAGGGTGTCGTGGGCCTTCGTCATGAAGAGCTGCTCGACGAAATCCTCGTCCTTGGTCTTCATGCCCACCTTGCCCCGGCCCCCGCGGCGCTGGCGCCGGTAGGCGGTGAGGTCCGTGCGCTTGATGTAGCCGGCCTTGGACATGGTGACGACCATGGGATCGTCCGGGACCACGTCTTCCATGCGGATATCGCCGGAGTAGCCCACGATTTCGGTGCGGCGGTCGTTGCCGAACTGGTCGGCCACCTGCTGCAACTCCTCCTTGATGACCTTCAGGAGCAGGCTTTCGTCGGCCAGGATGGCCTGAAGCTTGGCGATGACTTTCTCGAGCTCCGCCAGCTCGTCGAGGATCTTCTCCCGCTCCAGGCCGGTGAGGCGCTGGAGGCGCATGTCCAGGATGGCCTGGGCCTGGATGGCCGACAGGCACAGCGTGGAATCCTTCTTGATGGCGGCGGCCGTGGCAAAGGCCCCAGCCATGAGGCCCGCCTTGGCCTCCTCGGGGTTCTTGGCGGCCCGAATGAGCTTGATGACCGCGTCCAGGTGGTCCAGGGCGATCTTGAGTCCCATGAGGACGTGGTGGCGCTCCTCGGCCTTCCGCAGCTGGAACAGGGTCCGGCGGGTGACCACCTCGCGGCGGAAGCCGATGAACTCCTGGAGGATTTCCCGCAGGGTGCAGACCCGGGGCTGGCCATTCACGATGGTGAGCATGGTGATGGGGAAGCTGTTCTGCAGCTGGGTCTGCTGGTAGAGCTGGTTGAGCACGATGTCGCTGGGCTCGTTCTTCTTCAGCTCCACCACCAGGCGGATGCCCTCGCGATCGCTCTCGTCCCGCAGGTCGCTGATGCCGTCCATCTTCTTATCGCGCACCAGCTCGGCGATCTTCTCGGTGAGGGTGGACTTGTTGACCTGGTAGGGCAGTTCGGTGAACACAATCTGCTCGCGGTCACCCGCCCGCTTGATCTGCTCCACATGGGACTTGGCCCGCACCACGCAGCGGCCGCGGCCCGTGCGGTAGGCGTCCACCACACCCTCGGTGCCCAGCATGAGGCCGCCGCCCGGGAAGTCGGGGCCCTTGACGTGGGCCATGAGACCGTCCAGTCCCGTCTCGGGGTGGTCGATCAGGGTGATCAGGGCGGCGCAGCACTCCCGTAGGTTGTGGGGGGGGATGCTGGTGGCCATGCCCACAGCGATGCCCTGAGACCCGTTCACCAAAAGGTTGGGGAACTTGGAGGGCAGCACCAGGGGTTCCTGCATGCTGCCGTCGTAGTTGGGCCCAAAGTCGACCGTGTCCTGGTCGATGTCCCCCATCATCTCGTTGCCCAGGCGCGATAGCCGAGCCTCGGTGTAGCGCATGGCCGCCGCGGAGTCGCCGTCGATGGAGCCGAAGTTGCCCTGGCCGTCCACGAGTACGTGGCGCATAGAGAAGGGCTGAGCCATGCGGACGAGGGTGTCGTAGATGGCAGAGTCGCCGTGGGGATGATACTTACCCATCACGTCACCCACGGTGCGGGCGGATTTCTTGTAGGCCCGGTTCCAGTCGTTCCCGGACTCCTTCATGGCGAAGAGTACGCGCCGGTGCACAGGCTTGAGCCCGTCGCGGACATCGGGCAGGGCCCGGCCCACAATGACGCTCATGGCGTAGTCCAGGTAGGACTTCCGCATTTCCTTTTCGATTTCCAAGGGCTCGATTCGATTCATGGGGCTTCCGGTGTTCTACGTGGAACAGTGCTTGAGATTGTGCAAAAAGAGGACTTAGGTGTCGATGTTTTCCGCCAGGAGGGCATTGGTCTCAATGAAGCGGCGCCGTGGTTCCACGGCATCGCCCATGAGGATGGTGAAGATGTTGTCGGCTTCCACCGCGTCGTCCACGCGAACCTGGAGCAGGGTGCGCCGCTCGGGATCCATGGTGGTTTCCCACAGCTGTTCGGGGTTCATCTCACCCAGGCCCTTGTAGCGCTGGATGCCCAGGCCCCGCTTGCCTTCCTCGAGCACCATGGCCAGCATGGCCTCGGGATCCAGGAAGACCAACTCCTTGCCTAGCTTGGGGGCGTCCTCGCCCTCCTCCTCCTTGGCGGCTTCCTTGACATCCTTCAACCGGCGCAGCTTCAACTCCCCGCCCCGGAAGGCGGCCAGTTCCACCTGGAGGGCCGCCAGGCGGCGGAATTCGCCCCAGTGGGCCACCTGAGTGTCGATCCACAGGGTGATGGGCCGGCTCAGGTGCATGCGTACCACTTTGATGCGGTAGCTGGCTGGGACGAGGGTGGGAGCATCGCCCTCAACCTCCCCGGGCACTTCCAGGGCCTCGATGGTTTCGATCTCACTGGTGCCGAGTTTTTGCTGGATGACCGCGGCACCCAGCTGCTCCAGGGCTTCCCGCCCTTCAAACCGGTCGGCATCCAGCAGGCCCGCGGCCAGGAGGGCGTCCACCAGGGGCCGGGCATAGCCCCGGCGGTCCAACTTGGCGTAGAGCTGCTGCACCTCGCCCCACTTCTTCATCTCCCGCACCAGGGTGGCCCCCTTGTGCTCGCTGCCGTCGGGGAGGGTCAGGCTCCAGCCGTCCAGGGCCTTCTGAAAGAGGAATTCCTCCAGGGCCCGCTCGTCCTTCAGATACTTCTCCGTCTTGCCCTTCTTGACCTTGTAAAGCGGGGGCTGGGCGATGTAGAGGTGGCCCCGGGCCACCAGCTCGGGCATCTGCCGGTAGAAGAAGGTGAGCAGGAGGGTGCGGATGTGCGAGCCGTCCACGTCCGCGTCGGTCATCAGCACCACCTTGTGGTAGCGCAGGTTCTCGATCTTGAACTCTTCCTTGCCGATGCTGGTGCCCAGGGCCTGGATGAGCACCCGTAGCTCGTTGTGGCTGAGGATTTTGTCGAAGCGGGCCTTCTCCACGTTCAACACCTTGCCCTTGAGGGGCAGGATGGCCTGGGTGGCGCGATGGCGGCCTTGTTTGGCGCTACCGCCGGCGGAATCACCCTCCACCAGAAAGATCTCACTAAGGGCGGGGTCTTTTTCCTGGCAGTCCGCCAGCTTGCCAGGCAGGCCGCCGCCGTCCAGGGCGCCCTTGCGCCGGGTCAGGTCACGGGCCTTGCGGGCCGCCTCGCGGGCCCGAGCGGCCTCGATGGCCTTCTCCAGGATGGCTTTGGCCTCCCGCGGGTTCTCCTCGAAGAAGCTGGTGAGCTTTTCGTAGACGATGGTCTGGACGACACCCTTCACCTCGCTGGAGACGAGCTTGTCCTTGGTCTGGCTGGAAAACTTGGGGTCAGGAACCTTGGCGCTAATGACGGCCGTCAGCCCCTCGCGAACATCCTCGCCCGAGAGGGTCACCTTGGCGCTCTTCAGCAGGTTGTTCTTCTCGGCGTAGGTGTTGATCACCCGCGTCATGGCGGCCCGGAAGCCCTCCAGGTGCGCGCCACCGTCTCGGTTGCGGATGTTGTTCGTGAAGCAGTAGATGGTTTCCTGGTAGGTGTCGTTCCACTGGAGGGCCACCTCCACGACCGTGTCCTGCTTCTCGTCTTTGATGAAGATCGGGGGTTTGTGGAGGGGCACCTTGTTGCGGTTCAGGTGTTCCACGAAGGCGCTGATGCCGCCCGCGTTCATGAAGTCGTGGGTATCGCCCGTGCGCTCGTCCGTGATGCGGATGTGGACACCCTGGTTCAGGTAGCTGAGTTCTCGCAGGCGCTGGCTGAGAATCTCGAAGCTGAAGTCGAGGACGTTATTGAACACTTCGGGATCGGGGAGGAACCGCACCCGCGTGCCGCGCCGGGCCGTGGGGCCGACTGGCTTCAGGGGGGCATCCGCCTTGCCCTGGGAGAAGGTCATACCGTATTCCTGACCCTCCTTCCAGATGGTGAGGAACAGTTTGGAAGACAGCGCATTCACGCAGGAGACGCCCACGCCGTGCAGGCCGCCGGACACCTTGTAGGCATTCCGCCCGTCGGTGCTGGTGTTGTCGAACTTTCCGCCCGCATGCAGCACGGTCATGATCACTTCGGCGGCGCTGCGGCCCTCTTCCTTGTGGATGTCCACGGGAATGCCGCGGCCATTGTCGTCCACGCTGCAACTGCCGTCGCCATGGAGGATCACGTCCACCCGCGTGCAGAACCCCGCTAGGGCCTCGTCGATGGCGTTGTCCACCACTTCGTAGACCATCTGGTGGAGGCCGCTGCCGTCATCGGTGTCGCCGATGTACATACCAGGCCGCTTGCGAACCGCCTCGAGGTCCCTGAGAACCGTGATGTTGTCGGCGGTGTAGCTGTCGGATTCCAGGGGAGTGTGCACGCGGGGGCGGAGGACTTCTTCAGACATCAAGACTCACTCTTTTCGGGGTGGAGGACTGCGGGGTTGTCAGCGCGGATCAAGCCGTGGCGCTGTTGGCGAAGCGGACAGGCATGAGGACGTAGCGGAAGTTGAAGTCCTCGAGGCTGGGGGACATGAACACCCCCTGACCAACCTCGTCCTTGAACTGGTAGACGACTTCTTCACCGGGCAGTCGCTCCAGCAACTCCGTGAGGTAGTCGATGTTGAAGGCCAGCTCGAAGGGATGTTCCTCGCCCGTGAAAGGTAGGGTCGCCTGGTTCACGCCCTCGTCCGGGTGCTGGAACACCGTGCGCAGGTTGGGGAACTCGAAGAACAGGCGCACATTCTTGTTGTAGTCGTCCTTCTTCAGACCCACGAAACGCAGGGTGCGAAGGAAGATTTCGCGGTCCACGATCACGCGCTTGGGCAATTCCGCCGGCAGGACCTTCTCATAGGCGGGGTAGTTGCCCGTGACGAGGCGGGAGCTGAACTTGAGGCCAGGCTGATCCAGGAACAGGGTGGTGCCGTCCCAGCAAAGTTCGACCTCGCCCTCATCGCCCAGCAGGGTTGGAATGAGGTCCAGGGCCCGCTTAGGGACAATCAGCCTAACCTCGTCCTTCAGCTTCGTATCGCAGGGAACCTCGGCGACCGCCAAGCGGAAACCGTCCGTGGACACGACGCGAATGTGGTGCTTAGACAGGTGCAGCAGCACCGCGGACAGGGTGGGCTTGGTGGCGTCCCGGCTCACGGCAAGGGACCCCAACTGGATGGCCCGCTTCAACCGCAGGACGGGGATCTTGACCACGGGCAGGTCTTTGCTCGGGGCGGGGAGTTCCGGGAAGCCCTCACCCGGCTGGATGTTGTGCTCCGAGTTCATGCCTTTGGCGCGCAGCCAGAGACGGCCACCGGCATCGGGACACTCCAGGCTCAGGATGCCATCGGGAAATACCCGAACGGTCTCGATGAACTTCTTCCCCGGTACGGCCATGGTCCATTGCCCCTGGCCTTCCCCTGGAACGGTGGCTTCAAACGCCAGTTCCATATCCGTGGCCTTCATGACCACTTCCTTCGCCCGGACATCCACCAGGATGTGCTGAAGAATCGGGAGCGTGACCCGACGGTCCAGGGCGTGCTTCAGCAACCCCAGCGTCCGATCTAAACGATCCTTTGAAACCTGTAACTGAAGACTCATGAATCACCCTTGATGATGCTGAGGACCGGGGCAACCTGTGGAAAGCTGGGGCAAAGTCCTATCCTACCGGAGTTTCCTCGCCTGGGACAGGCTGTGGAGAGTCGTCGGTACGGGGTGGAAGGAGGGTTCCAACCACCCCTGGAGCGGGTCGTTGGGGAGCACTGTGGACCCAGCCGGGCCCACCTCTGTGGAAAACAAACTAAGCATCGCTGAATCAATGGATGCTATTCAGGAGGGCCTGGACCATCCTGTGGAATTCGGGATCCCGCTTCATGCGGTCCCTGACGGAGTCGATGGCATTCATCACGGTGGAATGGTGCATGTTGAAGGAGCGCCCGATGTCAGCAAAGGGCTGGGAGGCGATCTCCCGGGCGAGGTACATCGCCACCTGGCGCGGCACGAGGTTGACCTGCTGGCGGGAACGTCTCTTCATGAGATCCACGTACGAGACATTGAACGTCTCTGCGGTCATGCGGTAGATACGCTCGGGCGGGACCGGGGCCGTGGCCTCCTCCCCGCTCTGCCCCTGGAACGCGGCATGGGCCACCTCCAGGTTGGGCGGGATGCCGATGAGGCTGGCCTGAAAGATCACGCGGGTCAGGAAGCCCTCGAGGTCGCGAACGCTGCCCTTGGCCTTGTGGGCGATGAAGGTGAGGACATCCTCAGGGATGCGGGGAACACTGAGGAAATCCGCGTCCTCCAGCTTTTTTCTGAGGATGGCGATCCGCGTTTCAAAATCAGGGGGCTGGATATCGGCCGTGAGTCCCCACTTGAAGCGGGTGATGAGCCGCTCGTGGCAGCCCTCGAGTCGCTGGGGTGGCTTGTCCGACGTGATGACGATCTGCTTTCCGTGCTGGAGGAGGTGTTCCAGGATGTGAAAGATCTCCTCCTGGGTGCGCTCCATTTTCCCCAGAGTCTGCACGTCGTCGAGCAGCAGTACGTCGTTTTGCTGGTACTTCTTGCGCATGGGCTCAGTGTTTCGGGCCCTGATGGCCACGGTGAGTTCATTGAAAAAGTTATCCACCTTGATGTAGACCACCCGAAGTTTGGGGTCCCGGGCCAGCAGGCCTTTGCCGATTCCCACCATGAGGTGGGTCTTCCCAAGTCCCGCCGCGCCGTAGATGAACAAAGGGTTCATGCTGAGGGGCGAGGCCACCTTGCCGTAGCTTTCCACCACGGCCCGGGCTGCGGCAAAGGCCAGTTGGCTGCCGGGCCCCACCACGAAGCGATCCAGGGTGTAGCGGTTGAAGAGGTGGGGGAAGGCGATCGACGGCTCCGTCGGCCCCGAAACCATCGGGGGCGTGCGCCGGAGGACTTTGGCCTCCGTCACCGGGGATCCGTTGACATGAAACTCGAGGCGCAGCTCCCCCAGGCCGGCCTGGGCCAGGGCATCCGTGAATTCCTCGGGAAGCTGCTGCTCGATCCAAAGCTTCGCGGAGGCGCTCGGAACCTGGATCCAGAGGGCCCCGTCGTGCATTTTCAGCGGCTCGCAGGGCGCGATCCACTCTTTGAAGCTGGCCTCGGGCAACAGCTTGGACAGCCCAAGTCGGATAGTGTTCCAGAGGACGGCGGGATCGGCGGAGGGCATGGTTTTCACCGAGAAAGGCGGGCCGCGGGCACGCGCCGTCGACGGAGGGCGCGACGCACACTCCGGCCACGCCAGGCTCGCGGGGGGGAATCCAATCTAGCATCCTGCGGGGGATGGGCGTGCAGAATTGCCCTTGAGAAGCACTGCCCTCGCTGATATCGTTGAAGGTTCGTCCTCCTCCCCGGGAGGGGACTACCCCGAGGTGGAACCATGAAGCGCACGTTTCAGCCCAACAACCGTCGCCGGGCCAAAACCCACGGCTTCTTAAGTCGAATGAAAACCAAAAATGGCCGCCTGGTGCTCAAGCGCCGCCGCGCCAAGGGCCGCCACGTCCTGGCCCTCTAGCCTACGGACCGGGCCCCGTTTCGTGACACCCGTCTCGTGATCTTCAAGGGCCGCTTCCGCACGGTCCGCCACAAGGACCACGTGGTTCCCGCTCCCTTGCCCCGGCCCCTGCTGGGGCATTCGTCGTGTTTGGACATCCGCGCCTGGCCCCGGCCCGAGTCTTCGGGACCGCTGCTGCTGGTCACCTCACCCAAGAAGACCGGTCGCGCCGTGCTGCGCAACCGCTTTCGGCGCCAGGTGCGCATGGCCTTCCTGGCCGGCGTGGAACCCCTGCTGGGTCGGACCTGGGTGGTCTGGGTGCGCCCTAGCCGCATGGCCCCGCCCCTCGACTCGATCAGCTTCCAGGAAATTGAAACCCAGCTCCAGCTGGCCCTGCGCCGCCTCTCCACCCCGGATACCCCATGAACAACCGCAATGTCCTCCTCTTCGTCGTCGGGAGCATGATCCTGCTCGGCGGCCAATTCTGGCTCTCCTCGCGCTACGCCAAACCGGCCCCCAAGGCCGGGCTCCAGCAGGCCGCGCCGGTGGCCCCCCAGCCGACGGAGGCACCGGCAGTCCTGGCTGCGCCCATGGCGGCACCTTCAGCCGCCCAGGCCGCGGTGGGCGCGAAGGCGGCGGATGCCGCTGCCACCCACACCTTTGCCTCGGGTGAACTCACCCTGACCTGGCAGGTGGCCACCGGGGCCCTCAAGCAGGTGGTTTGGCAGCAGGACGGCACCCATTTCTTCCCGGACGCCTTCCCGGGGCTGGGCGCCCTGAAGGGGGCCGGTTTCGAAACGGTGCGCGAGGAACCCGGCTCCACCGGCACTACCGTCGTCTTTGAGAACACCGCGGGCGAACGCCTGAGCTATTTCGTGCCTGCCCGTGGGCACATCCTGAAGCTTGAGGCCGTCTCCCCGGGCAACGCCCCCTTGCAGCTGATCGTCAATCCCACCAACGACGGGCCCGTCAAGCGCCTGGGTCGGGTGTTCACGCTGACGGAAAAGAGTGTCGAGGCCGTGACCTGGTCCGAGATGCTGCATGATCCCTTCTTCAGCTTCGTGGGGGCCAAGCGCAAGGTGCTGCCGGCCACCTCGGACCGTTTAGGCCTGGACGCGGGCCTTGAGAAGGATGAGAAGAACCAGCGCAACCACTACTTCGCCGCCCTCTGGAAGCTCCCCCGCCTGGCGGCCAGCGACGTGCCCGGCTATCAGCTGCTGCCCGTCAATGGTCGCCTGGAGGCTTCCCTCTACCTGGGCCCCAAGCAAGCCGAGCCGCTGCTGGCCTTCGAGAAGCCCTTCACCCAAGTCATCGACTACGGCTTCTTCGGCGCCGTGGCCCATCTGCTGTTCTGGGTCCTGAAGAAGGTCCAAGGCGTCGTGGGCAACTGGGGCTGGGCCATCGTGATCTTTACGGTGATCATCCGCCTGGCCACCTGGCACCTGAACAGCAAGCAGACCATCTCCATGCTCCGCATGAAGGACTTCGAGCCGCACCAGAAGGCGCTTCAGGCCAAGTACGACAAGTTCGGCGGCGACATGACGAAGAAGGCCGAGATGCAGAAGGAGCTCATGGCGCTCTATAAGAAGAACGGCCACAATCCCATGGGTGGTTGCCTGCCCATGCTGCTGCAGATGCCCATCTTCCTGGCCCTGTGGTCCATGTTGAACGCCGTCTTCGAACTGCGCCACGCACCGTTCTTTGGATGGATCGTGGACCTCTCCGCCCGGGACCCCTACTTCATCTACCCCGTGCTCATGGGTGTTTCCATGTTCGCCCAGCAGGCCATGACCCCCGCCGTGGGCGATCCCGCCCAGCGCAAGATGATGCTGGTGCTCATGCCCGCGATGATGACCTTCTTCTTCGCGCAGAGCCCCGCGGGCCTGGTGATCTACTACTTCATGTTCAACCTCATCGGCCTCATCCAGACCTGGTGGGTCATGCGGTCCTACCAGCCCCAGACCATCACGGTGTAGGAGGCCCCATGCGGAAGAGCGGCGCCAGTCTGGAAGCCATCCCCGAATTCATCGCCCGCTGGGGCGCCCACCTGGGCCTGGCGGTAGAAGCCCACTTCGCCCCCTCGGGCGACGAGGAGGCCTTCCCCAATCGGGTCTCCGTGTCCGGCCCCGACGCGTCCTGGCTGGGGGCGAACCGGGGTGTGGGCCTGGATGCGCTGCAGTTCCTCCTCCACGAGGCCCAGGGTGAACGGGAGGACGGCAAACTGGCCTACCTCGACGTAAAGGGCACCCGTCTCTTCCGCATGCAGGAGGTCATGGCCATGGGCCGCTTTGCCGCCGAAAGGGCCCGGGAGCTGGGCAGCCATACCTTAGGCGCCCTCAGCGCCCGGGAGCGCCGCTGGGTGCACCTGGTGGTGAGCCGCGAGGAGGGCCTGGGCACCGCAAGCGAAGGCACGGGCACCTTCAAACCCGTGAAGGTATTCAAAAAGTAGAGGGTTCCGGTGGGGAGCCGACCCGGCTCCGGGCAGCGCCCGGAGTTATAAAAGACTTGGGGGTTTTCTGCCCGATCCAACCTGGTCCCCCATCTGCGCCCCTGCCACGCCACTCCTTCCTTCGGCGGTGGCGGTGGTCCGCGTCTCCGGGTCCCGCCTGGCCACGGTGCTCGCGCCCCTGCTGGTCCTGCCGGAACCGCGGGTGGCCTCTTTGCGCAGGCTGCACTGGGACGGCTTTTCGGAACGGGCCCTGGTCTTGTTCTTCCCGGGGCCCAGCAGCTACACGGGCGAGGATGTTGTCGAGCTGCAGGTCCATGGCAACCCCCTGCTGGTGCGCCGACTGCTGGGCCACCTAGGCGCCCTGGGCGTGCGGATGGCCCAGCCCGGCGAGTTCACCCGGCGGGCCCTGCTCAATGGCAAACAGGGGCTGCTGGAGACCGAGGCCCTACGCGACCTGGTGGCCGCGGAGACCGACACCCAGATCCGCCTGGCCCAGGCTCGGGCCGGGGCCCAGCCCCCCTGGATCCTGGAGGCCCGTCGCCTCCTGACCCCCTGGATGGCCCGGGCCGAGGCGGCTGTGGACTATGGGGAAGAAGAAGGCATTACGTTAAACCTAGAAGACTTGGCGACGGACCTCGCCCCCCTTCGCGCAGGGTTCCACGTGGAACAAGTGCGCGCCCGGGCTGCCCGCCACCTACGGGATGGCCTTCGGCTGGCCTTGGTGGGTCGGCCCAACGCGGGGAAAAGCACCCTGTTCAACGCCCTGGCAGGGGAGGATCGCGCCATCGTCACCGAGATCCCAGGCACCACCCGGGATGTGCTGGAGGTGCGCTGCGAGTGGCGGGGCCTGCCCCTGCGGCTGTTCGATACGGCCGGGTTGCGGGATACGGAGGATCCCCTGGAGCGCCTCGGGGTGGCCCGGGTCCGGCCCGTGGTGGAAGCGGCCGACCTGATCCTCCACTTGGTTCCCGCCATGGACGACGGCCCGGAAGCACTGCTGACGCAGGCCCTGGCCCCCTTTGAGGGGAAGGTGCTGGAGATCCGCACCTTCGGGGACCTCGCCGGGGCGGCTGGTCCCGTCATCTCCGCACCAGCGGGGGACCTCGACGCCCTGGAAGCGGCCCTCAGGGAGCGCCTGCTTGGGGGATTGGCCCCGGACGCCTGTCTGGGGGCCCTGGCTACGGACCGCCAGGTGGAACTCCTGGACGAACTGGCCCGCCAGGTGGACCTGCTGCTGGGCCTGAATGCCGGATGTCCCCCGGAACTACCGGCCTCCCTGCTCCAGGGGGCCTGGGGACTACTGGCAAGGCTCACGGGGGAGGATCGCGCCGAGAGCGCCCTGGACGCCCTCTTCAGCGGCTTCTGCCTCGGGAAGTAGGGCGAGGATAGGTAGACTGGTGGGGGGGGACGGATGCATCCGGGATATGAGGCGGTGATTGGATTAGAGGTGCATGTCCAGCTGCGAACGCGGTCCAAGATGTTCTGTGCCTGCCGGAACGCCGTGGGGGCGGCTCCCAACAGCCAGACCTGCCCGGTCTGCCTGGGTCTTCCCGGCGCCCTGCCCACCCTGAATGCCGAGGCGGTCCGCATGGCGCTGGCCCTGGGTCTCGCGGTGGAAGCCCAGATCCAGCCCCAGAGCACCTTCTACCGAAAGCAGTACTTCTACCCCGATCTGCCCAAGGGCTACCAGATTACCCAGGGGCCCGTGGCCCTCGTCGAGTGGGGGCACCTGGACATCCCCGGCGATCCCCGGGTGCGCGGGACGGAAGGGCCCGTCCGGATCCGCCTGGAGCGGGCCCACCTGGAGGAGGATGCGGGCAAGAGCCACCATGATCTGGACGGAAAAGCCAGCCATGTGGATCTCAACCGGGCCGGGGTGCCCCTTTTGGAAATTGTGGGAGCCCCAGACCTCCGCAGTGCCCAGGAGGCCTCGGACTACCTCAAGGCCCTTCATCGCCTGGTGGTGGCCCTGGACATTTGCGACGGGAACATGGAGGAGGGGAGCTTCCGCTGCGATGCCAATGTGAGCCTCCGGAAAAAGGGGGATCCAGCCTTCGGCACCCGGGCCGAAGTGAAGAACCTTAACTCCTTCCGCTTCGTGCGCCAGGCCCTTGAATTTGAGCTCGAGCGCCAGGCGGAGCGGCTCGAGCAGGGCCTCCCCGTGCTGCAGGAAACCCGGGGCTGGGATGCCGTCGCCGGGGAAACCCGGGGCCAGCGCACCAAGGAAGCGGCCATGGACTACCGCTACTTCCCAGAGCCGGACCTCCCCCCTCTGACCGTGAATGCCGCTGAGATCGAGGCCGTCCGAGCGGCCCTTCCGGAATTGCCCGAGCAGCAGATCCGCCGCTGGCGGGAGGCCTACGGCCTGGGGCCCGACGAGGCCCAGGCCCTGGCCCAGAGCCGCGCCTTCGCGGCGTATTTCGACACCCTCGCCCGCTTGAGCGGGTCCGGCCGGGGCGCCGCCGCCTGGATGCTGGGCGAGGTCAGCCGCACCCTCAACGAACTCAGCCTCGGCATCGAAGCCTTTCCCCTGGCGCCAGACGCGCTTGCGGGCCTCGTGCGCCTGGTGGAAGCGCGGACCCTGGCTTTCGGCACGGCCAAGGACCAGGTCTTCCCCGCCCTGCTCGCCGGGGAAGGGACCGCAGACGCCATCGTGGCTCGGAGGGGCCTGGCCCAGGTCAGCGACCGAAAGGCCATCGAAGCCCTGGTGGCCACGGTGCTCCAGGCGCACCCGGGGCCCCTGGCCCAGATCCGGGCCGGCAAAGAGGGCCTCAAGGGGTTCCTGGTGGGCCAGATACTCAAAGCTGGTGGGGGTCGGCTCGATGCGAAGCTGGTGAACGAGGTGCTGGCCCAGGTGTTGGTAAAAGACTGAGCGCGGCCCCCTGCGGGTTGTGCGACGCGCTTGTTGGCCCCATGCTGGCCCCATGCCGAATGAGATCCCTCCCGCCCTTGAAGCCTGCCTGCCCGGCGTTGTCCACATCTGCCAGAGCTGCGGTTGTTCGGTGGTCGACGCGGTGCTGACCCCGGGCGAGCCCTTCCGGTGCGTGGCCTGCCGAGGCCTGGTTCCGCCCCCCGAGGACGAGCTAACCCGAGCGGCCCTGGCGGACCGGGGTCCCTACGATCTGCCGGACGACCAGCCCACCGTATGGCGGCTCATGGTGGTGATCCTCTTTGCCGTGGTCGCCTTGGCCATCGTGTTCTGGAAGCGGTAGGCCAGACGAGCCTATCCTGGGGGTTCGGAGCAAAAGATCTCCTAATAAAACCCGACGATGCCGCGATGAAGCCAGCCGGGCGTCACGATGCAGCGTCATGCGCGTCGCGCGTAGTACCTGCTACGCTTCGACTCGCATTCCTCGCCTCGCTCGCCCGGCACCCTTCGCGCGGCGACGTTGGGTTTTATTAGGAGCTCTTGTATGCCCAAACCCTGGGGACCCACCACCACCGCCATCCACGCCGGGAAGCGCTTCAATACCACCCGGGCCGTGACCACACCTATCTTCCAGACCTCGGTGTTCCAGCTCATGGAAAACCACGAGGGCGCTGAATTTTCGGCCAGCATCGAGCCCCCGGCCTTCTACACCCGCTGGGGCAATCCCAACACCAGCGAAGTCGAAGCGGTGCTGGCGGAACTGGAAGAGGCGGAACGGTCCCTGGTGACGGCCTCCGGCATGGCGGCCTTTTCACTCGTCTTCGAGGCCTTCCTCAAATCCGGCGATCACATCATCGCCCCGGCCGCCATCTACCTGGGCACCGAGCAGCTCATCCGCCGCTGGGAGGCGCAGCGGGGCCTGACGGTGACCTGGGTGCAAAACACCCTGGACCTGGGCGAGTGGGAGTGGGCCATTCGCCCCGAAAGCCGCATGATCTGGGTGGAAACGCCGTCCAACCCCACCCTGGCTCTCACGGACTTGGCGGCCGTGGCGGCCCTCGGAAAGAAGCACGGCATCCGCACCGTGGCCGACAACACCTTTCCCAGCCCCATCCACACCCGGCCCCTGGCCTTCGGCATCGACCTCAGCGTGGCCTCGGCCACCAAGTACCTGGCGGGCCATTCGGACGTGGTGGCAGGCGTCATCGCGGGTCGGGACGCGGACGTGGTGGCCTGCTGGCACCTGACCAAGATCATGGGCCCCACCCTGGACCCCATGGCCGCCTGGTTGTTGCACCGGGGCCTCAAGACCCTGGCCCTACGCGTGCGCCGGGCTTCAGACAATGCCCAGGCCCTCGCCCAGTGGCTGCTCTGGCAGCCCCACGTGGCGCGGGTGGACTATCCGGGGCTGCCCACCCACCCCGGCCACGAGATTGCCCTGCGCCAGATGGAGAAGGGCTTTGGCGGCATGATCGGCTTCGAGCTGCGGGCGGGGCTCCTGGCGGGCCAGCGCTTCTGCGAGGCCCTGGAGGTCGTCACCCGGGGCGTGAGCCTGGGCGGTGTGGAAAGCCTCATCCAGCACCCCTCCAGCATGAGCCACCTGAAGACCGCCCCCGAGGTGAAGGCCCGGCTGGGCATCACGGACGGGTTGCTGCGCTTTTCGGTGGGCATCGAGGACCAGCCCGACCTCATCGCCGACCTGGAAAAGGGCTTCCAGGCCGCGGCAGGCGCCTCGTGAAGCTGCACCTCAACGGCGAGCTCCGCGAGACGCCCCTCCTGACCACCGTGGCCGAGCTGGCGGCCTGGCTGAACCTGCCCGCCTACGGCAGCGCCATTGAACTGAATGGCACCGTCATCCGCCGCGCCGACCACCCCGCCACGCCCCTAAAAGCAGGGGATCGGCTGGAGGTGGTGCGGCTGGTGGGTGGGGGCTGATCAGTTCACGCGGAGAGTGTAAGTGTTCAGACCTGTGGCCGTGGTGGCACCGGCGCGGACGCGCGCGACATAGACACCGGCGGGTAGGTTCGACAGGGTCAGGGTTCGCGGGAGGCCGGTCAGGTTGGTGCCAGTACTTCCAGCCACCCACCCGCCGGGGCCGATGAGCTCCAGGTAGAAATCCTGGCCGCTGGTGGGGGTCATGGTGAGGGTGCGGGCGCCGCCCCCGTGGGTGAAGCGCCAGGCCTGGCTCTGGTTCCGGTCGTAGTAGTAGGTCGAAGCATAGGTCTGGAGGCTGTCGGTGGTGGTGACGCCCAGGGCAATGGGCTTCCAGAGGGCTGTCCCCGCGAAATAGGTGGGGTTGGGGTTGGGCACGGCCTCCAGGGCCAGTTCGCCCAGGGCCGCGGTCCAGGTGGGGGCCGGCACGCGGCTGGCGACGCCCTGCAGGTAGGTGGGGTAGCAGCCCAGGGTGGCCTGCTCGTACTCACCCGTGCCGTCGGCGGAGGCGGTGGTGGAGCGCACGGCGGCCCAGAGGGTGTTCAGGCCCGGCGCGCCGCCCCCCAGCACGTTTTTCCAAAGGCCCCAGAGGCTCACGGCGATGGAGCCCCTGGCGAATTCGCCCTTGGCGGCGGTGGGCACGAAGGCATGGTCGGTGAGGGTGATGACCTCCACCCTGGGGACACCCCCGGCGTCCACGTAGCTATCCAGGATGCGGGGGTCGTTGCGCACGGCCGCGGATAGGAAATCGGAGAAGCCGGCCACGAAGGCGACGGTGGCTTCGCTCTGCACGCCGCGGTCCACGCTGACGTTGTCGTTGTCGCGGCGCAGGAGGGAGAGGCTGCTGCTGCCATCGGCCTTGTAGCTATGGTCGGCGAAGAGCACCCGGGCAAAGGTCTCCTGAAGGATGCCGTCGTCCCATTCGTCCGTCTCGGTGCTAGCCGCGCCGCTGCCCAGGCCGTACACGCCGTGGCTGAAGAGGGCGCGGCCGCTATCGGAGACCAGGTAGGTGCTGGCGGAACTCCAGGTGAGTTCGGGATAGGTACGGGTCTGGTCCGCCACGTTGAGGCTGGTGGTCCAGAAGGTGTGGAGGTTGGGCAGGCGCAGGACGGCGGAACCGTCCATGTCACGCACGGCGGCGGCGAAGGTCACGGCCTGATCGGCGATGTTGAAGGCCCCGGCGATGCGGTTGGCCGCCAGGGCAGTGACGCCCAGGGTGCCGTCCCGATCCGCCAGGAAAGTGGCGCTGGTGACGGACCAGTTGGGGGTGGCGGAAAAGGTGCTGCTATCGATGGTAGGCGTCGTGGCTGTAAGGGGATAGGGGCCGTTCTTCACGCTGCCCCGCAGGAAGAAGCTGTTGGGGTCCGCGGAGG
The DNA here is from genome assembly GCA_025361205.1 of Holophagaceae bacterium. Taxonomy (GTDB): domain Bacteria; phylum Acidobacteriota; class Holophagae; order Holophagales; family Holophagaceae; genus Geothrix. The sequence goes on from JANYAS010000170.1 coordinate 19,662, forward strand.
GTACCTGGTACTGAGCGTAGACCTGCACGTAGACTGAGAGACCTTTGGGCACGACCGCCAAGCCCGTGCCATCGCTGCCCAGGTAGCCTGAGGCCAGCAGGGCGTTGGACCCCGCGTCCCGCACCTCGGCCCAGCAGTAACGTGCGGGTTTGAGGACGGTGGCGCCCGGGCCCGTGGCGGTCATGGGTCGCTTCTCGAACTGAGCCTGGAGGGTGATCTGGGCGTCGGAACCATAGGTCGGGCTGCTGCTGCTGCCGCTGTTGCCGCAGGCCAAGAGCAGGGCCAGAGCCATCAGGCCAGTGAGGACTCGCCAGGGGGGAAGGCGCATGGGGGCTCCAGGGGAAAGAGGTCTAACTTCAAGGGTCGTGCCAATGCCACCTGAGGGCCAGAGCTAGCGCCAGACCTCCCAGTGACCCCCGGGCCAATGAGCTCGGCCCCGGGGTTGCCAGGCGGTGGGGAGGGCGAGGTCCAGTGGGGTTCCGCCAGCGGGGGTGTAGCTCTGGAAGCGGTGGAATTCATCCCCCAGTCCCTGGTCGAGGAAGGCCCGGACCAGGGTGCCGCCCCCCTCCACGAGCACCCGCCCCACGCCGCGGGCGGCGAGTTCGTGCAACAGGTGGCGCAAACTGCATCCCCGGCCGTCCGGCGGCAGTTGCAGGTCCTCCACGTTTCGAAGGGGCGCGGGATCGCCGGTGACGCCGCGGAAGACAGGCTGACCGGCCACGGGAGCCCATAGGCGGGCGGAGGCAGGGAGCTGCCCATCCTCGTCCAGGACCACTCGGGCGAAGGTGCGGTGGGGGGCCGTGGGTGCGGGCCAGCGATCCGTCAGCTGGGGATCGTCCACCGCGATGGTGTGGCGACCCACCACGATGGCCTCAGAGGCCCGGCGGAGGGCGTGGCCCAGGCGCTGGACCTCGGGCGGGGTCACCGGGGTGGTCTGGCCCCCGGGGCCGAGGGAGCCATCCGAACCCAGGGCCAGTTTCAGGCTGACCCAGGGGAGCCCCGTGTGGATGAGCTTCAGGAAGGGGGCGTGGAGGCGGGCGCAGGCCTCGCCCAGCACGCCTTCTTCGACCGGGATCCCGTGGGCGCGCAGGATCGCCAGCCCCCCCCCGTCCACCCGGGGGTTCGGGTCGCGCACGCCCACCACTACCCGGGAAATGCCCGCCTGGATGAGGGCCAGGGTGCAGGGGCCCGTGCGGCCCTGGTGGCAGCAGGGCTCCAGCGTGACGTAGGCCGTGGCGCCCCGTAGATCCTCGCCCTGGGCCTCGGCGTCCCGCAGGGCCATGACCTCGCCGTGGGGATCCCCGGTCCGGGTGTGAACGCCGACACCCAGGACGCGGCCAGCCTTCACGAGGACACAGCCCACGGGCGGGTTGGGGCTGGCGAGACCCACACCCTTCAGGCCCTCCTGAAGGGCGAGGGCCATGAAGTGGCCGTCGCCCGCCAGGGCCGACGGATCGGGCCAGGGACCACCCGTGGCCAGGGCCCAGGCCGTTTCGGGGGTGAGTTCCAGGTCAAACATCGAGCAGGCCGTCCACGAAGGCCTCGGCGTCGAAGGGGATGAGGTCGTCCACCCCTTCGCCCACGCCCACGAAGGCGATGGGGAGCTTCAGCCGGTCCAGGATGGGCACCACCACACCGCCCTTGGCGCTGCCGTCCAGTTTGGTGAGCATCAGGTCCGTGACGCCTGCGGCCAGGGCGAAGGCTTCGGCCTGCTTCAGGCCGTTCTGGCCGGTGGTGGCGTCCAGCACCAGCAGCACCCGGTGGGGCGCCGCAGGGATCACCTTCTGGAGGCTGCGGCGGATCTTGTCCAGCTCCTTCATCAAGTGGTCCTTGGTGTGCATCCGGCCCGCGGTATCGATGAGCACCCAGGGCGTGCCTTTGGCGCGGGCGCTGGTGGCGCCGTCGAAGGCAATGGCCGCGGGATCGCCGCCCATGTGATTGCGGATGACGGGCACCCCGGCCCGTTCGCCCCAGCGCTCCAGCTGATCGATGGCGGCGGCCCGGAAGGTGTCCCCCGCCACCACCAGGACCCCTTCGCCCCGGGCCTGAAGGAAAGCCGCCAGCTTGCCCAGGGTGGTGGTCTTGCCCACGCCATTGACGCCCACCAGGAGCACCACCTGGGTGACCTCGCCCGTGCGGGGGACCTCGAAGGGTCGGGCCGGGTGCTGGCGCAGCAGCTTAAGGAGTTCCTCCTTCAGGATGGCCTTGGCGTCGACCTCGGTGCCGCCCTTCAGCTCACGGCGAAGCCGCGCCATCAACGGGTCCACGGCTTTCACGCCGAGGTCGGCCTGGAGCAGCAGATCCTCCAGTTCCTCCAGTTGGGCTTCGTCCAGCCGCCGCAGTCCCAGCAAACGGCCCATGGGCGCCAGCACCTGTTCCTGGGTGCGCTTGAGCCCCTGCTTGAATTTGTCGATCAGGCCGCCAAAAAGACCCACATACACCTCGCGAAGCCTCAGTCTACCGAAGCCTTGCGCGTTCCACGTGGAACAGGCCTCTCTGTTGGGGCCCAGGCTTCGCTTAGGAGCCCCGCGGGGCCAGGAAGCCCCCGCTTTAACGCCGATCCGGACTCAGTGCCCCACGCTCCACAGGGGAGGCCGTTGGAGCGGGATGAAAATTGGGGTGACGGCCCCTGTGGACGGCCAAGCCTTGGTGTACCAGGATCGGTCATCCCAGCTGCCCCGGGTGGCGGCCATGGCACCCAGGACCAGGAGGCCATCCACGACTGGATTCACCAGGTACCGCTCCTTGGGGGGCCTCAGGGCGCGGGAATCCAGGGAAACCCCCGGGAATGCAGGGGCCGGCGAGACCCAGAGCGGTTGGGGCCGGCCGAGGTCGCGAACCTCGCAGGTGAGTTCCCGCGGGTGCGCGAAGGCCGGGGGCGGGAGCGCCGGGCCAAAGACCAGGGGGGGAGCTGAAGCACGAGCGTGAAGGCCTCGGCAAGCATGGTAACGCTCCTATACGTAAAGAATAGGTTCTGGGATGGCCGAAGGCCAACCTTTTCACCGCTTCTTCCGGACGGGTTTCGCCACCTCGGGCCGCACCCATCCCACCAGGGCATATTCGAAGACCTCCTCCACATGCTTCACAGGGTGGAAGCGCAACTGCTTGCGCAGCTCGGGATCGATCTCTTCGAGATCCTTCTGGTTGGCGTGGGGAATGAGGATGTCCTTGATGCCCACCCGCAGGGCCGCCAGGGCCTTTTCCTTGAGGCCGCCGATGGCCAGGGCATCGCCCCGCAGATCGATCTCGCCGGTCATGGCCAGGGTGTTCCGCACAGGGATGTCTTTGAGCACGGACAGCAGCACGGTGGCAATGGCGAGGCCCGCGCTGGGGCCGTCCTTGGGGATGGCGCCCTCGGGAAAGTGGATGTGGAGATCCTGCTTCTGGAGCACCTCGGGATCGATCTTAAAGGCCTCTCCCCGGCTGCGGATGTAGCTCAGCGCCGCCTGGGCGCTTTCTTTCATCACGTCGCCCAGCTGGCCCGTGAGGATCAACAGGCCCTTCCCGGGCATCTTCAAGGCTTCGACAAAAAGCACGTCGCCGCCCACGGCGGTCCAGGCCAGGCCCGTCACCACGCCCACCCGTGGGGCCTTCAGCCGTTCGTCCTGCAGCAGCTTCACGGGGCCCAGCAGCGCGTGGATGCTGGCGTCGTCGAGGGTGAGCTTCTTCTTTAGGCTGTTCTCCGCCACGCGGCGGGCCACCTTGCGGCAGACGGCGCCGATCTCCCGTTCCAGCTGACGCAGGCCCGCCTCCCGGGTGTAACCGGTGATGATGGATTTCAGGGCCTTCTTCGAGATGATCAGCTGCTTCCTTGTGATGCCGTGCTTTTCCAGCTGCTTGGGGATGAGGTACTGCTCGGCAATGCCCAGCTTCTCCTCCAGCGTGTAGCTGTTGAGGTAGATGATTTCCATGCGGTCCTTGAAGGCCGGGTGGATGGGCTCCAGCTCGTTGGCGTTGGCCAGGAAGAGCACCTGACTGAGGTCCAGGGGCACGTTCAAATAGTGGTCACGGAAGGTGTGGTTCTGCTCGGGATCCAGCACCTCCAGCAGGGCCGCGCTGGGGTCGCCGCGCTGATCGCGGCCGATCTTGTCCACTTCGTCCAGCATGATCACGGGGTTCATGCTCTTGACCTGGTGCAAGGCCTGCACGATACGGCCGGGCATGGCGCCCACGTAGGTGCGGCGGTGGCCCCGGACCTCGCTTTCGTCATGCACGCCACCCAGGGAGATGCGCGAGTACTTGCGGCCCAGGGCTCGGGCGATGGACTTGCCCAGCGAGGTCTTGCCCACGCCCGGGGGGCCCACGAAGCAGAGGATGGTGCCACGGAGGTCGGGCTTCAGCTTGCGTACCGCCAGGAATTCCAGGATGCGGTCCTTGATCTTCTGCAGGCCGTAATGGTCCTCGTCCAGCACGGTCTTGGCCTGCTGCAGGTCGAGGTTGTCCTCGGTGACGGTGCCCCAGGGCAGCTCGGTCATCCATTCGAGGTAGGTGCGCGTCACCGCGGTCTCGCTGGAGTCGGGGTGCATGCGTTCGAGCTTCTTCAGGTTGCGCTCGATCTCCACCAGCGGTTCCTCGGGGACCTTCATCTTCGCCAGCTTGTCGCGGAAGGCCGTGACCTCCTCGGCCAGCTCCGAACCCTCGCCCAGCTCCTGCTGGATGGCCTTGAGCTGCTGGCGCAGGTAGTAATCCCGCTGGCTCTTGTCCATCTCGCCGCGGGCCTCCATGGTGATCTTCTGCTGGACCTCCAGCAGCTGGATCTCCCGGGTGAGGAGCTCGTTCACGCGCTTGAGCCGCAGGCCCGGATCGGCGATCTCCAGCACTTCCTGGGTCTGCTGGAGCTTGAGGTCCAGGTTGGAGGCCACCAGGTCCGCCAGACGGCCGGGATTATCCAGGTTGCTGGCGATGACCAGCACCTCTTGGGGCAGCGTCTTGCCCAAGGCCACGGCCTTTTCCAGGGTCTGCTTTACGCTGCGCAGGAGGGCGTCCGACTCCAGGTTAGGAGAGGTCGTCTCCGGCTCCGTGAGGGGCTCCACCCGGGCCTTGAACAGGTTCTCGGTCTCGGTGAAATACTCCACGCGAACCCGCTGCAGGCCCTGGACCAGGGCGCGGATGCGGCCATCCGGCAGCTTCAGCACCCGCATGATGAGGGCCGCGGTGCCCACCTGGTAGAGGTCCTCGGGCCGGGGGTTGTCCATCTCCACCGACTTTTGGGAGAGCAGTAGGATCATGCGGTTTTCCACCAGGGCCGTGTCCACGGCGCGGATGGACTTCTCCCGGCTGATGCTGAGGGGGAGAATGACATAGGGATAGACCACCACGTCCCGCAGGGGCAGCACGGGCAACTCCTCGGGGAGTTTGGGCTGCTCATCGGGCGGTGGGGGCAGGAGAACGTCGTCGGCCACGGGAAAACCTCGATCTTGCAGTGTAGCTCTACTTTTTACGGCCCTTCAGGGCGGGCATGTCCACGGTCTCGCCCGGAAACAGGGCCTGAGCCAGTGGCTTGGCGGGTTCCGACGGCGGCGGGGCGGGGGCACGGCCCGACGCGGCTTCCTTATGCACGAGGCCCTCGAAGGCCTTCACGAAGTCCGGCAGATCCTTGAAGTCGCGGTAGACGCTGGCGAAGCGCACGTAGGCCACCTGGTCCAGGCCCTTCAGTTCGTCCATGATCAATTCGCCCAGGTCCCGGCTGCGGATCTCCCGGTCCGGGCGTTCCAGGAGCCGGGACTGGATATCGCCCACCAGCTCCTCGATGCGGGCCAGGGAGACTGGGCGCTTCTGGCAGGCTAGCAGCAGCCCCTTCATGAGCTTCTGGCGGTCGAAGGGCTCGCGACGGCTGTCCTTCTTGAGGATCACCAGGGGGACCTCCTCCACCCGCTCGTAGCTGGTGAAGCGGCGGGCACAGGACAGGCACTCTCGGCGGCGGCGGATGGAATCGCCCTCCCGGGACTCGCGGGAGTCCACCACCTTGTCCTCGAGGTGCCCGCAGAAGGGACAGCGCATGGGGGGCCCTAGACCTCCACGACGCGCGGGGCCAGCACGGCTTCGCAGGTGACCGAATTGGCCACGAAGCAGTACTTGTGGGCCTTCTCGAACAGCTCAAGCACTTTGGCCATGCTGGTGCCCCGGGTCACGCGGATGAGGGGGCGCAGGTGCACTTGGGTGACGCGCGTGACCTTGTCGATGGTGTCCAGCACGGCTTCGGCGGGGTCCTCGTAACCCAGGACCTCGACCTTGGCCTTGGCGCAGAGGGCCAGGAAGGTGAGCATGTGGCAGGTGGCCAGGGCCGCGCCCAGCAGGTCCTCGGGATTCCAGCGGGCCGGGTTTCCGGTGTATTCGGGGGCGCTACTGACGGCCAGGGGGGGCTTGCCGGGGCTCGTGACGGTGGCGTCCCGAGTGTAGGCGCCATCGAGTGTATTGCCGGTCCAGGCAAGCAAAAGGGGATAGCGGTGGGCCATGGGGATCCTCGGGAAGCACGGGGACAGGTTAACCGTTTCGGCCTGGATCGACGCGGGTGAGCCAGGCCGCCAAGCAGCGGTTGAAGGCTGCGGGCTGCTCGAAGGCCACCAGGTGCCCGGCATGGGGAATGAGCTCCAACTGCGCCCCCGGGATGGCCTGGGCCAACAGCTCGGATTCGTTGGGGGGAATGACCGTGTCCTGGGCCCCGGTGATCACGAGGGTGGGGACCCTGATCTGGCCCAGGCCGGGGGTCGCATCGGGCCGGTCCGCCATGCCCAGGAGGGCGCTGGCCACGCCCTGGACGCTGGAGGGTGCCATGAGGGCCCGCACCTGCTGGGCCGAGTTCTCATCAAGGTTATCCGCCGCGAGCATCTTGGGGGCCATGTCCGCGACGATGAAGCCGATGCCTTCGGCTCCGACCTTCTCCGCCGAGGCGCGCCGTTTGGCGGCGGTCTCGGGATTGTCAGCGCCGGCCCGGGTGCCCACCAGGACGAGCCCGCAGAGCCGTTCGGAAAAACCCTCCTGGAAGGCCAGGGCCACGTAGCCCCCCATCGAATGACCCACCAGGACCACGGGCCCAACCCTCAGCTCCCGGAGCAGGGCCGCCAGATCCTCGGCGAACCGGGCCATGGAGGTGGGACCCGCCGAGGCCCCGCTGTCCCCCAGGCCCCGGAGGTCCGGGGCGAGCACCCGGTGGGTGGGCGCGAAAGCCATGACCTGGTTTTGCCAGGCCCCCCGGGAGAGGGGGAAGCCGTGGACGAAGAGCAGGGGTGGGAGGCCCTGGCCCTCGTCCGTGTAGGCGATCCGGATGCCGTCGATGGATGTTTGCATGGTGCCTCCCTGAATCGAACGAGCGGTGGTGGGTGCCGGCGGGATCCCTTCCACCAGCGACTGATCACCAATATGGGGCCGCGGAGCTCGGTGCGGGGAGAAGCGTGTGCGCCAGATGCTGGGCCTCAGGTCTCCGGTCCGGGGCCATAATTGGGGTTCTGCCTCTTGGAGCCCCATGCCCACGCCCGCCCGCATCCATGTCGCCCACGCCCTCCATGAAGTCTTTGGGGAGGGGGGCCGGGTGCCCGACATCTGGGATCGCGACCTGGGCGAGGACGCGGCCTTGGCCCAGGCCCTGTTGGGGCTTTGCCTGCGCCGCTGGGGGCGAATCCAGGCCTGGGTGACGCCGCAACTGAAGGATCCCACCCGGGGCGTGCCCTTGGGCACCCGGGTGGCCCTGGCCATCGGCCTCGCCCAGCTGGCCTGGCTGCCGGGGGTCAGCGACCATGCCGCCGTGAACGAAGCCGTGGAGCTTGCGGGGACCCAAGACCTGGGCTTCGCCCCCCACAAGGGCCTGGTGAACGCTCTCCTGCGCCGGGCCGCCAAGGACCGCGGGGCCCTCGCCGCCGAGCTGGAGGCCTTGTCCGCCGCCCTGGATCGCAGCCCGTCCGTCGAGCGGGCCCTACAGGCGGCTTTGACACCGCATGGGGCGTTTCTGGCCGCCGATCTCGAAGCCCTCTGGTCCAAGCTCCAGCAGCCCCCCCGCCCCGCCTTCCGGCTGCTGAAGGGCGACCTTCCCGAGGGGCTGGTGTCTGATCCCGACCTGCCGGGCTGCCTGCGCCTGGCGGAGGGCGCCCCCTTTCCCCGCCCTTGGCTGGAATCGGCGGGTGGCATGGTGCAGGACCGCAGCTCCCAGGCCCTGCTGGCCTACGCCCGTGAGGGCCCGGTGACGCGCATCCTGGATGCCTGCGCCGCCCCCGGCGGCAAGTCCACGGCCCTCTCCCTGCGCCACCCCGGCGCCCTCCTCACGGCCCTGGAGGTCCACCCGAAGCGCGCCGCCCGCCTGCGCCAGACCCTCCAGCAACGGGGGATCGAAGCCCACGTCATCGAGGCCGATGCCGCCCAGTGGCTGGAGACCGCTGCGGGCACCTTCGACCTCATCTTGTTGGACGCCCCCTGCAGCGGCAGCGGCACCCTGCAGAAGCACCCCGAGTGGCCCTGGATCGCCCACGACGACCAGCCCCGCCTCACCGGCCTCCAGCACCGCCTCCTGGCCGCCGCCGCTGAGCGCCTTGCCCCCGGGGGCCTGATGATCTACGCCGTGTGCTCCTGGCTGCCGGAGGAGGGCGAGGCCCACCGCGCGTGGCTGGCCCAGGCCCGGCCGGACCTGGTCCCCGCGCCGGTGTGGCCCGGGGCCCTGGGGGCGGAAGTGGATGCCCAGGACGGCCTCACAGCCTGCTTCCGACCCCACCCGCTGCGCTGGGAGGGGGAGGGCTTCCAGGGCTTTGCCGTGCGCAAGGCGTAACCAGGGAAGGCTGCTCGCCTGCCCCCAGCAGGTCCAGATGAGGGGGCTTCACCCTACCGGGGCGCGGGCCCCAGGGTGGCGCCTTCGATGATCTTCACGGGGACCACGATGTGCCGGACGGTGTCGCGCTCGATGGCCCCTAAAGCGAGGGTGACGGCTTCGTGGGCGATGGCGGGGATATCCTGGGCCACGGAGGCAAGCCCGGGGTAGAGCTCCACCAGCCCGTCGAAGCCCAGCACGGACACCTGGTCGGGCACGGATATTCCCAGGTCCGCGAGGGCGCCCAGCACGCCCACGGCCATTTCGTCGGTGGCGCAGAAAATCCCTGTGGGCCGGTGTCCCTGCTTCCAGGCGTCCCGCAGGAGGCGGTAGCCGCCCAGCACGGAGCCCCCGCCATGCAGGATGACCGGGGCCAGGGGTCCCCCGCCGTGTTGGGCGAGGGCGGCGGTGAAACCGGCGGCGCGGTCCACAGCCCACTGGTGTTCGTCACTGCCGGTCAGATGCAGCAGATTGCGGTGGCCCAGTTCGAGGAGGCGCAGGCCGGCGAGCCGACCGCCGCCCGTGTCGTCCGGGGCCACGCAGGATACCCCGGGATGGTGGCCGATGAGGGCCCCGGGCACGCCGCGCCGCCAGAGGGTGGCCAAGCGCTGATCGATGTCGGCGCAGTGGAACATCAGGACCGCGTCCAGCTTCCGCCGCACCGGGGTGATGTCCACCGGCAGTTCCACGAACTGGGTGGCGCGCAGCTGCATCTCCAGCAACAGGGCGCGCCAGATGACGTTGAAGTAGGGCGACAGCCGGTTTTCGCCCGCGCCCACCCAGATGCCGAGGGTGTGCTTGGTGCGCCGGGACAGCTCCCGCGCCACAGGGTCGGGTTCGTAGCCCAGTTTCTTCATCACGGCCAGAACGGTGGCCCGGGTATCGGCGGCGACAGTAGGCTTGTGGTTGATGACGCGGCTGACCGTGCCCGTGGAAACGCCGGCCTGCCGGGCGATCTCGCCGATGGTGATCTTCATGGGGGCCGTCAAAGAAGGGGAAGCGTTGGGAAGGAGGCGCTGCCCCATGAATACCGTTCGGTTCCTGGGGCGTCAATGCGCGGGTGCTGCGGGTGGGGCAGGTCAGGTGGTGCAGGCCGGCGCATGGGCGGCGCCGTAGAGGCTCAGATCGTAATCGTGGACCAGGTAGACCGGCGTGGCGCGGGTGAGCTGATCGAGGTGGGCCCGGTAGTTCTGGTCGAACCGGGCCATGAACCGGCCTTCCCCCAGGAAGTGTTCGGTGTTCTTGGCGGCGATGCCGCCGGCGAGGAACAGTCCGCCGGTGGGCAGGAAGACCGCACAGAGCTCCGCGCAGACTCGGGCGTAGAGATCCGCGAACAGGGCCATGGCACGGCCGCAGGCGGGATCGGTGGCGGCCCGGGCCGAAATGGCGGCGGGCTGATCGGCGGCGGGCAGACCGAGCAGAGCCGAGGCCTCGGCCGACCAGGGCACCCGGTGCGAATCGAGGAGGAAGCGGAAGATCTGCGCGAGCCCCTGCCCCGAGACGGCCATCTCGGCCCCCGGCGGGCCGGGCAGACCGGTGGCCAGATGCCGCCAGAGGGCCAGGGAGTCCTCGTCGTACACGGGCAGACCGATGTGGCCGCCCTCGCTGGGAAAGGCACGGGGACCCTGGGGTGTAGGGATGAGGAAGCCCACCCCCAGGCCTGTCCCCGCGCCCACCACCAGGGTCAGGCCCGAGGGATCGACCGCGGGCTGGTTGCCATTGCCATGGGGCAAGGGGGTCACCTGGAGCGGATCCGCCAGATCGAGCTGGAGCACCCCGCAAGAGAGGGCCGTGAAGTCGTTGACCAAGTGCACGGGGATGCCCAGGCTGCGTTCGAGGGCGGGCCCGTGGATGTCCCAGGGCGCGTTGGTGAGGTGGATGCGGCGGTCCAGCACCGGGCCTGCCCCGGACAGGCAGGCGCTTTGGGGGCGGACGGAGGGATCGGCGGCCAGGAAGCGCTGGATGGGCTCCAGGAGGGACTGCTCGTCCTGGGTGCGGTAGCGGTCCTTGCGGAGGAGGCGGAACCGAGACCCCTCCCTGGCCAGCAGCGCCAAATTGAGGTTGGTGCCGCCCACATCGGCCACCAGGATGGGGTTGTCAACGGTTGCAACCATGGGTGCATCACCTCAGAAGGACGAAAAGACCTGCTGTTGGGCTTCTACCGAAAAAGAGGGCCGACAGCTACAGATGGTCCATGGTTCCCGGAAGGGCGTCCACCGGATCCCCGAGTCCTCTTCAGCGGGGCGGACCCAGTGCGCGTGGGGTGCCAATATAAACAGAATGGAATAAATAATTTCAAGCGAGTCACAAGAAAGTTCCCAGCAGCTCAAATTACCATCTTGACATACCCGTGACGCCATTCGACCATACCTGCGACCTTCTTGTAACCGATTACATTCGGCTCGTCAGACGACGACCACCACCACCCTCCTCAGCACCCCCCGATGCCGACCGGAACCGTCCCACCAACTCAGATTGTGTAACCGGTTACAAGACATTCCAAGCCCCACCCTGTAGTCCCCCCTGATGCCGCCCCTTCTGTCCCCCCAAGGAATCCAGCCCATGCCCGTCCGGAAAGCTGAGGATCGTCCCACTCCCGCCGCCGAATGGTGGCGCGGTGCGGCGATCTATCAGATCTATCCCCGGAGCTTCCAGGATACCAACGGGGATGGCATCGGCGATCTGCCCGGGATCACCGCCCACCTGCCCTACGTGGCCGAGCTGGGGGTGGATGCCATCTGGATATCGCCCTTCTTCACGTCGCCCATGAAGGATTTCGGCTACGACGTGTCGAACTACCGGGACGTGGATCCCACCTTCGGCACCCTGGCGGATTTCGACCGCCTGGTGGCGGAGGCGCACCGCCTGGGCCTGAAGGTGCTCATCGACCAGGTGCTGTCCCATTCCTCCAACCAGCACGCCTGGTTCAAGGAAAGCCGGAAGAGCCGGGACAACGCGCGGGCGGACTGGTACGTCTGGGCCGACGCGCGGCCCGACGGCACGCCGCCCAACAACTGGCAGTCCGTCTTCGGCGGGTCCGCCTGGGCCTGGGAGCCGCGCCGGCGCCAATACTTCCTCCACAATTTCCTGGAATCCCAGCCGGACCTGAACTTCCACCATGAGCCGGTGCAGGCCCAGCTGCTGGAGGAAGTGCAGTTCTGGATGGAGCGCCAGGTGGACGGGTTCCGTTTCGACGCCTGCAACTTCCACTTCCACGATCAAATGCTGCGGAACAATCCGCCGGCCCGGCCGGGAAAGGTGGAGCTCACCTCCGTGCGCGAAGGCAATCCCTACGGGTGCCAGATCCACCGCTACGACAAGAGCCGCCCCGAAAACATCGCATTCTTGAAGCGCCTCCGGACGCTCATGAACCAGTACGGCGTCACGAGTGTGGGCGAGATCGGGGACGAGGGCGCCCTGGCCACCATGGCCGAGTACACAGCCGACGGCGACAAGCTCCACATGGCCTACGGCTTCAGCCTCTTCACGGAGGAATTCAGCGCAGCGCGCATCCGGTCCGTGGTGCAGGAGTTCGAACGGCGCATCCAGCCCGGCGGAGGCTGGGGCTGCTGGTCCCTGTCCAACCACGACTGTGTGCGAGTGGTCACCCGCTGGGGCAAGGGGGTGGACGACCCCGCCTTTGCGAAGCTACTGGTGGCCCTGTTGGGTTCCCTCCGCGGGAGCTTCTGCATCTACCAGGGCGAAGAACTGGGATTGCCCGAAGCCGAAGTTCCCTTCGACCGTCTCATCGATCCCTATGGCATCACCTTCTGGCCCGACTACAAGGGCCGGGACGGCTGCCGAACCCCCATGCCCTGGACCCCCAACAAGCCCCGGGGCGGATTTTCGACGGTGGAGCCCTGGCTGCCCATGTTTCAGGATCACCTGGGCCGCTCCGTGGCCACCCAATCGGCGGATTCCGCGTCGGTGCTGCGCTTCTATCAGCAGTTCCTCGCCTGGCGGAAGGCGTCGGAAGCGTCGGAGGCTCTTTGCCACGGTGCCATCCACTTCTACCGGACCCCCGAACCCATCCTCGCGCTGCGTCGCGAGTGGGGTCAGGACCGGATCCTGGCGGTCTTCAACCTCAGCCCCGAAGGGGTCCGTTACACCCTTCCGGCCCGTGTGCAGCCCCTCGAGGGGCATGGGCTCAAGGCTGGCCGCCGCGACGGCCGGGACCTTTTCCTTCCCCCCTGGGGAGGGTTTTTTGGCCGCTTGGCCTGAACCCATCCCCTTGTCCGATTTCCCACCCACCCCCTCACTCCGCCGCCCTGCGGCAAATCTTATTGGAGGCAAGATCATGAAGGCTCTCTCCCTCATCAAGGCAGCGCTCCCCCTGGCGCTGATTTGTGGATCCCTCGTCGCCGATGACGTGGTCGAAATCCACGGCTACATGCGCGCTGGCGTTGGGCGTTCGTCAAACGGTGGCGAACAAGCGAGCTTCTACCTCCCCGGCGCCATCAACAACCCCTCGGGCGGCCCGGGCTACCGTCTCGGCAATGAACAGGACAACTACTTCGAATTGGCCATCGACGTAAAGGCCTACGAAAAGGGAAGCACGAACTTCAAGCTCCACTTCCGGCCCACGTTCCGGCAGTGGAATGGATCTCGGGACGCCAGTGTGGATGCCGGCGGCAATGTGGACGGCTCCCACTCGGCCACCCAGAACCAGATGGTCTTCCTCCGGGAAGGCTGGGGCGAGGCCAATGGCGTACTCGGCGATTCCACCCTGTTGAAGGATGCCAGCCTCTGGATGGGCCGCCGCTTCTACCAGCGCCACGACGTCCACATGATCGATTTCTACTACTGGAACAACAGCGGCGATGGCGTGGGCCTCGAAAACATCGATGTGGGCCTCGGCAAGTTCAGCTATGCCTACATCCAGGCGGACCGCAACAACGTCGATGGGGGCTGGAACGGTGGCGTGACAGGCTGGGCCCACTTCCCGGGCACGGTCAACTCTGACGTCTACAACTTCAATGGCAAGGTGGTCGTGGCATCCCACGACCTTCGGTGGAGCGGCCTCGCCCCCTGGGAGGGCGCTTCCTTGACCCTGGGCTTCCAGTACAACGAACCCAGCGTCCGCAAGGGCACCGGCAACCAGGCCTTCACAAACCTCGGCCGCCGGTGGCACCTGGAATACCAACAATCCGGGATTCTCGGGGGCGACAACAAGCTCTACTTCACCAAAGGCGACGGCTCCACCTTCTGGAACTGGTACAACCCCGAAGTGAACACCAAGATCAACTGGTGGATGGTGATGGACAACCTGTTCATCCAGCCGCTCCCCGAGCTCGGCATCGGTGCCGTGGCCATCCATCGGGTCCAGAACGAGGATTCGTCCCAGCCCGGGCACCGCGACATGACCTGGGATTCCATCGGCGCCCGACCCGTGTGGTTCTTCACCAACCACATCAGCCTGGCGGCGGAGGTCGGCTACGACCGCTTCAAGGTCACCGGCGACACCGAGACCCGCACCATGCTGAAGAAGACCCTCGCCCTGCAGTTCAGCCCCCAGAAGAGCTGGTGGTCCCGTCCGGTCCTCCGTCTTTTCGTCACCAAGGCGAACTGGAACAAGACCGCCACCAACTGGGGCACCCCCAGCGGGCTTGGCGTCTTCAGCGGCTCCCAGGCTGGCACCACCTTCGGCGCCCAGGTCGAGGCTTGGTGGTAATAGTTCCCTGAGAACACGGCCCGTCCTCCCGGGCGGGTCGTTTCCCGGCTGATCTTTTCCAAGGACATGATGTGAAGCGCACCACCGTTTTATCCAGTGCCGCCCTGTTCGCCTTCCTCCTGGTGGGCGGGCTGGGCTGCCATGGCCCGAACGCCGACGCCGTCAGCCGGTATCCGGTGGACACGACGGTCATCGCCCCCGGCCAACAGTTGGAAAATGCGCCCGGCTGGTACCTGGATGCGGTGGTCTATCACATCTGGGTGAAGGCCTTCGCCGATGGCGTCTACGGAGACGGCATCGGCGACCTGCCCGGCATCCAGGGCCGGCTGGACTACCTGCAGTCCCTGGGCGTGAACACTCTTTGGCTCTCCCCTGTTTTCGAGTGCGATTACAAGGGCGACAACATGCACGGCTACGACACGATGGACTACTACGCCATCAACGACCGCTTCGGCACCCGGGCCGACCTCAAGAACCTCATCGACGCGGTGCATGGCCGCGGCATGCGGATCCTCTTCGACTTCGTGCCGAACCACACCTCCACCAAGAACCCCTGGTTCACGAACGCCGCCACCCGGGACAGCTGGTACCTATGGAACACTGGCCAACCCGCCGGCTGGGGTCTGCCCTGGGGCGGCGGTGCCCCGCAGGACGTCTGGAGGAATGGCGCCTCAGGCTACTTTTACACCTCCTTCGCCACGGATTCCATGGCCGACCTCAACTTCTACAACCCCGCCGTGCAGGCCGAGCTGCGCAAGGTGCAGACCTACTGGCTGGACCGAGGCTTCGACGGCATGCGCGTGGACGCGGTGCGCTACCTCTGTGAATCGGGCCCCGGCCAGCAGGCAGACCAGCCCGACACCCACTCCCAGTTGAAGGCGTTCCGAAGCCTCCTGGATGAGTACAGCACCGGCGACCTCCACCCCCACCCCGGGGGCGACGTCAGCAAGCACAGCGCGAAGGCCATGATCGCGGAGGCTTGGACCAACGACGCCTCGGGTGTGACGCCCTACTACGGCAACGGCACCAACGAGTTCCACCTGTGCCTGGACTTCGGCGCCCCCTGGGCCATCTACAACACCATCAACCGGGGCGACGCCACGCAGCTGACCTCGCTTTGGGAGTTCGAACAGCGGACCTACCCTGCGGGCACCCGGTCAGCCACCTTCGATTCGAACCATGACAACCTCATCTCCCGGCCCGGCACCCAGTACGGCGGCAGCAAGCCGAAGATCATCCTGGCCGAGGCGCTGAACCTCCTGTCCCCCGGCACGCCCATCCTCTACTACGGAAACGAGGTCGGCATGACCGGCCAGGCGGGCACGGACCTCAACCTGCGCCAACCCATGGACTGGGCCGCCGTCACCACCCAGGCGGGCCAGCCGGATTCCATCCTCAGCTGGTGCAAGTACCTCATCCAGGCTCGCAGGGCCTATCCGGCCCAGCGAGGGGGATATGCGACGTTGCAAACGGACGCCGGAACCAAGGCCCTCGCCTACCTCCGCGACGCCGGCTCCGAGCGCCTGCTGGTGGTGGCCAACCTCAGCGCGACCCCGCAGACGGTGGTCGTATCGGGGCTGACGACCCACGGTGTGCCCGCGGGCGGGCCCGTGCAGGCCGTCCTGGGCGACCTTCGGGGCGTGACCACCCTGGCGGGCGACACCTACACCGCGACCGCCCTGCCCGCTTATGGCGTGCGAGTGCTGTATGTGGCAGGTTCGGGCTTCCAGACCACCCTTCACGGCGACCTGCCCTGACCTTGCTTTCCCGGCCCCGCGGCCTATCCATCAGACTTCGCCCCTCCAGTCCTTCCCCCGGAAACCCCATGGCCAACCTCCAGTTCAAAGCCCTGCGCAAGTCCTTTGGGGAGTCCGAGATCCTCCACGGGATCGATCTCGAGATCACGGACGGCGAATTCATCGTGTTCGTGGGGCCCTCGGGCTGCGGGAAGTCCACTCTGCTGCGCTGCATCGCGGGGCTGGAGGAGATCACCAGCGGGGAACTCTTCATCGGGGGAGAGGCCATGAACGACGTGCCGCCCTCCAAGCGCGGCATCGCCATGGTGTTCCAGAGCTACGCCCTGTATCCGCACATGACCGTGGCCGAGAACATGGCCTTCGGTCTCAAGCTCGCTGGAACGTCCAAGGTGGAGACCGCGGCGGCCGTGCTGCGGGCCGCCCAGATCCTCCAGATCGAACCCCTGCTCGATCGCCGTCCGAAAGCGCTGTCGGGGGGACAGCGCCAACGGGTGGCGATCGGCAGGGCCATTGTGCGCAAGCCCGGCGTCTTCCTCTTTGATGAACCCCTATCGAACCTGGACGCGGGCCTGCGCGTGCAGATGCGGGTGGAGCTGGCCCGCCTGCATGTGGACCTGCGCACCACCATGGTCTACGTCACCCACGACCAGGTGGAGGCCATGACCCTGGCCAACCGCATCGTGGTGATCAACCAGGGCCGCATCGAGCAGGTGGGCACGCCGCTGGAGCTGTACCACCACCCCGCCAACCGCTTCGTGGCGGGCTTCATCGGCTCGCCCAGGATGAACTTCCTGCCCTGCACCCTGGCCTCAGCGGCGGAAACGGGTGCCACCGTGCACCTCGCGGATGGCACCCTCCTGACCGCAGCCGTGGACGCCCGGGGCCTGGCGGAAGGCGCTGCCCTCACCCTGGGCATCCGCCCCGAGCGCCTGCTGGCCTCCAGAACCGCCTCGGAGAATACGGCCAAGTCCACGGTGATCGTAGCCGAGCACCTCGGCGATACCGTCTTCCTCTACGTGAAATCCCCGGGATCCGCGGAACAGCTGACGGTGAAGACCCGGCCGGAAGATCCCCTGGCCATGGGCGACGAGGTCCACCTGGGATTCCCGGCCCACCACTGCCTCCTCTTCGGCCCGGATGACCGGACCCTTCCCCGGATCCTCTGATCCGGGTCACTCCGTTCCACCGGCCCTTCGGGCCACCCTCCAAGGAGATCGACGTGAGCATCCCATCCAACCTCAGTAAGCTGGCCACGGCCGTGGCCGTGGTCCTCGTCGCGGGTGTCAGCACCCCGACCCAGGCCGCCGAAAAGGGCCAGTTGCTCGTCTGGATCAATGGCGACAAGGGCTACAACGGTCTTCAGAAGGTGGGCAACGAGTTCACCAAGAAGACCGGCGTGAAGGTCATCGTGGAACATCCCGAGGATGCGCCCGGCAAGTTCCAACAGGCCGCCGAAGAGGGCAAGGGCCCCGACATCTGGATGTGGGCCCATGACCGCGTAGGAGAATGGGCCGAGAGCGGCGTCATCAACGCCGTGACCCCCGGCAAGAAGATCAAGGACGACATCGACCCCACGGCCTGGCAGGCCTTCACCCTCAAGGGCAAGGTGTGGGCCTATCCCGTGGCCATCGAGGCGGTCTCGCTGATCTACAACAAGGACCTGGTGAAGGCCCCGCCCAAAACCTTCGAAGAGATCTTCGCCTTGGACAAGGCCCTGATGAAGCAGGGCAAGAAGGCCATCCTGTGGGACTACACCAACACCTACTTCACCATGCCCATGCTGGCCGCCAATGGGGGCTACGCCTTCAAGATGAAGGCCGACGGCACCTATGACGCCAAGGACACCGGCGTGAACAACGCCGGGGCCCTGGTGGGCGCCGAGATGCTCACGCGGCTGGTCAAGGAAGGCGTGATGCCCAAGGGCGCCACCTACGCCGACATGGAAGCCCAGATGGCCCAGGGCAAGCTGGCCATGATGATCAGCGGCCCCTGGGCCTGGGACAACCTCAAGAAGGCGAAGGTCAATTTCGGTGTGGCCAGGATCCCCAGCGTGGGCGGCAAGGCCGCCTCGCCCTTCGTGGGCTACCTGGGCGCCATGATCACCAAGGCCGCCACCAGCGCGGGCAACGTGGACATCGCCCGCGAGTTCATCGAGAACAACATGCTGAGCCTGAAGGGCCTCGAAACCATCAATGCCGATGTGGCCATAGGCACCCCCGCCAGCAAGGCCGCCTTCGCCAAGATGAAAGCGGATCCCTTCATCCAGGTCGTCATGGCCAGTGCCAAGGATGGCGTCGTCATGCCCAACAACCCGCAGATGGGCCGCTTCTGGGCGGCCATGGTCTCGGCCCTGAACAACATGACCGAAGGCCGGCAGACCCCCAAGGAGGCCCTGGACGCCGCCGCCAAGCGAATCTTGAAGTAGCCACCGGCCCGGGGACGGACCAGCCGGTCCGCCCCCGGGAAGGGCACCCCGACCTGATTTGGATCAACCCATGCGCATGCCCCAGGCCTTCAAACGCCTCCTCCACCCGGTCGTGATGATCCTCCTGGGTCTGGTGGGGCTGTACCTCGTCACCCTGGTCTACGCCACGGGGGAAACCCTGCTGGCCGGTGTGATGCTCCTGACCCTGGCCTGCTTCATCTGGATCTACACCTCCCCGAAGACCTACGCCTACCGCTACCTCTTCCCGGGCATCGGTGCGGCGCTGATCTTCGTGGTGTTCCCCATGCTCTACACCGTCCGCATCGGGTTCACCAACTACAGCTCCAAGAATTTACTGACTTTCCCACGGGCCACCCAGTACCTGCTGGAGGAGACCTACCGGGCCGAGGGCCCCACCTACAACTCGACGCTCCATGCCGAAGGCAATCACTGGCGCCTTCGCCTGGAGGATGCGGAGGGCGGCGCAGCCTTCGCCACCGAGCCCCTGATCCTGGGCCCGGACAAGCCCATGACCCTCAGGGCCGAACCCTTGACCACCCCTTTGCCGGGCGACCCCATGCCCCTGCAGGAGGTCATCAGCCACCAGGCCTTCCTCAAGGGCCTCACCGTGGCCATGCCCGATGGCGGCCAGGTGCGCATGACGGGCCTGCGGGAATTCGCGCCGTCGCGCGTCCAATACACGCACAACAAGGACGGTAGCCTCACCAACAACCAGGATCAGGGCCTCCTCCGCCCCAACTTCAAGACCGGCTTCTATGAGGCTGCCGGTGGCGAGACCGTGGATCCGGGCTTCCAGGTGGACATCGGCTGGAAGCACTACCTCGACGTCTTCACTGACAAAGGCCTGCGGGAGCCCTTCTGGCGGATCTTCATCTGGACCCTGGTGTTCTCTACCCTGACGGTGGTCTTCTGCACCGCCCTGGGCATGGTCCTGGCGGTGCTCGTCAACTGGGATTCGCTGCGCTTCCGGTCGGTCTACCGCCTGCTGCTCTTCCTCCCCTACGCGATTCCGGGCTTCATCTCCATCCTGGTGTTCAAGGGCCTCTTCAACAACAACATGGGCGAGATCAACCTGATTCTGGGGGCGCTGTTCGGCGTGAAGCCCACCTGGTTTTCGGACCCCTTCCTGGCCAAGGCCATGATCCTCATCGTCAATACCTGGCTGGGCTTCCCCTATATGATGGTGATCTGCATGGGCCTCATCAAGGCCATCCCCCAGGACCTCTACGAGGCCTCCGCCGTGGCGGGCGCGGGGCCCATCACGAACTTCTTCCAGATCACCCTGCCGCTGATCATCAAGCCCCTGACGCCCCTGCTGATTTCCTCCTTCGCCTTCAACTTCAATAACTTCGTGCTCATCAGCCTCCTCACGGGTGGCCTGCCAGACTTCCTGAACACCGCCACCCCGGCCGGCACCACGGACATCCTCGTGTCCTACACCTACCGCATGGCCTTCCAGGATTCGGGACAGCAGTTCGGCTTGGGCGCGGCCATTTCCACCCTGGTGTTCCTCATGGTCGCCCTGATCTCCATCATCCAGATCCGCGCCACGCGGATCGCCCAGGACGACAAGCGCTGAAAGGAGCGACCCATGGCCATCGTCATCGAAAAGTCCCAGCGCTGGCGCGTCTTTGCCGCTCACGCCTTCCTCATCGTGCTGTGCGCGCTGGTGATCTTTCCCCTGCTGATGATCATCTCCATTTCCCTTCGGCCCGGGAATTTCGCCACGGGCAGTCTCATCCCTGAAACCATCAGCCTCGAGCACTGGCGCTTCGCCCTGGGCATTCCCTCCATGGGCCCCGATGGCCAGATGATCAAGCCCGACCTGCCCGTCCTGCTCTGGCTTTGGAACTCCGTGAAGGTGGCCACCCTGTCGGCTGCGGTAGCCCTGCTCTTGTCCACCAGCGCCGCCTACGCCTTCGCCCGCATGAAGTTCGCCGGGAAGAAGGCCGCTCTCGTGGGTCTCATGCTCATGCAGATGTTCCCCACGATCCTGGCCCTCATCGCCATCCACTCCATCTTCTCCCGCCTCGGCCACACCTTCCCCCTCGTGGGCATCGACAGCCCCTGGGCCCTGGTCCTGGCCTATTCCGGCGGCATCTCGCTGCACATTTGGACCATCAAGGGCTACTACGAAACCATCCCCGCCGAGATCGAAGAGGCGGCCACCGTGGACGGCGCCACCCCCTGGCAGGCCTTCTGGCGGGTGCTCCTGCCCATGGCCCTGCCCATCCTCATGGTCATCTTCCTGCTGGCCTTCATTGGCGCGGTGAACGAGTATCCCGTGGCCTCGGTCCTGCTGCGTAGTCAGGACAAGCTCACCTTGGCCGCCGGCATGAAGCAGTTCCTCTACGCCCAGAAGTATCTCTGGGGCGACTTCGCCGCCGCCTCCATCCTGTCCGGCCTGCCCATCACCTTCGTGTTCATCCTCGCCCAGCGGTGGATGATCTCAGGCCTCACCTCCGGCGCCAACAAGGGCTGAACCTTCCAACCCGAGGGCCGACGCCCTCTTCCCAAGGAGTCACGCATGAGCCTCCGCACGACCCTCCGCACGACCCTCCTCAAGGCGATCGCCGTCTTCGCCCTGATCATCACCCCCGCCCTGGCCGCACCGCCCGAGGGCAAGATCGAGATCAACTACCACCGCTGCGACGGCGTCTACACCAAATGGGGCGTCCACCTCTGGAAGAGCCCCAACATGCCCCTGCCCGACATCGAATGGCCCAACCCCATGAAGCCCACGGGCACCAACGACTTCGGCGTCTTCTGGCACGCCGACCTTGCCGAGTTCAACACAGGGTCCAAGGCCCAGGTGAACTACATCATCCACAAGGGCGACATCAAGGAGCAGGGCGCCAAGGACATGGCCTTCGACGGCAATGCCCACAAGGC
>JANYAS010000076.1 GCA_025361205.1 Holophagaceae bacterium
CGGGAGCGGCGGTCGGGGCTGGTGCCACCGGTGCTGCCGGTGCTGCCGCCACCACCGGGAGCGCGGCCACTGGGGCGGGGGCCGCGGTCAGCGGCAGGGTTAGCCAATCCTTGCGCAGGTTCGTGGCGCCGGGGGCCTCAAGGCTCTCGGTGGAAGCAGTCTTCCGCGAGCCATATTCGAACCTGGGCAGGGTGTTCTCCGCGTAGTAGCGGTCGAGGAAAGCCAGCCGGGCATCGTGGACGATGAGGTTGAGGGCGCCCGCTCGCACGAAGAGCCGCGCCGTGATGCCCTGGGCCACCTCCATGAACAGGCCACCGCGCTTGTGGCTGCTGAGGAGGATGAGATCTTCGCCGGGCTTGGCCAGGGCAAAGGCCTCGCGCAGGGCCACGAGGAGGCCCGCCAGCTCGTCCTTGGCAAAGAGGGGAACACTGTGGCCATCCACAGTCGCAAGCACGGGGCCGAGGGCGGCCTTGATGGCTGCATCGCTGAGGGTGGCGGGGTGGGCGTTGACGGGCGCGCCGGGTTCGGCGGGCACGCGCGACACCCAGGTGAAGCTGGAGAGCTTCCACTGGGTCCGGTCCGGTGCGGCGGCGCGGCTCGACGAGGCCACTCCGAAGGTGAGGAGCAGGACCATGGTCTGGGGCATCCATCTCAGCTGTCGCATGGGGCCGTTCCTCCCGGAAATTCTGATCATTGCTGCATCCAGAGTAGCGGGAACCGACGGCCCAGCGGCGGTCCATCCATGGCTGCGGAGGCCGTGGCCAGCGCTATGATCGAAGGTCGCTCCCGGAGCCATCGCCATGTTCAAACCCTTTGTCATTCTGACTCTCCTTGGATGCTTCGGATCGGCCCTGCCGGCCCAGATGCCGCCCCAGATGCCGCCCGCGTCGCCAGCCGCCACGGTGCCCGCGGACCTCCCCACCGGCGAGCGCTGGTTGCGGCATTTCCGCGAGGATCTGCTGCCCTTCTGGAATGTGCCTGCCGCCTGGGGCTCGCCCCGGGGCAACTTCCCCACCTTCCGTGGCAACGACGGCAAGATCGTGGATTGGACGAAGCCGCCGGAAGAACTGGCCACGGCCCCGGGCTGGATCAAGGAGGCCTTCGGCCGCGAGTACGTGCGCATGAAGTCCCGTCAGACCTACTTCTATGGCGTGGCCTTCCATCTGACGGGCGATCCCAGAATGCTGGAACTCGCCCAGGATGGTGCGGCCTTCATCCGGAAGAACGCCCTGGATCCGGCCACGGGCAGCGCCGTGTCCTACTGGGAGAAGGGTGCCCCGCAGCCAGAAGTCCTGGCCCGCACCAGCCAGGACCTGGCCTATGCGGAGTTGGGCCTGGCCATGTACTACTACCTCACCCGCGATGAGGCGGTGTTGGTTGATATCCGGAAGCTGAAACAGCACATCTTCACGCAGTACTGGAACCCCCAATGGCAGGCCCTGCGCTGGGTCGTGAAGGAGGGTCCTGAAGGCGAGCACCTGCGGCAGGAGCTGGTGGCCCAGCTGGACCAGGTCAACGCCTACCTGCTGCTGCTGACGCCCATCCTGCCCGCGGCGGACCGGAAGGAATGGACAGCGGATCTGCAACGACTGGCCCAGGCCATGGTGCGCGACTACCACGACGCCGAACGCCACCTGTTCTGGGGCACCCTGCAAAATCCGGCCCAGAAGAAGCTGGGCTCGCGCCACACGGACTTCGGCCACAGCGCCAAAGCCTACTGGATGCTCGAACGCATCGGGCGGCTCACCCAGGACCAGGCCCTGGTAGACCTCGCCACCACCGGCGCCAGGGCCGTCCTGCAGCAGGCCTACCTGCCGGAGTCCGGCACCTGGGGTTCCAAGCTGCGGTCCGACGGCAGCGTGGAGACGGGCAAGGAATGGTGGATCTACGCGGAGCTGGACCAGCTGGCCGAAACGCTGGCCCTCAGGGAGGCCACTCAGGCCCTGCCGCTGCCCCGCACCGCGGACTTCTGGTTCCGCCGCATGGTGGATCCCGTGAATCATGAAGTGTGGGGCGGGGCGGGCGGCCCGGATTTCGAGCCCTGGGAAGGGCCCAAGATCCACCTGTGGAAGAGCGGCTACCACTCCGCCGAGCACGCCCTGGTGGGCTACCTCACGGCCCAGGCCCTGCATGGCCAGCCGGCCACCCTCTACTTCGCGCCCAAGGACGCCAAGGCCGAACTGCGCCCCTACTTCTTCGAAGGCACCGTCGCCAGGCGCACCAGCCGCCCGCTGCCCGGCTTCCCCGGACGGCGGAAGGTGGAGGTGGCCTTCACCGGATTGAAGTGATCACTTCCGGAAAATAGCCGAGGTCAGGGGCTGCAGCGTAATCGTGCTGAGGCCCGCCGTCGTGACGATGTCCACGCCCCTACCTGGCAGGGTGATGGGCGCGACGCCAGCCTTGGCGCCGTCCGCCAGCAGGACGGCCGTACTCAGATCCACGCCGGTATTGAAGGCTTTGGCCGTGCTGTCGGCGTTGTGGAAGACGTAGTAGGCGGTGGCGTTGGTGGCCACGGCCTTGTAACCGAAGGCCAGGGTGCTGCTGCCCACCCCGCTGACCGGGAGCGGGGTCAGGTTGACGGCGCGGACGGCATCCGGTAGCCGGAAGGCATCGGTGCTCTTCCGCAACGCGATGAGGCCCTGGGTATAGGCGTAGAGCTTGTAGCCGTTGTTGGTGCTGGCGTAGTTCGTGAACCCCCCCGAGATGGGATCGCCCGTGTAGACATTGGCCCACTTCACCAGGTTGATGGCGTCGGAGGCGTTGTAGGAGTTGTCCACGAAGGTGCGCGTGGCGTTGGATCTGGTATTGGGAGTGGTGCCGAAGGTGGTCTCCTTGGTCCGGAACATCTCGTCGCCGGCATGGAGGAAGGCCAGCCCCTGGGAAGTGAGCAGCACGGCGTAGCCGAGCCGGGCGCGCTTCAGGAGGTCCGCGTCCCCGATGGCGCCCTTGGGCGCGTTGGTGGCCATGGCCAGGACGTCGTAGAGGCAGAGGTTGTCATGGCAGGTGAGGTAGCTGACCACGTTGTTGGTGGAACCCGGCACGAAGGCGTTGGTGGGCAGGCCGACCCCGTTCTTGAAGAGGTTGGTGGGGTCCTGGGCCGAGCCCGACAGGAAGGCGGCCGCGCCATC
This sequence comes from Holophagaceae bacterium, assembly GCA_025361205.1. Taxonomy (GTDB): domain Bacteria; phylum Acidobacteriota; class Holophagae; order Holophagales; family Holophagaceae; genus Geothrix. The sequence continues at coordinate 3,129 of JANYAS010000076.1, forward strand.
CGAGGGATAGCCGTTCTTGAAGATGTTGCGGTAGCTGTCCGAGAACATGGCCACGTTCTGGCCGCTGAACTGGGCGGCGTTGCCCTGGTCGGCGCCGCCGGTGGCCACGCCGTTGTAGTCCGTGCCGGGTCCGCTGTAGTAGCCGGTCCAGCCCTCGCCCAGGAAGACGACCTTGGGGTTGAGGGCAGTGGCGGCGCCATAGGCGGCCTTGAGGGTCTGGGTGTCCAGGACGCCCATGAGGTCGAAGCGGAAGCCGTCCACCTTGTACTCGCCCACCCAGTGGGCGATGGAATCCACGATGAGCTTGCGGACCATCTTGGCTTCGGACTGGACGTCGTTGCTGCCGGCGCCGTTCCGGCTGGTGCCGCGGTAGTAGTAGCCCTGGATGCTAGCATCGCCCAGGACATTGTTGTTGGCCGTGTGGTTGTAGACCACGTCCAGGATGACGCCCATGCCCTGCTTGTGGATCTCGTTGATGAGGGTCTTCAGCTCGTTGATGCGTGCCGTCGGGCTGGTTGGATTCGCGGAGTACATGCCCGTGGGCGTGAAGTAGTTCTGGGGATCGTAGCCCCAGTTGTAGTTGGCGCCGGAGGTCTTGGTACCGTCCAGCTCGCGGGTGCCGATCAGCCGCTGATCGTAGGTGTAGTTCTCCAGGGGGCAGAGCAGCTGGACGTGGGTGACGCCCAGCTTCTGGATGTGGGGCAGCAGGTCCACGAGGCCCTTGTAGGTGCCCCAGGCGTGGCCCGCGGTGAAGCCCGTGAGGGCCGGGTCCACCGTGAGGTCCCGGATGCCGGCCTCATAGACGATGGCGTCGCGGTTGGCGGCAAAGGCATAGGGCGCGGCGGTGGCGCCGTCCATCCCCTTCATCTTCGAGCCGTCGAAATAGTTGGCGGCGCCCGTGTAGGCCCAGCCGCCGTCAGGCAGCGCAGCGGCGGGGTCCACGATGGCCCCCTTGCCGATGGCATCGCCGGTGATGGCGGCACCGTTGGCGCGAACCCATTGCGCCATGGATTTCGCGTAGGGATCCAGCACATAGCTGCCGCCGACCTGGTAGACGTAGAAGCTCTGGGTGGGCAGGGGCACCGTGGCCGTGTTCCAGACCCCGCCCGTGCCCCGGGTCATGGGCAGCGTGCCGGCCGGTGCGCTCAGCGAGTCGCTCCAGGCGTTGTAGAGGTTCACCGTGACGGAGCTGGCGTTGGGATTCCAGCAGTGGAAGGTGACGCTGCCCCCGCTGACGATGGCGCCCAGGGCGGTGCTGGGGACCTTGAAGTAGGCGGCATCCGGGGGCGGCGTCGCGTTGGTATCGGCGTCAAGGACGGCCGCGCTGGGGGGCGGCGGGGTGGAGGTCCCGCCACCGCCGCCTCCGCCGCAGGCCATGAGCAGCGCCAGTGAGACGGCGAAAGGGGACACAAGGAATCGGCTCATGGGGTGCTCCGGTCCAGAACAGGCTGCGTGGCTCCGCCTAGCGGGTGGGGCGCTTGTACATCCGGTCGTAGTACTCGTCGAGCATGCGCTGGATGCCAAAGGCGTCGCGGGTGCTCTGGATGGAGGCCACCATCATGTCCAGCCAGGCGTCATGGCGGTCATAGTAGGTGGGCAGCACCTCGTCGGCCAGCACCTTCCGGAAGGCCTTGAAGTCGTGCTTGTCGAGCAGGGCCTCGTCCGCGTTTTCATAGCCATCGCCGAATTGCCAGCCGTTCACGCCGTGCTGGCAGGCCTCGGGCCACCAGCCATCGAGGATGGAGAGGTTCAGCACGCCGTTCATGGCGGCCTTCATGCCCGAGGTGCCGGAGGCTTCCTTGGGACGGCGGGGGTTGTTCAGCCA
>JANYAS010000081.1 GCA_025361205.1 Holophagaceae bacterium
CATCCCCCTCACCCTGGCCGGCGGCGACGCCAAGTAGGGCTACATCCACTTCATCATGCAGGAGGTGGGCGCCACCACCCAGGCCATGGGCAAGCTCAGCGCAGGCGATCGGCTCTACGCCGTGGCCGGCCCCATGGGCACGCCCACTGAGCTAGTGGAGGAAGGCACCATCGTGCTGATGGCGGGCGGCTACGGCTCCGCGGCCATCCTGCCCGCGGCCGAGCAACTCCATGCCCAGGGCCGCCGGGTCATCACCATCCTGGGTGGCCGCAGCAAGGAACGTGTGCTGCTGGTCGACGAACTGGGCGCGGCATCCAGTGAGCTCATCGTCACCACCGATGACGGCACCCTGGGCCGCAAGGGCCTGGTCACCGATGCCCTCAGAGACATCATTGCCCGCGAGCCCATCGCCGAGGTGGTGGCCGTGGGGCCCCTGCCCATGATGCGGGCCGTGGCCGACCTGACCAAGCCCCACGGCATCTTCACCCTGGTGAGCCTCAACGCCATCATGGTCGACGGCACGGGCATGTGCGGCGGCTGCCGCGTGAGCGTGGGCGGCGAGACCAAGTTCGCCTGCTTCGACGGGCCCGATTTCGACGGCCACAAGGTCGACTTCAACATGCTCCCCAACCGCCAGGACTGGTACAAGACCGAAGAGAAGGACAGCTGCTCGCCTGAAGATTGCAAGATCGGACGCGTGGCCGCCACCGGTCCCGTGGACTACTCCAAGTACTTGAACGAGCCCGTCACCGAACTGGACTGGCAGAACCTGGATCTGAGCAGCATCAAGCCCAGCTTGAAGATGAAGATCCCCCGCCAACAAATGGCCTGCCAACCCCCGGAACTGCGCGTGTGCAACTTCGACGAGGTGAGCCTCGGTCTCTCCGCCGAGCAGGCGAAACTGGAAGCCGCCCGCTGCATCATGTGCAAGCACCCCGCCTGCATCGATGGCTGCCCCGTGAGCATCAACATCCCGGCCTTCCTCATGGAAATCGTCCGCGGCGATCCCCAGGGAGCCGGGCGCATCATCAAGGAGAGCTCCTCACTGGGCTCCGTCTGCGGGCGCGTCTGCCCGCAGGAAAAGCAGTGTGAAATCAAGTGCGTGGTGGGCATCAAGGGCGAGCCCGTCTCCATCGGCCGCCTGGAGCGCTTCGCCGCCGATTCCATGCTGGGGTCGGATGAACTGCCGCCGGTGGAAGCGCCCACGGGCAAGAAAGTCGGCGTCATCGGTGCCGGTCCCGCGGGCCTCACCGTGGCTGGTGAGCTCGTGAAGAAGGGCCACCAGGTCACGGTCTACGACGCCCTGCACAAGCCCGGCGGCGTGATGCTCTACGGCATCCCCGAGTTCCGTCTGCCCAACCGAATCGTAGATCAGGAAGTGGACAACCTCCGCCGCCTGGGCGTGAAGTTCGTCATGAACACCCTGGTGGGCCGCAGCATGACCCTCGAGGACCTCCGCCAAGAGAACGACGCCCTCTTCATGGGCACCGGCGCCGGCCTGCCCAAAATGATGGGCATCCCGGGCGAGGAGTACAAGGGCGTCTACACCGCCAACGAATTCCTCACCCGCATCAACCTCATGCGTGCCGACCTCTTCCCCGAGTACGGTACACCGGTGACCATTGGCAAGAACGTCATCATCGTGGGTGCGGGCAATACCGCCATGGACGCCGCCCGCGCCGCCCGCCGCATGGGCGCCGAGCACGTCACCGTGGTCTACCGCCGGACCGTGAATGAGTCCACCGCCCGCAAAGAAGAGCTAGAGCACGCCATGGAAGAGGGTGTTGAGTTCAAGTTCCTCACCACCCCCGTGCAGCTCCACGGCAACGACAAGGGCTGGATGACCCACGCCGAATGCGCCGTCATGGAACTGGGCGAGCCCGGTCCCGACGGCCGCCGCAGCCCCAAGATGACCGATGAGCGCATTCTGATCCCCTGTGAAACCCTGGTGGTGGCGCTGGGCTTCGACGTGAACCCGCTCATCGCCATGACCGAAAAGGGCCTGCGCACCCTCAAGGGCGGGGTCGTAGTGGTGGATGAAGACACCGGGGAGACCTCCATCCCGGGCGTGTTCGCGGGCGGCGATGTCATCACCGGCGGCGCCACCGTGATCCTCGCCATGGGCCAGGGCCGGCGCGCTGCGGCGGCCATCCACCAGCGGCTTACCCAGGTGCCCCAGCCGGTGGTCTGACCACCCGACCTTTGTGACCAAAGTGACCGTATCATCGTGTATGATAATCAAGGCGATTCCTGTCCTGATAGCCATTGCCGGTAAGGCCCCGAGGGCCCCCGGAAGGAGTGAACCATGAGTCAGCGAAAGATGAAGACCCTCGACGGGAACGAGGCCACGGCCTCCGTGGCCCATCGCCTCAGCGAGGTCATCGCGATCTATCCCATCACACCGTCTTCCAACATGGGCGAGTGGGCGGACGAATGGAGCGCCCAGGGCAAGACCGACGTCTGGCAGTCCATCCCTTCGGTGATGGAAATGCAGTCCGAGGGCGGGGCCGCCGGCGCGGTTCACGGCGCACTCCAGGCCGGCAGCCTGACCACGACCTTCACGGCCTCCCAGGGCCTGCTCCTGATGATCCCGAACATGTACAAGATCGCCGGCGAGCTGACGCCCTTCTGCATGCACGTCACGGCCCGCACCCTGGCCACCCATGCCCTCAGCATCTTCGGTGACCACTCGGATGTGATGTCCTGCCGCATGACCGGCTTTGCCATGCTGAGCTCCGAGAGTGTGCAGCAGGCCCACGACTTCGCGGCCATCAGCCACGCCGCCACCCTGCGCTCCCGCATTCCTTTCCTGCACTTCTTCGACGGCTTCCGCACCAGCCACGAGATCGCCAAGATCGAAATCCTGAACGACGAGGACCTCCGCCAGATGGTCCCCGATGAGCTGGTCGCGGACTTCCGCACCCGGGCCCTGACGCCGGATCATCCGGTCCTGCGCGGCACGGCCCAGAACCCCGACACCTTCTTCCAGGCCCGTGAGGCCTGCAGCCCCTACTACGAAGCCTGCCCCGCCGTCGTGCAGCAGGAGATGGATCGCTTCGCCGCCATCACCGGCCGCCAGTACCGCCTGTACGAGTACTTCGGCCACCCCGAAGCTGAGCGGGTCATCGTCACCATGGGTTCCAGTTGCGACATCACCCACGAGTACGTGGAATGGGCCATGAAGCAGGGCGAGAAGGTGGGCGTCCTGAAGGTGCGCCTCTTCAGGCCCTTCGCCATCTCCGAGTTCGTCCGCGCCCTGCCCGCCTCCGTGAAGAAGGTGGCCGTGCTGGACCGCTGCAAGGAGCCCGGCGCTCCTGCGGAGCCCATGCACCTTGAGGTGATCGCCGCCCTCCGCGAAGGCCGCGATGAGGGCCACACCACGCTCGATCCCGTCGTCATCGGCGGCCGCTACGGCCTGTCCTCCAAGGAGTTCACGCCGGCCATGGTCCAGGCCATCTATGAGAACCTGGCCAAGGACAAGCCCAAGAACCACTTCACCATCGGCATCATGGACGACGTCAGCCACACCTCGCTGACCTACGACGCCAGCTTCGATGTGGAACCCGCCGATGTGACCCGCGCCCTGTTCTACGGCCTGGGCGCCGATGGCACCGTGGGGGCGAACAAGAACTCCATCAAGATCATCGCCGAAGAGACCGACAACTACGGCCAAGGCTACTTCGTCTACGACTCCAAGAAGTCTGGCGCCATCACCATCAGCCACCTGCGCTTCGGCCCCCGGCCCATCCGCAGCGCCTACCTGGTGACCAAGGCCAACTTCATCGCCTGCCACCAGACCAGCTTCCTCGAGAAGTACGAAATGCTGGAAGCCGCCGGCCCCGGCGCCACCTTCCTGCTGAACACGCCCCATGACATTGAAACCGTGTGGGACACCCTGCCGCAGGAGGTGCAGGAGGCCATCGTCGAGAAGCACCTCAAGTTCTACGTGATCGACGCCTATGAAGTGGCCAAGAACACCGGCATGGGCGTGCGCATCAACACCATCATGCAGACGTGCTTCTTCGCGATTTCCGGTGTGCTGCCCCGCGAGGAAGCCATCGCGCAGATCAAGAAGGCCATTCAGAAGACCTACGGCAAGAAGGGCGATGCGGTCGTCCAGCAGAACTACTTGGCCGTGGATGAAACCCTGGCCCACCTCCACGAAGTGAAGGTGCCCGAAACAGTCAGCTCCTCCCGCGTGCGCCCGCCGACGGTGCCGGCGGAGGCCCCGGACTTCGTCCAGCGCGTCACCGCCGTGATGATGGAGGGCAAGGGCGACCTGCTGCCCGTGAGCGCGTTCCCCGTGGACGGCACCTGGCCCCTGGGCACCACCAAGTGGGAGAAGCGCAATATCGCTTTGGAAATCCCCGAATGGGACGCCGCCCTCTGCATCCAGTGCAACAAGTGCGCGATGGTCTGCCCTCACGCCGCCATCCGCGCCAAAGTTTACGTTCCCTCCGAGCTGGCCGGCGCCCCCGGAACCTTCAAGGCCGTGGACTTCAAGGGTGCCGAGTACAAGGGGCAGAAGTACACCATCCAGGTGGCCCCCGAGGATTGCACGGGCTGCACACTCTGCGTCGAAGTCTGCCCCGCGAAGGACAAGAGCAACCCCAAGCACAAGGCCATCGATATGGTGGCCCAGGCGCCCCTGCGCGAAGCCGAGGTGGCCAACTTCAAGTTCTTCCTCGACCTGCCCGAGGTGGACCGTACCACGGTGAAGGGGGACATGAAGGGCTCTCAGTTCCTGGAGCCGCTGTTCGAGTTCTCCGGCGCCTGCTCGGGCTGCGGCGAGACGCCCTACATCAAGCTGCTCACCCAGCTCTTCGGCGACCGCACCCTGATCGCCAACGCCACCGGCTGCTCCAGCATCTACGGCGGCAACCTGCCCACCACGCCGTACACAGTGAACAAGGATGGTCGCGGTCCCGCCTGGGCCAACAGCCTCTTCGAGGACAACGCTGAATTCGGCCTGGGCATGCGCCTTGCCGTGGACAAGCACCAGGAATTTGCCCTTGAACTCATGCATCGCCTGTCGGCGAAGCTTGGGGATGAACTGATCGCCGGCCTGGCCACCGCCGACCAAAGCACCGAGGCCGGCATCAAGCTCCAGCGGGAACGGGTGCAGGTCCTCAAGCAGAAGCTGGCGAGCCTCAAGGAACCCGAGGCCAAGATGCTCCTCGACCTGGCCGACTACCTGGTCGACAAGAGTGTCTGGATCGTGGGTGGCGATGGCTGGGCCTACGACATCGGCTACGGCGGCCTGGACCACGTCCTCGCCACCGGCCGCAACGTGAATGTGCTGGTGCTCGACACCGAGGTCTACTCCAACACCGGCGGCCAGGCTTCCAAGGCCACCCCCATGGGCGCCAGCGCCAAGTTCGCCATTGCCGGCAAAACCATGCCCAAGAAGGATATGGCCATGATCGCCATGTCCTACGGGGGCATCTATGTGGCCAAGGTCGCCTTCGGCTTCCGGGACGCGCAGACCGTAAAGGCCTTCCAGGAGGCCGAATCCTACAACGGACCCAGCCTCATCCTCGCCTACAGCCACTGCATCGCCCACGGCTACGACCTGGCCCACGGCTGCGATCAGCAGAAGCTCGCCGTGGACTCCGGCCACTGGCCCCTGTTCCGCTTCGACCCCCGCCGCCTGGATCGTGGAGAAGCCCCGCTGCAGATGGATTCCCCCGCGCCCAAGATTCCCCTCGGCACGTACGTCCGCAACGAGACCCGCTACCGGATGGTCGAGCAGCAGGATCCCGAGCGCTTCAAGAAACTGCTCGAGCATGCCCAACTGGACGTGACCAACCGCTACTCCGTCTACGAGCAGCTCGCCAAGCTGACCGTCGTCGCCAAGGAAAGCTGAGGACACCATGGATCTGACGACCACCTACCTCGGTCTCAAACTGGCCCACCCACTCATGGTGGGGGCCTCGCCCCTGGTCGACGACATGGGCATGGTGAAGCGGCTTGAGGACGCCGGCGCCTCGGCCATCGTGATGCACTCGCTCTTCGAGGAGCAGATCACCCGCGAAGAACAGGGCACCATCCTGGACATAGAACTGCATGACAACTCAAATGCGGAAGCCATCTCCTACTTCCCAAAGCCGGATGAATTCCGGCTCGGGCCCGAGAATTACCTCGAGCAGATCCGCCGCATCAAGGAGGCCGTGTCTGTCCCGGTCATCGCCTCCCTGAACGGCACCACGCCCGCGGGCTGGCTGCGCCACGGCAAACTCATGCAGGAAGCCGGCGCCGACGCCCTGGAACTGAACGTCTACTACATCGCCACAGATGCCAAGGAAGCCGGCGCCGCCGTGGAGAAGCGCACCCTCGAGATCGTCCGTGCCTTGAAGGCCGAGGTGAAGATTCCCGTCTCGGTCAAGCTCTCGCCCTTCTTCTCCTCCGTGGCCCACTTCGCCATGGAACTGGAAGCCGCGGGCGCCGATGGCCTGGTGCTTTTCAACCGCTTCTTCCAGCCCGACATCAATGTCGAGGAGCTTACAGCCGAACCCACCCTCCAGCTGTCGGGCCCTGCCGACCTGCTGCTCCGCCTGCGCTGGCTGGCGGTGCTCCACGGCCAGGTGAAGGGCAGCCTCGCCGTCACGGGGGGGGTTCACGATCACATTGGCGCGCTCAAGGCCATCATGGCCTGTGCCGATGCGGTGCAGATGGTCTCCGCCCTCCTCATCCACGGCCCCGAGCGCCTCGCCCAGACCCGCGTGGCCCTCGACGAGTGGCTCGAGGAACACGAGTACGAGTCCCTGGCCCAGGCCCGGGGCAGCATGAGCCTGCTGAAGTGCCCCAACCCTCAGGCCTTCACCCGTGCGAACTACATGCGGATTCTCAACGGTTGGAAGCCCTGAGTCGTCTTTTCCCCACAAGCCCCCCGGACACCCCGGGCGGCTTGTGCATTGTGCCAAAAATCACAGTCTTTGAATGTGTTCGACCTGAACATCGTCTATTATTTGAAGCGTCCATCCACCCCCATTCCCACAGCGCAGGTGACCATGCTTCCACTGTCCCAGTCCTCCGGTTACGCGGTTCTGGCCATGAGCTGCCTCGAAGATCCCGGCGGCAAGCCCACGCTCGTGGTGGACGTGGCCGCTCGCACCGGCTTCCCCCGGCCCTACCTGTCCAAGATGATCCACAAACTGGCCAAGGTGGGCCTGGTGATGGCCAAGCGCGGCAATAAGGGCGGCGTGGTGCTGGCCCTGGCCGCCAAGGAGATCACCCTCGATATCATCGCGGAGGCGGTGGATGGCTCCGAGTGGCGCAACCAGTGCCTGCTCGGCTTCAAGGACTGCTCCGATGAGCGGGCCTGCCCTTCCCACACCTTCTGGAAGGCGGAGCGCGACCACATTCACAGCTGTCTGAAGGATATCTCCCTGGAAGAGATCCGCACCTTCGAGCAGCAGAGCCGCACCTGGCGTCTGGCCGATGCCCTGCCCGAGAAGAAGCTCAAGCCCCGGACCAAAAAGCCCGCCAAGCCGACCACCAAGCCGGCCGGGGCCAAGCCCGCCGCCCGGAAACCCGCCGCGCCGAAGAGGGTCGTGGCCCGGAAGGTCTAGGCCCTTACGACCTGCTTTTGGACATGCCTTTGACCCGCGGGGTCACTGAGCCCGTGGTCTGCCCGGAATCGCTCCACACCCGGATCGTGATGACGCGCCATGTCCGCCAGCGTCACGGAGCGCAGGCGGATCAGGATGGCCGCCAGCGTCTCCTGCCAGAACGTGTGGAGGACGCAGGGCGTTTCCCCCGAACAGCCGGAAAGCCCCAGGAGGCAGCGGTTTTGCCACGCCACACCATCGATGGCGTTGGACAGGTCCTCCAGGGTGATCTCCGCGGCGGGCCTGGCCAGCACCACGCCGCCGTGGTGGCCCCGCCGGGCCGTCACCAGGCCCTTCTTCGCCAGCTTGTGGACCAGCTTCGAAAGGTAGGAGCGGGGAATCCCCGTATAGTCCGCCACGGACTCCACCAGAACCGGATGTCCGCCGGGCTCCTGAAGACACCGCATGGCGCGCAGCGCGTAACCCGTGGTCTGGGATAAAGGGAGCATGCTCACCTCCGGAAACCGGGATTCCAGCAAGGCCTCCCACAATGAGGATCCATCGGTAATCTAACAAGTCAACCACCCTTGTGACGTGCGTCACCGCCTGGGGGACGATTGGAAAAAAAGGACGGGAAAGCCCCATCAAGGGGGCCTTCCCATCAGGCGCCCTCAGCCCTCCACGAGGGCCCGGTTCTTCCGGTAGGCCCAGAGACCCCAGGCCAGGAAGGCGGTCTCCGCCAGGGCCACCCCCAGCATCCACATCACCACGGGTGAATCGCCCATGCCGTAGGAGTGCATGCCTGTCGTCAGCACGAAGTTCACTCCCAGGTAGGTCATGACGAGGGTCTGGAACGCGGCGATGCTGATGACCGCCACCCCGAACTTGCCGATCATCCGGTCGAGCTTCGCATGCAGGATGGCCATGTAGGCGAGGAAGGCCACCAGCGACCAGACCTCCTTGGGATCCCAGCCCCAGTAGCGCCCCCAGGACGATGCGGCCCACATGGACCCCGTGATGATGCCGGCGATGAGGAAGATGGATCCCACGAACATGTACCAGTAGAGAAGGTCGTACATCCGGTCGGCGAGCTCGAGGCGGCGAGGCGCGAAGATGGCCACGCCGATCTGCATGTGGGCCACGGCGAGGCCCAGCGCCAGGATGGCGTAGCCCAGCATGATGATGGGCACGTGGATGGCCAGCCAGGGCGTGCCGGCGAGCACCGGCGCGATGGGATGGATGAACCGGTCGATGGGCAGCAGGTCTGTGAGGGCGAGGGTCAGCGCGGCCATGACCGCCGCGTTCAGCACCACCAGGCGGTTCCGCAACACGGCGTAGGCGATCACCGCGAACAGCCCCACGCCCCAGGCGAGGAAGAGCATGGATTCGTACATGTTCGCCGCGGGGATCCGGCCGCCGACATTCCAGCGCAACAGGATGCCCCAGGTCATCATGGCAAAACCGCCGGCCAGCAGACCGAAGGCGACGCCATCCAGCGCCCGGCGCTTCCACTTCCAGGCCGCGATCGAGGCCAGCAGGGAGGCAAGCAGGATGATCCACGAGAGCCGAACCGGGTTCAGCCGGTTGTAGAAGAGCTCCCGATCCATGGCTTCCGCCGTGGGCCACCCCTCCAGACGCGGTCCCTGCATGAGCTGGACCAGGCCCTCGGAAGTCACCGCCGGGAACACCCCCCAGCGGGCGTGGGAATCCCCGGAGACAGGAATGGGGCGCACCGCCTCGTTGAGCCCGATGGCCTGCATGGCAAGCAGTCGCTGTTCGAGCTTTTTTGCGTCCTGGAGCACACCCTGGAGCGGCTTTCTCTCGGCCTCGGCCTGCCGGGCGGCCCGCAGGAGCTCCCCGAGTTTCGGACTGCGGATGAACTGCACGAAGGAGGCGTGGGTGGTGGAGGGTGGCAGGTCGATGGCCTTGGCCAGCGCTTCCGAGCCCACCAGGATCATCGGTGCCTCGGCCCCCGTGTTCGGATCGAAGAGCCAGGCTGACACCGTGTCCACCGGCTCCTGCCCCTTCCAGGTGGAGGCGCCCGTGACGGTCCACACCATCTCGCGGGCCAGGGTGTCCAAGGGCATGACGCGGCCATCATGCTGCACCGGGAGCCGCCGCAGGGTGTCCGTGCCGGCCGCGGCCTGGGCCCCGAGGGCACCGCCGAGCAGGACCAGCGCCACCAGGGCCTGGCGCCCCACCCGCCCCGGGGTGTTGGCTGCCGGAACCGCGGGAGTCCGGCTCTGGGCCATGCGGGTGGCCAGCACGATGACCATGCCCAGGATGAGGGTGATGAATCCGGCGAAGACAATGGCCTGGCCCGGATCCTTGGCGACCGACAGCACGGTGGCCTCGCGGCCATCCCTCTGCTCGTAGCTGGACTGGAAAAGCGCATAGCCCCGATGGTTCAGTTCGTGGTTCATCCAGATCCTGGCGGGGAAGGTCCGACCCGAATCGAGGTCCGTGATCTGCACCTGACTCGCGTATCCCGCCGGGCGGGCCGTGCCCGGATAGGTCTCCAGCACGAAGTCGTCCAGCTTCACCGAGAACGGAAGCTGGTGGCGCGTCACGGTCTCGTCTTCGCGATGCGAGCCGTTCGCGTGCACATGTTGTTCGATGATCGAGGCACTCTCCCCCTCCCACAGGGCGAGGTTGCCTTCCACCTTGAAAAAGTAGGTGATGGCCGACCCGGCGAAGATGAGCAGGAGCGAGGCGTGAACCACGACAAAGCCGATCCGCTTCTTCGCCCACGGAAAAAGGTCCGCCAGGGATAGGGCCAAGTTGATGGCGAAGAGCCCCTG
>JANYAS010000105.1 GCA_025361205.1 Holophagaceae bacterium
CTCGATATCCGAGGGCGCTGGCAGGGGTGCGTGCGGCACGCGAAACAGCTTCGCCAGGAAGCTGGCCAGGAAGCCCATGAGCCCTTCGGGCAGGCCCACCACCACGGAGAAGAGCATCAGGGCGAAGATGGCCTTGCGCCAATCTTCCGTGTTCTCCACCAGCAGGCCGCCCACCACCAGCAGGCCCATGGCCACCACCGGCGCCAGCGCCTGGAAGGGCCGCGTGGTCTTCTTCACCAGACCGCGCAGACCCGCCGCCAGGGCCAGGGCGAAGCCAGAGGCCGAAAAAATCTGGAAGAGATGCCGATTCGACAGCAGGTTGGGCAGCAGGACGATGACCGAGGCGCCCACGAAGGCGCCCCAGAGGCTCTTGCGGCCGCCCAGCACCACGCCCAGCAGCAGGATGATCATCAGGTCGTAGGTGTAGCTCTGGGGCTGGAGGTACTGGAAGTTGAAGGCGTAGAGGCCACCGGCGAGGCCGCCGAGACTGGACCCAAAGGCGAAGGCCGCGACCTTGTGCCGGTAGGTGCCCACGCCCATGGCGTCCGTGGCGATGGGGCTGTCCCGCAGGGCTTCGAAGGCCCGGCCCCACTGCGAGGCCAGCAGGTTGCGCATGAGCATCCACACCACGGCCAGCAGGGCCATGCACAGCCAGTAGAAGAGGGGGGGCGTGAGCACGTGGCCCCACACCGGCGGCCGGCTGAGGCTCAGGCCCTGGGCCCCGCCCGTGAAGCCCTCGAGCTCATTGAGCGCTGTGGTGCTGAGAGCGGAAAAACTGAGGGTGGCCAGGGCGAACTGGGGGCCTTCCAGGCGCAGGGCGGGCAGGGCCAGCAGGCCGCCCAGCAGAAGGCCCACGGCCATGGCCGCCAGCAGCGCCGGGGCCATGCTGAGGCCCAGCTTGGTCACACAAAGGCCCGCGGTGTAGGCGCCCAGGCCCAGGAAGGCCACGTGGGCGAGGTTTACCTGGCCCAGGTAGCCCACGGTGACGTCCAGGCCGATGAGCAGGATGCCGTAAATGGCCAGCAGGGTGAGCAGACCCAGGGCATAGGGATTGAGCACCAGCAGGGGGATGGTGGCGAGGAAGGCGAAGACGATGAGCTCGGCGCCGCGGAGGAGGAGGATGCGCTTCATCGTCACACCTTCCTAATGATGGCTTTGCCGAACACGCCCGTGGGCCGCACGGCCAGGGCGAGGATGAGCAGCACCAGGCCCGGCGCCTCGCGCCAGCCGCTACCCAGGTAGTAGCTGGCCAGGCTCTCCAGGGCCCCGAGGAACATGCCGACCAGCACCACGCCGAAGCCCGAGTCCAGGCCGGCCACCACCGCCACGGAAAAGGCCTTGAGGATCAGCGCGGAGGCCATCGTCGGCCCCACAGTGGTGATGGGCGAGACCAGGATGCCCGCCAGGGCCGCCACGGCGCCTGACAGACCGTAGGACAGCATGACGGTGCGGGTGGCGGAGATGCCCATGAGCTCGGCGGCGTCGCGGTCCGCGGATACGGCCTCGAAGGCCTTGCCCAGCAGGGTGCGGCGCTTGAACAGCTCGATGGCGCCCATGATGGCCAGCACGCCCACGGCCACGGACAGTTCCACGCGGGTTACGTCCACGCCCAGCAGGTGGATGGGATCCGCCGATATGGGCGTGGGGAAGGGGCGGTCGTCGCGGCCCCAGATGTTCTCGGCGGCGGAGAAGAAGAAGAGGCCGATGATGATCGTGAGCAGGATCCAGCCTTCGCTCTTCTGCTCCAGCGCCAGGCGCACCCCGGCGCGCTCGACCACCAGGCCCAGGATGGCGCCGAACAGCAGGCCGCCCGGGATCATGGCCCAGTAGGGGATGCCCAGGTTCAGCAGCGTTAGGCTGAAGAAGGCCGAGACCATCACCAGTTCGCCCTGGCCGAAGTTGATGCTCTTGCTGGTGGCGAAGGTCAGCTGGAAGCCGTAGGCGATGAGGGCGTAGACGAGCCCCATCAGCGCGCCGCTGACCGCCATCTGCCCGATGATCGATGCATTCATGCCGGATCCGCCTCAGGTAAGGGTGAAACGCACCGGGGGGCCGAAGCCCCCCGGATCTCGGGTGTGGAGGCTACTTGGTCTTGGCCTTGGCCTTCGCCTTGACCTTGGCGGGCGTGGCGGTCATCGCGGATTTGCGGAGGCGCTCCCGGTCGGCGTCGTTGCCGAAGACCACACGGCCGTCCTTCACCATGCCCATGACGGTCTGTTCGCGGCGGAAGGCCTCGTGGGTGGTGAAATCCGCGGGATCCCACTTGGTATAGGGGTGGTTCCAGGTGGCGATGACGCCGACGACGGGCTCCTTCAGATCCTCAAGGGCTTCCTTCACTTTGTGGGTGTCCGTGCTGCCGGCTTGCTTTACAGCGGCGGCCATGAGGTAGACGGCGTCATAGCCCTGGGCCGCGGCCACGGGGGAGGGGATGCGACCCACCTTGAAGGTCTTGTGGTAGCCCTCGATGAAGCTCTTGGCCTTGGGCGTGATGGCTTCCTCGATGAAAGTCTGCGGCATCAGCGTACCGTTGCCGTTCTTGCCGGCGTTGTCGATGTAGTTGGACATGGACAGCGTCCAGCCGCCGATGAGGGGCTCCTTCATGCCGATCTTGGCCATGCCGTTGGACACGGCGGCCAGCTCGGGGCCGATGCCCCAGATCAGGATGGCCTGGGCGCCCGCGGATTTGGCGCGCAGCAACTGGGCGGTCATGTCCTTGTCGCCGATGTTGAATTTCTCCTGGGCCACCACCTCCAGCTTGTTGCCCTGCTTCTTGATCTGGTCCAGCATGTCGTCGCGGCCGGAGACACCGTAGTTGGTGGAGTCGAAGACCACGGCCACCTTGGTGAACTTCCGGTTGATGGCCTCCTCCACCACCATGGCGGCCTGGATGCCATCGTGGGCGGCAAAGCGGAAGATGGAATTGTCCTTCACCCCGGCCTTGCTCCACTGGGTCATGGAGGCGGAGCCTGCCGCTGGGCAGATGATCTTGGTGATGCCCTTCTCTTGCAGGTGCTTGTCGCCCGCCATGCAGACGCCCGTGTTCACGGTGCCGATCACGCCCGCAAGGTCGCCCATGGCGGCCAGTTCCTGGGCAATGAGGGCGCCGCGCTCATTTTTGGCCTCGTCATCGCGCTCGATGACCTCGATCTTCATTTTTTTGGAGCCCACCTGGATCCCGCCCGCCGCGTTGATCTCGGCGATGGCCAGCTTGGCCCCGTCCCGCGTGGAGACACCCATGGGCGCGGACCCGCCGGTGAAGGGGCCCGTGAGGGCGATCTTGACGGTATCTCCGGCCTGGAGGCCGAAGGCCCCCAGCAACAGCAGTCCATAGACGGTCGGCCTGAACATCGTGTCCTCCTTGGAGGCGATAGGTTGGAGTGGGTGGATCGCCGCAAGCATAGCGGTCCCTGCCTCTTAATGGAAGGTAAGCGCGTTCCGTTTCCGGGTCCGAGTCAGCTCAGCCGGGCCCCTACCCAGGCCAGTAGGGCGTCGCCACCGGAGACATGCTGTTCCGCCACGAACAAGGGCATCTCCAGGGCCCTGGCATGTTCGGCGTTGAGCTTCACAGCGTCCTTCTCCGTGCAGACCAGCCACCCGGCGCCTTCCGCGCGGGCCAGGGCCTGCAGTCGTCGGAGGTCCGAGGTAGAGGGGACCTGGTGGTCGGCGAAGCTGTGCGAACCGGACCAGCCCTGTCCCGCCACGAGCAGGTCGGCGTAGAAGGCCTCGGGGTGGCCGAGACCGCACCAGGCGAAGGCCGGGCCCTCGCCCAGAAGGGGGACTGGGGCGGGCATGCCGGTGTCCCAGCGGCGGAGCCCCCCAATGACGAAGTCCACCCAGAAGATGGGGCCGCCGGCGCCGTGGCGGGCCCACCAGGCTTCAATTTCGGCACGGTTCGGCACCCGCGCGGCCCGGGTCACCACCAAGGCGTGGGCGCGCCGGACGCTGTCCACGGGCTCGCGCAGGTCGCCCAGGGGCAGCAGACGGCCGTCGCCCCAACGGCGAACGCCGTCGAGCACGAGCAGATCCAGGTCGCGGTGCAGGGCCCGGTGCTGGAAGCCGTCGTCCAGCAGCAGGCAGCGGAGCTCCAGCCGCTGCGCCAGGGCGCGAAGGGCGGCGGCATGGCGCTTCCGGCCCACGACCACCCGGTGGGGACCGAGGCGACGGGCCATGAGCAGGGGTTCGTCGCCGGTTTGCCGCGGATCCGAGTCCGCCTCGACGCTCATGGGATCGACCTCCCGCCGACCTCCATAGCCCCGCGACAGCACGGCGTTCGTCCACCCGGCGGCCTCCAAACCCTGGGCCAGAAACAGCGTGAGGGGCGTCTTCCCCGTACCGCCCGCACTGAGGTTTCCCACAGACACCACCGGGACCGACACCCGGATGGCCCGCTCAGGATGGGTGTCGAAGCCTCGGTTGCGGGCCCGCACCACCATCCCGTACAGGGGTGCCAGCGGAGCTGCCAGGTAGCGCAGAATGGACATGGGTTAGAGTGTCCAACCAAACCCCGACGAGGTCACGATGAATCCAGGCAGGATGCACCGCAGATATCAGTTCGTCTCGCGTATCGCCGCAGGCGATACCGAGAGGGAAGGACCCGCAGGGCAACGTGGTTCGTTGTTCAAGGGACCTGACGCCGCGGAGCGCCTGCCTGGCTTCATCCCTCCGGGCGAGGGGTGGCGGGGAGGCTCCGCCTCCACGAACGCAGTGAGAGGGAGGGCCCTGCGGGGCAGGGCCCGTCAGGGGGAGGGCGATGCCGCGTCACCTCCAGCTATCGCGGCGCAGTGCGCCGCTCCTGCTCGCCCCGGGCTCGCAGAGCCGGAGCCTCCGTTGCGGGCAGTACCCGCGACACTTCAACTCGCGCTCCTCGCCTCGCTTACCCGGCGCCCTCGCGTGACCGCGTGGGGGTTTGGTTGGACACTCAAGGGGTAACGGAGGTCGTCGATGAGTGAGGGCATCCTGCTTGCGAAGGTGGCGCGGGGCACCCTCCTGCCGGAACGGGAACGCGTGGCGCGGCTCCAGGAGGCCTTGCCCCAGATCGAGGCTGTGCTGGCCGGCGAGACGGACGAGGTGGCGATTCCGGCCACCCTGGCCTGCCTGCTCTAGGAGTCCCTGCCTCAGACCAACTGGTGCAGGTTCTACCGCCGGGTGGAGGATCGGATGCTGGCGGTCGGCCCCTACCAGGGGGCATGGGCTGCCTTCGCATCCCCTTCGAGCGGGGCGTTTGTGGGGCCTGTGCCCGCACCGGTACCACCCAGCTGGTGGCGGACGTCCACACCTTCCCGGGCCACATCGCTTGCGACGACGCAACCCGCAGGGAGCTGGTCATCCCAGTGACCGTGGGCGGACGGGTGATAGCTGTGCTGGACCTGGATTGCCCCCACCCCGACGGGTTTTCCGCCGCCGAAGCCCGGATCCTGGAAAATCTTCTGGCTCGGAGCTTTCCATCGGTTCGGGAGCGGTGAAGTTCCTTCCGGACAGGCCTCTGGGGTAATCTAGGAGACTCCCCGGGAACTCCATGGCTGAACCCAGCTTCATCGATCAAAGCAAGCTGCGCTTCCGCGAAGGGGAGGTCATTTTCCGTAAGGGGGAGATGGCCCAACAGATGTACATCATCCTTTCGGGCAAGGTCCGCTTGTACGTCTCTGAGGAGCCCAAGGGCGACTGGGCCGAGGAGCTCTCCAAAGGCGATTTCTTCGGGGAGGGGAGCCTGCTGGAGGCCCTGCCGCGGCAGCATACGGCCCTGTCCCTGGAGGATTCGGATCTCATCGCCATCAACCGGGGCACCTTCCTGCGCATGATTCGGCAGAACCCGGAAGTGTCCGTGAAGATGATGCAGCGGCTGGTCCAGCGCCACCGGGAACTTGGGGAACGCGTAGAGGCCCTCGACGCCGCCCGACCGGCCAAGGCCCCCGGCGCACCCGTGGCCAACCTGGTGTCCGTGCTCAGTGGCAAGCCCCACCCTATCCTGGCGCACGGCTCCCTCATCGGGCGCTTTGATCCCACGACGGGCATCCACCCGGACATCGACCTGACGGAAGAAGACCACAACCTGAGCGTCTCCCGCCGCCACGCCCGCATCCTCTGCGAACACGGCCGCTACTTCCTGCTGGAGGAACCCGGCGTGGCCAACGGCACCTTCGTCCGCGGCGAACGCATCCAGTCGGGCGAGCCCCGGGAACTCAAGCCCGGGGACCGGGTGGGCTTCGGAATGGTGGTGCTGTTCTTCGAGAAGACTTAGCTTTTCCGCTGCACGGAAAAGTTAGAGGAGGACAGCCATGGGAATCGACCTTCATGTGGAGCTTTGGCGGGATGAGCATGGTGCCATCCGTGAACTGGTGCAATTCGGGCTGGACGAGATCGGGGGGGCCTGCGTGATTCGCGAACGCAACGGCCTTGACGCTCTGGATGGTGACGTCAACGAGGGCGATACCGTCGTCGCTCGGTTTGGCGATCCCGAAGATGCCCGGGATTTCCTGTGGGAAGAAGGCTTCGAGCCGAGTAAATAATCCCCGCCCCTTCCTTTGTCTGGAGGCACCTTATGCAATCCCTTTTCACCCCGGCCGACCGGGAAGCCCTGTCTGCGCGTTTGGCGGCCCTGGAACCCGGCACGCTGCGGCAATGGGGCAGCATGGATCCGGGGCAGATGCTCCTTCACTGCACTCGTGGGCTGGAGCCGGCCACGGGAGATCGGCCCATGAAGCAGGTCTTCCTCGGGAAACTGGTCACTCCCTTCATTCGTCGGTTCGTCCTGGGCGAAAAATCCTTCCGAAAGCAGGTGCCCACGGACCCCACCTTCGTGGTGACCCATTCCTGCGATTTCGAGGCGGAGCGAACCCGCCTGGCGACCATGATCGACCGGTTCGTACGGCGCGGTTCCGACTCCGCAGCCAAGGCCGTCCACCCCTTCTTCGGCCGCCTCAGTGGCGACGAATGGGGTCGTCTTGCCTACAAGCATCTGGACCATCATTTGCGGCAGTTTGGGGTTTGAGGTCCCATCCTTGCCCGGCTACAAAAAGGCGCGGCGAAAGCCGGGCCTTTTTACAGGTAGGGAAACAATCAGTTGGAACCGACTCCCAACGCCTTGGCGGACTTGGTGAGTTCGGGGACGATCTCGAAGAGGTCCCCCACAATGCCGTAGTCCGCTAGTTTGAAGATGGGGGCCTCTGAATCCTTGTTGATGGCAACGATGAACTTGGAGCCGCTCATGCCGGCGATGTGCTGGATGGCACCGCTGATGCCGCAGGCGATGTAGAGGGTGGGGCTCACGACCTTGCCGGTTTGGCCCACCTGCATGCTGTGGGGCAGTCCCCAGCCCGCGTCCACAGCCGCGCGGGAGGCACCCACCACGCCGCCGAGGGCGTCGGCCAATTCTTCGAGGATTTTGAAGTTGGCGCCGTCCTTCATGCCGCGGCCACCACTCACGATGATGTTGGCCTCGGCCAGATCCACCTTGCCGCTGGCTTTGGCAAGGATCTCCTTGACCACGGACTTGAAATCCCCGGCGGGTGCCGCCACGGTCTCGGCGACGCCCTTGCCGGCCTTTTCGGTGGCGGCAAACACGTTGGGGCGGGTGGTCGCGACCTGGACCGCGCTGGCGAAACTGGTGGTGGCGAAGGCCTTGCCGGCATACACCGGGCGAACGGCCTGGAGCTTGCCATCCACCATGGAGAGACCCGTAACATCAGCGGCGTAACCGGCGGCCAGGCGGGCGGCGATGCGGGGAGCCACGTCCTTGCCCACGGCGGTGGCGGCGGCGAGGAGCACGGTGGCGCCCTTGGCCTTCACAACGTCCGCCACGACCCGCGCAAAGGCGTCGCTGGAATAGGAGGCCAGGATGGCAGTCTCGGCCGTAAGGATCACATCCGCACCGTATTTGGCGGCGTCGGCAGAACCGGTACAGGAGGCACCCACGAAGAGAGCGCCAAGCTGTTTGCCGGAGGCGTCCGCCAGGCGTCGGCCTTCGCTGAGGGCTTCGGCGCTGGGCTTGCGGATCTGGCCATCCTTCAGTTCACAGAACACGAGAATCATGGAGTCGTCCTTTGTCGAGTCGGAAATCAGCGGAGAAAAAGACTAAAAGACCTTGGCCTCGTCCTTCAGGGCCTGCAGCAGGGCCTGGGCCTGGGCGGCGGAATCGCCTTCCAGCTTGCGACCGGCGGGGCGCTCGGGAGGCAGCACCAGCGCACTGATATGCGCAACCGAGGTGACGGCGGCGGCTTCCAGTTCCTCAATGGTCTTTTTCTTGGCGGCCATGATGCCCTTCAGGCTGGCGTACCGGGGCTCGTTGAGCCCCTTCTGCGCGGTGATTACCGCCGGCAAGGCGCCTTCGACAACCTCGGAGCCGCCTTCGATTTCACGCTCGGCCCTGAAAGTCCCTTCGCCCAGTTCGAGCTTTACAATGACGTTGGCCTGGGCCACGCCGAGCAATTCCGCCAGCATCGGGCCCATGGCGGCGTTGTCGCCTCCCATGCCTTTGTTGCCGCAGAGGATCAGGTCGAAGCCCTTGTCCTTGACATAGGCAGCGATGATCTGGGCCACGGCGAAGGCATCGCCCTGGCCATCGCTCTTCAGTAGCACGGCGGAATCCGCGCCGAGGGCGAGTGCGTTCTTGAGCACATCCTTGACGGTGTCACTGCCGACGGAAAGGGCCACGACTTCGGCGCCCTTGGCTTCCTTGATGCGGACGGCTTCTTCCAGCGCGTATTCATCATAGGGATTGGTGATCCACTTCACGTCCGCAGGATCGAGGGACCGGCCATCGGCGGCAACTTTGATCTTGGTCTCAGTGTCGGGGACCTGCTTGAGGGCGACGAGGATCTTCATGGGCGCTCCCTGATGCGTCATGGACAGGCCGGCGGATGGCCGACTCAAAGGTAGAGTTTAACCTCGAAACAGCCTACCTCAGCGGGTTTTCGCGGGTGCCTTGCCTGTTTCCGAACTTGCCTTGGGGTAGGAATCCCGGGCCTTCCGGTATGGTGGACGGATCATGCGCGACGCAACACCAGCCTTCGATGGAGCCCTCGTTCTCACGGGGGGCGGCACCGGAGGTCACTTCTTCCCGGCCGTCGCCTTGGCCGAGGGCGCCCGGGCAAGGTGGTCTGACCGTCAGATCATCTTCGTGGGTGCTCGCCGTGGAATCGAGGCTCGGGAGCTGCCCGAAAGTTCATGGCCCCACCTGCTGCTGGATGTGGAGGGGGTGGTGGGTCGCTCACCGCTCCGGGCGGCGAGATCCGCTTGGAAGCTCTGGCGAGCCGTCTACCAGCTGAAGGCGGTCTGGCGCTATCAGCGCCCCCGGGTCGTGATCGGCACGGGCGGGTACGGCGCCGCCCCGGCCCTGCTGGCGGCGCGGGCGCTGGGCATCCCCTACTTCCTACATGAAAGCAACGCGGCGCCCGGCGCTCTCGTACGGCTGGTGGCGCCCAAGGCGCAGCGCGTCTGGTGCGGCATGGAAGAGGTGCGCCGCCTGCTTCCGGGCGCCCACTGTCGTCTGGTGGGAACGCCGGTCCGGAATGCCTTCCTTCGGGACTTCCGCCCCGCTGACGGCCTGGAGCCTCCCTATCGGCTGCTGGTGGTGGGCGGCAGTGGCGGCGCCCGCGCCATGAACGAGGCGGTGCTGGACATCGCGGGGAAACTGCTGGAGGCCTTGCCGGAATGGGAAATTTTGCACCAGGCGGGACCCGCAGAGATGGTGCGGTTGGTGAATCGCCCCCGTCACGCACGCCATGCCATGGTCCCCTTCCTTACGCGCATGGATGAGGCCATGGAAGCCTCCAGCCTGGTGGTCAGCCGGGCCGGGGCGAGCACCTGTGCCGAACTGAAGGCTGCAGGACGGGGCGCGATCCTGGTTCCCCTGCCCACCAGTGCCAATGACCATCAGCGCATGAACGCCCTGGCGATGGGCGCAGAGGGTCGGGCTCTCGTCGTCGAGCAGTCCGCTGGGTTGGCCCAGCGGCTGGAGGCCACGCTCCGAACCCTGATGGCCGAGCCTGTGGCCCGACATTCACTGTCCAAACTGCCAGAAGTCAACCATGCGGTGGAAGGCTGCCTGGAGGATCTGGCATCCTACTTGGGTTGACGGGGTTGGGCCAGCCAGGCGACGACGACGGAGAAGAAGTAGAGGCCGAGGAGCACCGCGCTGAAGAAGAGGGTGGTGACGACGACGTCGCCGGGGGTGAAGAAGGCGCTGAAAATCAGGATCACCATGGTGGCGTGGCGCCAGTACTTCAGCATCCACCCGGCGGTCACGATGCGGAACCGCGCCAGGAAGAAGAACAGCACCGGCAGTTCGAACATCACACCGGTGATGAGCGTGGTGGAGATGAAGAGGTCCAGGTACTCCGAGACGTGGAGGTTGGCGCGCAGCCCCGCAGCAGCGGCCTCCTGGAAGAGGATGTCGCCCAGGAACTTGAAGGCCTGGGTGTAGGCGAAGGCTGAGCCCGCCAGGAAGCAGCCCGAAGTCACCACCACAAAGGGGATCACCAGGCGTCGCTCCTTGGGCAGCAGGCCAGGCCGGATGAAGGCCCAGAGCTGGTAGAAGAGGAACGGAGCCGCGACGAAGGCGGCGGCCCACAGCGAAAGCCGCATCATGCTGAAGAAGGGCTCGGTGAGGTCCGTGAAGGCGAAGGGCTGGAGGTCAGAGATGGCCTTGCCGGTCTGCCTGGACATGGCCTCCAGGAAGGGCTTCTGGGCCCAGATCCAAAGCTTGAACCGCAGAGGCGGGATGTCCTTGTAGCCGAAGGGGAAGCCGTAGGTGAACGCGAAGGCGCCCGCCACGATGAGGAGTGAGCGCACGATGCGAACCCGCAGCTCCGACAGGTGTTCCCAGAAGCTCATTTTGTCGGGCGGTGTGACCGGAAGCGCCATGGTCCCCTAGCATATGGAACCGGCCTCCAGCGGGAGGCCGGTGGATGAAGGGCCTGTGGACCTACTTCTTGTCCTTGTCCGCAGGAGGGGCAGCCACGTCTTCCTTGATGGAATCCGTCAGTTCGCGGCTGGCCTTCTTGAACTCCTGGATGCCCTTACCCAGGCTCTTGCCCAGCTCAGGTAGCCGCGAAGGCCCGAAAAAGATCAACAACGCGATGCCGATCAGCAGGATTTCCATCATTCCGAGGTTGCCCATGGTGCGCTCCGTGTCGGGGTGTGCGATTCAGGGTTGCAGATCCGTCAGCACCACATCGCTGGGCAGATCCAGTTCCATTCTAAGCAGGGCTTGCCCGTGAGTCTTGCCTTGGGCGTCGGTTTTCACACTTTCACTGCCACCCCCACCAAGGGAGTCGTGCAGGATGAAATTGATGGCCCTGAGGTTAGGGACATTGAAACGTTCAACACTCCCTTTGCATATGCTTGAAAAGTGATGTTTGACACACTCCGCCGTAAGCTCTTTCTGGAGCAGGTGATAACCCGCGTCGGTGTAGGCGATGATGCCCACGTTCGAGCCATCCCCCTTATCGCCGCTGCGGGCGTGGGCGATGTCTTCCAGGCGGATGCGGGTCGTCATTTGAACTCCACGGCGCGGCGGCCCAGGGAGTGGTAGGTCCAGCCCTTCGCCTCCATGGCCTCGGGACGGAAGAGGTTGCGGCCATCGAAGATCCGACGGGCCTTCAGGGCCTTGGCGACCGCCTCCAGGTCCGCCTCGCGGTACTGGGGCCACTCGGTGGCGATCAGCAGCGCGTCGGCGCCCTCGCAGGCGGCCAGGGGCGTCTCGGCGTAGCGCACCTTGTCGCCGATCCTGGCCCTCACGGCCGCCATGGCGGCGAAATCGTGGACCACCACCTCGGCGCCCAGGTTCACCAGGCCCTCGATGAGCTCCAGCGCCATGCTCTCGCGGATATCGTCCGTGTTCGCCTTAAAGGCGAGTCCCCAAAGGGCGAATCGGCGGCCCTTCAGGGGGGCCGGAACCCCCTCCTTCACGCCAAAGTGAGCCTTCACCTTTCGCAGGAGGACCTGCTTCTGGTGGCGGTTGGCCTCCACGGTGGCGGCCAGGGTCAGCATGGGCTGGCCCTGTTCGCGCCCCACCTTGAGTAGGGCTTGCAGATCCTTGGGGAAGCAGGAGCCGCCGAAGCCGGGGCCCGGATTGAGGAAGGCGGGGCCGATGCGGTGGTCCGCGCCAATGGCCGTCTTCACGTGGTCCACGTCCGCGCCCAGGGCTTCGGCCAGGTTGGCGATCTCGTTGATGAAGCTGATGCGCAGGGCCAGCATGGCGTTCGCGGCGTACTTGGTGAGCTCGGCGCTGGGAGGATCCATGCGGAACCACTTGCCTCCGCTGCGGTCGAGAAAGGGCTGGTAGAGGCCCTTCATCACGGCCTTGGCGTGGTCCGTGCGGCAGCCCACGACCACGCGGTCAGGCTCCAGGAAGTCGTCGATCGCTGAACCCTCGCGGAGGAACTCGGGATTGCTCACCACCTCGAAGGCGCGATCCGTGTGGATGGCGATCTCGGCATGGACCCGCACGGCCGTGCCCACGGGCACCGTGCTCTTATCCACCACCACCAAAGGTTTCGCGTCCTTGGCGCGGAGGGCCATGGCATCGCCGATCTGACCGGCGACGGCCAGCACGTACTTCATGTCTGCGCTGCCATCCTCGCTCTGGGGCGTGCCCACGCAGATGAAGGCCGCATCTGCATCCGCGATGCCGCCTTTGAGGTCGGTCGTGAAGCGCAGCGCGCCGGAGGCCAGATGCTTCGCGAGCAGGGCGTCCAGACCGGGCTCGAAGATGGGGGATTCGCCGCGGGAGAGGGTTGCCACTTTCGCCTTATCCACGTCCACGCCGAGGATGCGGTGCCCCGCCTCTGCGAAACAGACGGCGGCGACCAGCCCCACGTATCCCGAACCGATGACCACCACCTGCATGACTGCCCCGCGCAAAGCATCGAGTGTAACGCCTTCCGCGCTTGGTATCATTGCGAGACGGAGGCGGCATGATGATTCTGGCAGCACCTACAGGCAACGAAGTCAATCTGCTGGAGGTCATGCTCCATGCCGGGCCGGTTTCCAAGTCGGTGCTGGTGATCCTGGCGACGTTTTCCCTGATGAGTTGGGTGGTGATCATCCGCAAGGCACTGCTTTATCACCGTAGCCGGACCGTTTCCGAACAGTTTCGCGGCGCCTTCAAGCGCGCCACGGACTGGCGCGAGTTCAAGCAGCAGATTGAGAAGTTCACCCTCAGCCCCCTCGTGGGCCTGTTTGTGGCCGGCTACAGCGAAGTGACCTACCAGCTGCGCCAGGTGGGCCAGGATGGCCGCGCCCAGTTACGCAGCATGGAAGCCGTCGAGCGCAGCCTGCAGCGGGCCAGCGTGGTGGAAATGGGCCGGCTCGAGCGCTCTCTGGGGGCCCTGGCCACGGTGGCGGCTGTGAGCCCCTTTATCGGCCTCTTCGGTACCGTGTGGGGCATCATCGACGCCTTCCGCGGCATCGGCGCCACGGGCAACGCCAACCTCGCCACGGTGGCACCCGGCATTTCGGAAGCCCTGGTGGCCACGGCCATCGGCCTGGTGGCGGCCATCCCCGCGCTCATGGCCTACAACTTCTACCAGGGCCAGCTGAAGCAGTTCCAGACCGAGCTGGACGACTTCTCCCTGGAATTCATCAGCCTTTCCGAGCGGAACTTCACCTGAGAGAGCGCCGGCTACCTCTGTCTCTCGACTGGGAGGACTGGTTCCAGCTCTGCTGCCCGCCCTATGACCACCCCGAGGCCCTGGACCGGTTCGAGTGCCGCCTGCCCCTGGCCACCGAGCGGGCTCTGACCCTTTGTGCGGACCTGGGCGCCACGGCCACCTGGTTCTGCCTGGGCGACCAGGCGCGCCGGCATCCCCAACTACTTCGGCGGATCGTGGCGGAAGGCCACGCCATCGGCCTGCATGGCCTGACCCACCGCCGGGCCTTCGAGATGGATCGGAGCACCTGGCGGAATTCTCTGCGGGACGGCAAGGCCCTGCTGGAGGATCTGACGGGGACTCCCGTGAAGGGCTACCGGGCCCCGGAATGGAGCCTGCGGGGGGCTGCCGCCGATTGGTGGCAGGATCTGCCTGGGCTCGGCTTCCGCTTCGATTCCAGTCGCGTACCCCTCGCCGTCATCGGGGATACCTCCTGGCCCCGGCGTCCCCACCTATTGGCTAAGGGCTTATGGGAGCTGCCCCCGCCGGTGATGTGGTCAGGACCGCCCCGTTCTCCGCTCTGGGGCTGGGGCCTGCGGGTGCTGCCTTTCGGTCTGGTGCGCCGGGCCCTGGAAACCCTCGCGGAAGCGGATGCCGGCACGCCCCTGGTCCTGCATCCCTGGGAGCTGGACGAAGGCCAGCCCGACCTCCCGGTCGCCTCCTTCGGCCACCGTTTCGCCCACAGCGCGGGCCTGCAGGGCCACGGCGCGCACCTGCGGGATCTCTTCGCCGGCTTCCGACTCACGACCCTCGAAGCCTGGGTGGAGGCCCAATGAAGGGTGCTCCCCTCATCCTGCTGGCGCCTTCCGAGGACAAGGCACCGGGCGGCGTCCGGGGGCGGCTGGTGGAGACCCCCGCCCAGCACTGGGTGCGGGAGCGGCTGGTGGCCCTAGCGAAGACCGGCGGTCCGGAGGCCTTGAAGAAGGCCTTTGACCTGAAGGAACGGGCCCTGGCCAAGGCGTGGGCGGAAGCCCTGGCGCTGGATCGACCCTCACCCCTGCTGCCCGCCCTGTCCCGCTACACCGGCGTGGCCTTCCAGGCGCTGGACGCAGCCTCCCTCGCCCCGGAAACCTGGACCCAGGTCTACATCCTGTCCATCCTCCGGGGGCTGGTGCGCGGCGACGAGCTCGTGCCCCCGTACAAGCTCAAGCTGGGCGCCATCCCCGGCTTGAAGGCCCACTGGCGGGCGGCGATGGCGGCCCAGCTGGCCTCGCTGCCCGAGGGGCCCCTTTGGGAACTGTTGCCGGGCGATTCCGCCGCTTTGCTCAAGGGCTGGACGCGGCCCCGGCACACCGTGGACATCTGCGATGCCCGCGGCAAGGCCGTCAGTCACTTCTCGAAGAAGTACCGGGGGCTGGTGGCCCGCTGGATCCTCACGCACCAGCAGGGCGACCCCCGGAAGGTGTTGAAGGGGCGGATTCCCGGGTGCCAGTGGGTGGGTGTCTCCGAAAATGATCGGGGTGGCCTGGCCCTCCGACTGCTGGTGGAACCGTGAGCGACGACTGCAACCGAACGCCTTTCTGGCAGCGCCAGCCCCTGTTGCCCCGGGGAATTCAGGAGGTGCTCCGCACCCGGATCGAGGCGGCCCTCGCGGATCCAGAGGATCGGCAAGTACTGGTATGGCCTACGATTTTGGGCGCACCCGGGCTTCGCGCAGCCC
Organism: Holophagaceae bacterium; assembly: GCA_025361205.1. GTDB lineage: Bacteria > Acidobacteriota > Holophagae > Holophagales > Holophagaceae > Geothrix. The sequence goes on from JANYAS010000105.1 coordinate 15,310, forward strand.
ATGCCGGGGGGCTGCCGGAACCCCTGCTGCTGGACCATGCGGCGCGAATACTGGGGGCCCTGGGGCAGCACGATCCCGCCTTGGCCTGGAACACCCATCTCTCCGCCTGGCCGGACACCGCCGAACGAGGCCCCGAAGGCTGGCGTCCTTCGCCGTCCTGGGGGGCCTGGGGGCCGCTGGTGAGCCTGCGCTGCGGCTGGCAGCTGGCCGCCCTGACCCCCCTGCCGTTGGGGGATCGGTATCCCTTGGCCTGTGGCGTGTCCCTATTCAACCACGGCCTTTTCCATGAGTGCCACGACGCCCTGGAGCCCCTCTGGGTCCAGGCCTCCGGTGAGCTCAAGGAACGGCTGCAAGGGCTCATCCTGTTGGCCGCGGGCTACCACCATCTGCAGATGCACAACCGTTCGGGCATGGTCGCGGTGTGGGAGGAAGCCCTAACGCGGCTCCGGGCCTGCGGAGGGACCGTCCCGACGCCCTGGGGCGAGGTGCGGGCTGAGGCAGCGCTGGACCTGACGGCCCAGCGGCTGGACCATGGACAGCGGACGGACGATGACGCGGACGATGATGCGGGTTTTGGGCCCCTCTGGGCCCTGGCTCGTCCCACCTGGGAGTTGGCATGACGACGACGGCTGACCTGCTGGTGCTGGGCGCGGGGATCGCGGGGTGTTCGGCGGCCTTGCGGGCTGCGGACCTGGGAGCCTCCGTGGTGCTGGTGGCCAAGGACGACCTGGGGGGCACCAACACGGCCTGGGCCCAGGGCGGAATCATCGGCCTCGCGCCCCCCGAGGCCGGGGATTCTCCGGAACTTCTGGAAGCGGACATCGAGGCGGCGGGCGCGGGCTTGTGCCGACACGAAGCTGTGCGGATGCTGGCGGAAGAGGGGCCGAAGCTCTGCCGGAGCTTCCTCTGGGAGCGCCTGGGCGTGCCCTTCGACCTGGGGGCGAACGGCACCCCGGATCCCATCGCCGAGGCGGCCCACAGCGCCAAGCGCATCTACCACGCCAAGGATGCCACCGGACTGGCGATCCAGACCGCCCTCAGCGAGGCCGTGCGCACGCATCCGAACATCCGCGTGCGGGAGCGGCTCTGCCTGGTGGACCTCATCACGAGCCCGCACCACTGCCTCAGCCCCATCCGCGTCTACGATCCCATTCAGGTCCACGGCGCCTTCCTCTTTGATCCCGCCACCGGCGAGGTGGAAGCGGTCCTGGCGAGGCGGACGATCTTGGCCACGGGTGGCCTGGGCTACCTCTATCTGCACACCACCAACCCGCCCAGCGCCACCGGGGACGGGCTGGCGGCGGCCTACCGGGCCAGCGCCCGCATCGTCAATTGTGAGTACGTGCAATTCCACCCCACGGCGCTCTACGTGCCGGGGAAGGCCCGGACCCTGCTGACGGAGGCGCTCCGGGGCGAAGGCGCCCGGCTCGTGAATCGGAAGGGCGAGCGGTTCATGGCGAAGTACGCGCCGGAGCAACTGGAGCTGGCCCCCCGGGATGTGGTGAGCCGGGCCATCTTTCAGGAGATGGCGGCCAGTGGCGAGGCCAACGTCTACCTCGACCTGGCCCCGGTGGCCGCAAAACTCGACCTGGAATCAAATTTTCCCACCGTCATGGCGGCCTGCCGCGCGGAAGGACTCGACCCGCATCGCCAACCCATCCCTGTGGTGCCTGCCGCGCACTACTTCTGCGGGGGCGTGCTGGTGGACCTGGATGGTCGCACCAGCCTGCCGGGCCTGTTCGCGGCGGGGGAGGTGGCCTGCACCGGCCTTCACGGCGCCAATCGCCTCGCCTCCACCAGCCTGCTCGAGGGCCTCCTTTGGGGCTTCCGCGGCGCCGAGGCCGCGGTGCGGGAACTGGCAGAGGCCACCACCCCCGATCCGGGCGACGTAGCCCAGTGGCGGATGCCGGAGGAGCCCGAGGCCACGGATCCCCTGCTCATCGACCAGGACTGGGGCCTCGTCCGCAGCACCCTGTGGAATTATGCGGGCATCGTCCGCACGGAAGACCGGCTGCAGCGCGCTAAGGCCGACCTGCACTACCTGGCCCACCGCATCGAGCGCTTCTACCACGAAGCCTCCCTCAGCCGCGAACTGCTGGAACTGCGCAGCGGCATCCTCTGCGCCCGCCTCATCCTGAATGCCGCCCTCCAGAACCCCGAAAGCCGGGGCTGCCATTACCGCGTGGATTGATCCCCGCCGCAAACTTCTCGGAGTGCGGATGCGACGATCCGCTGGCCTGCTCCTGTCCGTCCCCGCCCTCATCACCGCACAGACCGCAGTGCTGGACGGGGGGCGCCTCGATCCCGCCTGGTTTGGTCTCTCTGCGGTCTTTCAGCCCTCGAAGACGTCGGGGCTCCAGTGGCTGAAGCCCGGCCTCCTGCTGCACCACCAGTCCTTTCGAGCCTGTCCCAAAACCCCCGTGCGCCGCGCTGGGAGCGCCGGGGGGTGTCCCGCCAGAAAGGCGAGATGAACATAGTGGGTCTACGTGATTCGAGCCTGACGGAGCGGGATGCCCCCCGCCGCCCCAGCCCAAGGGTTCCCGACTC
>JANYAS010000110.1 GCA_025361205.1 Holophagaceae bacterium
CGGCGCATGGCCTCCATCTCGGGGATGCAGGTATCGGTCACGCGGTTCATGTGGCGGTGGAGCAGGTCGGCCTCGTCCTGGGGAGTGAGGTCCCGGTAGTGAGGTACCCGCTCGTAGAAGTCGTGGGCCACCAGGTTGAAGATGTCTTCCTCCAGGTTGGCGCCGGTGCAGACGATGAGGTGCACCTTGTCCTGGCGGATCATTTCGGCGAAAGACAGTCCCAGTTCGGCGGTGCTCATGGCGCCCGCCAGGGTGACCATCATCTTCCCGCCCCCCTCCAGATAAACCCGGTAGCCCTCGGCGGCATCCACCAGGGCCGCAGCATTGAAATGCCGGAAATGGTGCTTCACATAACGGCCCACGGGGCCAAGGGATGGGGTAGAAGGGACCATAAATCCTCCGAAGCCTTTCATTGTGCCAGCGGCCCGGCCATGCTGCCGGTGCAGAATTCAGCCCCAGGCCCTTCCGGCCGATGAAGTCGGCAGGAGATGCAGCATGTTCTTCATCATTGGCCTGGTGGTGGTCTTCGTCGCGGTCCTCGGGGGCTACCTGATGGAGGGCGGAAGCATCGCCACCCTGCTGCACCCCCTGCCCGCGGAAGGCCTCATCATTTTCGGCGCCGGCGCCGGCGCCTTCCTGGCGGCCAATCCCCTGAGCCTGATCAAGCGCGTGGCCGCCGACCTCATGAAGCCCATCAAGGGCAGCCCCTACACGAAGGCGGTGTACATGGAGGTCCTCATGATGCAGTACGAAGTCTACGTGAACATCAAGAAGGGCGGCCTGCTGGCCCTGGAACAGGACGTCAACGATCCACACAATTCAGTGATTTTCAAGAAATACACCGGGTTCACGCACAACCATCACGCCATGGACTTCTTCTGCGACTCCATGAAGCTGCTCATCAACGGCAGCGCCAAGATGGATGAGATTGACATGGTCATGGACGCCGATCTGGACGTCCACCATGCGGAGAATGCCGCCCCGGGCGCCGCCATAGCCAACCTGGCCGACGCCTTCCCCGCCTTCGGCATCGTGGCTTGCGTCATGGGCGTGGTGATCACCATGGGCTTCCTGGATCAGCCCCCGAACATCATCGGCGGTAAGGTCGGCGCGGCCCTGGTGGGCACTTTCCTGGGCATCCTGCTGGCCTATGGTGTGTTCCAGCCCCTGGCCAAGAACATCGATGCGGTGAACGGGGCCGAGGCTTACTACTTCAACTGCATCCGCTCCGGCCTCACCAGCTTTGGCAATGGCGCGGCCCCCATCACCGCCGTGGAATTCGCCCGGCGGAACATCCCCTCCACCGAGCGCCCGGGGTGTGGGGAATTGGAGGAAGTGGTGCGGCAGATCAAACCGAGATGACGAGATGACTCCTTCCCACACGAGCGTGATGCTCAGCCTGACGAGCACCCCGCTCGGAAGGCTGCACTGCAGCCTCCGCTCGCGGCCCGTCTAGGCTTCGCCATGTCCGAGTCGCAGCCCCAACCCGAGGTCAAGATCAAGTTCGTCAAGAAAAAGGGCGGCCATGCTGCCGCCCATGGCGGGGCCTGGAAGGTGGCCTATGCCGACCTGGTGACGGCGATGATGGCCTTCTTCCTGCTGATGTGGCTCCTCAACAGCGCGGACAAGAACACCAAGGCGGGCATCGCCGGGATGTTCCAGGATGCCAATTTCTTCAACACGGAACGGGGCAAGGAGATCCTGGCCAACCACGGCAAGGGCATCCTGCCCGGCGGGCGCGCCATGGCCGCTGGACCGGACGGCGACGGCGGCACCGATGCAGACACGAATACCCCGGGTGCTGCCGCCGCCGAGGAGGAAGAGCGGAAAACGATGGAAGCCACCGCCGAGTCCATCGAGAAGGCCTTCCATGAGGACGAACTGCTCCAGGCCTTCCAGGATCAGATCCACATGGATTTCACCGATGAGGGGCTGCGCATCCAGATCCAAGACAAGGCCGCCCAGGTGCTCTTCGATTCCGGTAGCGCCACCCTCAAGAGCTACACTCTGTCGATCCTCAAGGAGATCGCCAAGGAACTCGGCAAGCTGCCCAACCGCGTGGTGATCGGTGGACATACGGACGCCGCGCAGTACGCCAATAAGGCCTACTCGAACTGGGAACTGAGCGCCGAACGCGCCAACGCCGCCCGCCGCGTAATGGAAAGCGCCGCGGGGGGTCTCCACCCTGGCCAGGTGCGCCGCGTCACGGGCTACGCCGACACCATCCCCATTGAGGGCATGGATCCCAAGGACCCGCAGAACCGCCGCATCTCCATCGTGGTGGTTTCCGCCGCCACGGAAGCGGCGGAATCCAAGCACCAGAAAGCCCAGCCCCGAGAAAAGGAAAAGTCCTCGTCCAACGCAGCACCGGTGAAGCACTGATACAAAAAGAAGCGCCCGGAGGTACGGGCGCATCGAGAGGGTAAGGTGGCGGGGTTTCGAGTGGTGGGGCGTTTGAGCGGGAGTCCCGCGAACAGGACTGGTGTCATGGGGTGGGATGATTGGTGGCGGGAAGCCCTTGCGGGCACCTCAGCCATGAGTCTACCACCGACCTACCGGAGAAAAGCCCAGGCACGGCTTTGCCGAGCCTGGGCGCGAGGGCCCGGGGGTGTACGCGCAGCGCGCCCATAGATCCTTGCAGCGCATGCGCTGCGAGGAGAACCCCCGGACAGCATCAGGGCTGCCGGAAGAGCTCAGCATCCACCCCACCTTTGGCCCAGCCGCTGAACGAGAGCTCCACCCTCGCCCCGTTCGGCTCGGTCAATTCCATCCGGGACAGGACCGGCTGGCCCAGCGCCTGGACCGGCGGACCGAACTGGGCGCTGCGGGCCAGCTTCCCCGAAGCCAGGTAGAATTCGGCCTTCACGGGTGCCAGGGGCTCCTTTGCGACCCACAACCGAACAGTCCGGGCGCTCACCACGGGGGTTCGGGCCGCCAGCTCCAGCCGCCAGCAGGAGCGTTCCCCCAGCGTCTCCTCGCTCATGGTCTGGACCGTGTAATCCTGCCGGAATCGGGTGCGGGCCACGTCCCCGCCGGCGGCGGGCCCCAGCATGCGCTGCTGCGGCGTCACCTTCAGGGGGCGCTTCGAGCCGGGCAGCAGCAGCCACATCTGGTCGCCGAGCATCAGCACGGCCCGCCCCTGCTCTTTGTCGCTGAGACCATCCAGACGCGCGTCACCATTCTCCCGGGCCGACACCTTCCAGCGCTGGGAGGTCTTCGCGTCCTTCATGTCGAGTTCCACTGTGAAGGCGGACCAGGGGTGGCGCAGCCGGTCCACCCGGGCCAGGATCTCCTCGCCACTCTGGGCCAGGGCCGGAAGCGCGGCGATCAGCAGGAGGGCGGCGCGCATCAGTGGCGTCCGTAATCGTCCTGGAGCCGCTCAATGTCCGCCTCATCAAAGACGCCCAGGCTGACCTCCAGCACCCGGACCGGGCGGGTGGTTCCAGCGTCGCAGCGCAGACGGTGGGTGCTGCCCAGGGGGAGCCAGAGTTCCTCGCCCACGGCGGGACGCAGCTCCTGGCCGTCTAGGTCCACCACCACCCCGGGATCCAGGGTCACCCACAACTCGCCGCGGTGGCGATGCCGCTGGAGGCTCAATTTCTGGCCAGGGTTGCAGGTGAGGATCTTCACCGTGCAGGGCGTATTCAAGGCGTACTGGTCGAAAGAGCCCCAGGGCTTATCGACGTGCGTGGTTTCGGGTCTTTGCATGGGTCGGCTCGCTGGTGAGGGGTCAGTTTAGCGCCACAAGTCTGGAGTCTGGAGTCTGGAGATACTGATTCCTGCGGGACCCTGCGGGCCCGCCATCTCTTTCACCTTGGGCCGTTCCGCATCCTGCCCTGGGCACGGCCCAAAGGAAAAGACTCGATGCGGCCCATTGGGCCACCCAGAAAGCAGTGCCTCCAGACTCCGGTCTCCGCTCTCCGGTCTTAGAGCAGATCCTCCCGCCCTTCGGCCTTGAGCCGCTCGACGATCTGCTTCACGGACTGGGCTCGATCACGGTGACAGATGAGCAGGGCGTCGTCGGAATCCACCACGATGAGGTTGTCCAAGCCGCTGGCAGCAATGAGCCGCTTGCCGCCAAAGAAGGCACAGTTGCGCGTATCCATGAGCAGCGTCTCGCCCTGGCTGACGTTGCCGTCGGAATCCGTCTCCTGAAACTCGATGGCGGCCGGCCAGGAGCCCACATCGGACCAGCGGAAGCGCGTGGGCACCACCGCCACGGTCTTGGCCTTCTCCATGAGGGCCACGTCGATGGCCACCTTGGGCAGTTGGCGATAGGCGGCGGCCAGGGCCGCAGGGTCCGAACCGGCCTTCGCCCAGGCGTCGAGGGGCGCGAGCACCTCTGGCGCGTGCTGCTCCAGGCCCTCGCGAAAGTCCGCCAGGGTCCACACGAACATGCCGGCATTCCAGAAGTGGCGGCCGGACTCGAGGTACTGCACGGCCACCTCCACGGGCGGCTTCTCCCGGAAGGCCTTCACCCTCATCACGGGACCCCGGCCCTCGGATTCGATGTAGCCGTAGCCCGTCTCGGGATAGGTGGGCTTGATGCCGAAGGTGACCAGTTCCCGGGCCCAGGCGGCATGCTTCACGGCGGTGTCGAGGTCCTCCAGGAAAAGCTCCGGATCGCCAATCCAATGATCCGCCGACAGGACCGCCATGACGCCGTTGGGGATCTTTTTCTCGATCTCCACCAGCGCCAGGGCCAGGCATGGCGCCGTGTTGCGGCCTTCGGGCTCGACGATGACGTTTTCCGGGGGAAGCTCGGGCAGCATGCGCCGGGTCTCGGCGGCCAGATCCTCCGTCGTCACCACGAAGATGCGATCGGGGCTCACATGGCCGTCCAGCCGGCGCACCGTCTGGTGCAGCAGGGTCTCCGTGCCCACGATCGCCAGGAACTGCTTCGGTCGGGCGTTGCGGCTGCGGGGCCAGAACCGGGTGCCCCGCCCTCCGGCCATCACGACGGCGATCATGGGAAGAGTCTTATGCGTGTCCGGCATCATGCCTCCATCCGAGTTACCGGGCCAAGACCGAAATCAGGGCGCCCAGATCCCCTGGCGGCAGCGGCTGAGCCTCGAGAATCCGCGACAGGGGCTGGGCGACCAGGGCGCCGGCCACTTCACCGAGGTAGAACCCCCGTTCCCCTCGATCGAGCCGACGCACGGCCTCGCAGCCCCAGCGGCTGCCCCAGATGCGGTCCATCGCCGAGGGGCTGCCCCCCCGCTGGATGTGGCCCAGCACCACCACCCGCAGGTCCAGATCGTGATCCCGCTTCAACCGTTCCCCCACGGCCATGGCCCGGCCGACGATATCGCCCTCGGCCACCACGACGATGGAACTGCGCTTGCCCCTCAGCCAGTTGGCATTCAAGCGGGAGACCAGGTTCTCGTAGCTGTCATCAGGGGACTCCGGATAGAGCACCGCCTCCGCGCCGCAGGCCAAGGCGGTATGGACCGCGAGCATCCCCGAACTGCGGCCCATGACCTCCACCAGGAAGAGCCGTCCATGGCTGGAGGCCGTATCCCGGATCCGGTCGATGGCCTCCACCGCCGTGTTGAGGGCCGTGTCGAAACCCAGGGTGCGCTCGGTGCCAGGCAGGTCGTTGTCGATGGTGCCGGGAATGCCGGCGCAGGCCACGCCCTGCTCGCGCTGGAACACCTCCGCGGCGCGGAAGCTGCCGTCACCGCCGATGACCACCAAGGCCTCGATGCCGGCGGCCCGAAGGTTGTCCGCGGCGGTGGCCCGCAGGGCCGGGTTGTAGAAGTCAGGGCAGCGGGCCGTCTGCAGGATCGTGCCGCCCCGCTGGAGGATGTTGGCGCAGGCTCGGCTGGGCAGCGGGGACAGGTCGCCCTCCAGTAGGCCCTGATAGCCGCGATAGATGCCCCAGGCTTCATGTCCCAAAGCGTCGGCCTGGCGCACCACCGCGCGAATGGCCGCATTCATGCCAGGGGCGTCCCCGCCGGAGGTCAGGACACCAAGCCTCACTTCCCCTTCCCCCGGGCCGGAGCCTTGGCCCGGGCGGAGGGGGCCTTGCCCGTTTTGGAGCCCGCCTTCCTTTTCTTGGTCTTGCCTTTGGCCTGTCGTCCCTTGCGGGTGTCCTTCACGTGGGCCTCGGGGGGTGGCAGGGGGGGCGGTTCCACGATGCCGCGCGGCACGGGTGGCAGGTCCCCTTCGGAAATGCCCTGGGCCGAGGCCCGCTGAGCACGGGCCCGCAGGACCGGGTCCCCGGGGGCTCCTTGGGACTGGCCCGAAGCCACCAGACTCAGGGCCAGGCTGCTGATGAACAGGATGCGACGCGGCATGATCCCTCCTGGGATCGATTATCACACCCCAGTAGGTACCACTCCTAGCCTTCAGCTTTTTTCGCGGCCTTTTCCTTCAGAGCCTTGGCGAAGAATTCCGCCACCACGCTATCCGCGTCCGCCTTGGTCACATCGGCCAGTTGGGGCTCCCGATGCAGGATATCCCGGCCCGAAGGCGCCATCTTGGGCATGTGGTCGTCCATGGGTTGCAGGCGGGCCAGCACGAACTGGGACACCTCGATGAGGCTGCGCCCCACTCGTTCCAGCTTCTGCCGCACCACGTCCTGGTACTGGTAAAGGTCGAAGGCGCCCTGGATGTTGTAGGCCCCGTTGTCCGCGTGGAAGCCGATCTCCTCCAGCTTGGCGGTGAGGGTCTCCAGGCCCTCCGAGGGGGGCACGAGGTTCCGCAGGATCTCCTGGCACTCCTTCGCGAGGTTCTGGATCTCTTCGAAGCTGTGCTGCACGACCTCGATCTGGCCGAGCACCCGCTCCGCCCCCCCCTCCTGCTCCTGGGCAATTTGCATGAGCTGGTCGGGAATGGCTTGATTATCCTGGGGCGTTTCCGGCATGAGCGGACTCCGTGTTCCCCCTATCGGCGGCCCGTCGACAATCTTTGATTTCGTCGCCCCTGGCCCCCCGCGATAAACTTTCTAATTCGGGGATCAATTCTGGCCCGATTTCCCCCAAGTCCGGAGTTTCCATGACCATGCAGTCGAACCCCGCACCCTCCCCCGTGGACGGCACCACCCTTGCCGCCTGCCTCCAGCCTTTCCCAGCCTCCCAGAAGATCCATGTGGCCGGCACCCGGCCCGGCGTCCAGGTGCCCTTCCGGCAGATCCAGCTCCATGCCACCCGCGACTTCCAGGACCGGCTCACGGAGAACGATCCCGTCGTGCTCTATGACACGTCCGGTCCCTACACCGACCCTGCCATCACCATCGACGTGGCCAAGGGCCTGAAGCCGCTGCGCCAGGACTGGATTCTGGGCCGGGGCGACGTGGAGGAATTGCCCGGCGCCACCAGCCTCTACCGGAAGCTGCGGGAGCGGGACAAGGAACTCGACGCCATCCGCTTTCAGGCCGACCGCAAGCCCATGCGCGCCAAGGCCGGCCGCAACGTTTCCCAGATGCACTACGCGAAGCAGGGCCTCCTCACGCCCGAGATGGAGTTCATCGCCATCCGCGAAAACTATGGCCGCGAGGCCGCCGGCCTGAAGAGCCGCATCACGCCCGAGTTCGTGCGGGACGAAGTGGCCCGGGGCCGCGCCATCATCCCCGCCAACATCAACCACCCGGAAACCGAGCCCATGATCATCGGCCGCAACTTCCTGGTGAAGATCAACGCCAACATCGGCAACTCCGCCGTGGCCTCCAGCATCGAGGAAGAAGTCGAGAAGATGGCCTGGTCCATCCGCTGGGGTGCCGACACCGTCATGGATCTCAGCACCGGCCAGAACATCCACGAGACCCGCGAGTGGATCCTGCGCAACAGCCCCGTGCCCATCGGCACCGTGCCCATCTACCAGGCCCTGGAGAAGGTGAACGGCAAGGCCGAGGACCTCACCTGGGAGATCTTCCGCGACACGCTCATCGAGCAGGCCGAACAGGGCGTGGACTACTTCACCATCCACGCCGGCGTGCTGCTGCGCTACGTGCCGCTGACCGCCAAGCGCGTGACGGGCATCGTCTCCCGCGGCGGCGCCATCATGGCCAAGTGGTGCCTGGCCCACCACCAGGAGAACTTCCTCTACACGCACTTCGAAGACATCTGCGCCATCATGAAGGCCTACGACGTGGCCTTCTCCCTGGGTGACGGATTGCGTCCCGGCAGCATCGCCGACGCCAACGACGAGGCTCAGTTCGGCGAGCTGGAGACCCTCGGCGAGCTCACCAAGATCGCCTGGAAGCACGATGTACAGGTGATGATCGAAGGCCCCGGCCACGTGCCCATGCACCTCATCCAGGAGAATATGACCAAGCAGCTCGAGGTCTGCGACGAGGCCCCCTTCTACACTCTGGGGCCCCTCACCACGGATATCGCCCCGGGCTACGACCACATCACGTCCGCCATTGGCGCCGCCATGATCGGCTGGTGGGGCTGTGCGATGCTTTGCTACGTCACCCCCAAGGAACACTTGGGACTGCCCAATAAGAAGGACGTCAAGGACGGCGTCATCGCTTACAAGATCGCCGCCCACGCGGCCGATCTGGCCAAGGGCCATCCCGGCGCCCGCCTCTGGGACGACGCCATGAGCAAGGCCCGCTTCGAGTTCCGCTGGGAGGATCAGTTCAACCTGGCCCTGGATCCCGATACCGCCCGCGAGTTCCATGACGAGACCCTCCCCGCCGAAGGCGCCAAGAGCGCCCACTTCTGCTCCATGTGCGGCCCGCACTTCTGCTCCATGAGAATTTCAGATGATGTGAGGCAATACGCGGAGAGTCACGGATACAACGACGAGGAGGTCCTCGCGAAGGGCATGGAAGAAAAGGCGAAGGAGTTCACGACCCAAGGTGGCGAGGTTTATATCAAGGCTTGATTCGCTCTCTTGCCGAAAAGTCCCGCCCAGTGGCGGGACTTTTTCATGACTCGCGTCTACCGCTGGGCTAGGAGTGCATAATCGGTGCGGCTCCACCATCTGATCCACCCCCGGGACCCTTTCATGCCGAACGATCTCCCCTTCTCCAAATACCATGTGCTCGGGAACGACTACCTCGTGCTCGATCCCACACGGACACCCTTCGATCCGAATCCACGGATCATCCAGGCCCTGTGCGATCGGCGTCTGGGGATTGGGTCCGACGGCTTACTGCTCGGCCCCCTGGCCGTTTCCACCGATCCAGAGGCCTTCGGGTTGCGCATCTTCAATCCGGATGGCACCGAGGCAGAGACGAGTGGGGATGGCCTCCGCATCTTCGGCCGCTACCTGCTGGAAGCAGGCCATGCGAAAGACACGGGCTGCCGCATCGATACCCTGGGAGGTGTATCAGAGGTCCGGTTCCTGGCGTCCGATGGCAGCCAGGTCCAGGTCGACATGGGCCGCCCCAGTTTCCGGGCGGCCGACATCCCCTTCACGGGAATCGCCTCCCACCTCGAGGTGCTGGAGACCCCCCTGTTCCTGCCCACGGGGGCCATCACCATCACCGCCCTCAGCCTGGGGAATCCCCACTGTGTCATCTTCCCCGGCGAGGTCTCGCCCGCCAACGCCCGCCGCCTCGGGCCCAAGATCGAGAACCACCCCGAGTTCCCCGAGCGGGTGAATGTCCTGCTAGTGGAGGTGGTCAATCGCCAGCGCATCCGCATCGAGATCTGGGAGCGCGGTGCCGGCTACACACCGGCCTCGGGCAGCAGCTGCGCGGCGGCCGCCGCCTGTCGCCGCCTAGGCCTGGTGGAAGATCGCGTGACCGTCCTCATGCCCGGCGGCTCGCTCGACGTCGAGTTCACTGCGGAGGGCCAGATCTTCACGACGGGGCCGGTGCAGCCCGTCTTCCACGGCACCCTGCATCCTGGTTGGAAATACTGACCGGGAGCCCGCTCCCGATGGAGTTCTACTGGATGCCCAGCAGCTCCACTTCGAAGATCAACTCCGCGTTCGGGGGAATGTCGCCGCCAGCGCCGCGGGCACCGTAGCCGAGGTAGGAGGGAATGATGAGGGTGCGCTTGCCGCCCACCTGCATGGTCATCAGGCCCTCGTCCCAGCCCTTGATGACGCTGCCCACGCCGATGGGAATGGCCAGCGGCTGCCCGCGGTCCACGGAACTGTCAAACTTCTTGCCCTTCTTCCCGAGCTCCGAGAGCCAGCCGGTGTAGTGGACAAGGCAGCGCTGGCCCTTCGTCGGCGAGGCACCGGTACCGACTTGGGTGTCGAGGTACTTCAATCCAGTGGCGGTGGTGATCATCACGGGTTCCTTCGCTTTGGCCTGAACCGATGGCGCCTTCTTCGCGGGCTTCTTCGCCTCCGAAGGGTTCGACTGGGCGCTGAGGGCAAGTGGGAAAGCCAACAATAGTGCGGCTGCGCATTGGGTTGAACGGATCATGCGACCTCCAGGGTGAACAGTCTAACGGAAGGGGGGCATTCAGCCCCAACCTTCAGGGTTTCTTCGCGACCAATTCCATGACATTGCATGCCGAGCAGCGATGGAAGAAATCCCCCCGCCGGGTGCTCGGAATGATCCGCATGGGCTGGCCGCAATTCGGGCAGGGGCTTCCGTGGATGTGGGGCGCGGGCGCGTCCTGGAGTTCGGTCACCACCGTGGAGACGAAGCCTCGGATATCGGCCATGAAGGTCCCACGGGCTTCCTCGCCGCGCCGCATGCGCTCCAGGCGCGCTTCCCAGGTGCCAGTCAATTCGGCACTGCGCAGGGCCTCGGCCGGCAGGGCCTGGATAAGCCGAATGCCCTTGTCAGTGGGCAGCAGGAGGTTGCGTTTGCGCTCGATATAGGCGCGCTTGATGAGGGTTTCGATCATGTTGGCCCGGGTGGCGGGGGTGCCGAGCCCGCAGTCCCGCATGGCACCGCGCAGAGCCTCGTCGTCCAGTTCCTTGCCCGCGCCCTGCATGGCGGACAGGAGATCGCCTTCACTCATGCGTTTGGGCGGCGTGGTCTTGCCTTCCTTGGGATGGAGCGAGGCAACCTTCACAGCCTCGCCCTTCAGGACGGCGGGCAACCCTCCTTCGCTCTCTTCCTCCGGCTCCTCTTCACTCGGCCCATCCTGGGCCTCGCCCTGCGGGCCCACCTGCGGCGGGTGGCCCTCCGCTCCTTCTTCAGCCTCACTCGGCCCATCCTGGGCCTCGCCCTGCGGGCCCACCTGCGGCGGGTGGGCCTTCGCTCCTGCTTCGGCCTCGGCCTCGTCGAGCCCTGCGGTCTTCTCCACCTTCTTGCGGCGATGGGGTGGATCGACAGCCGACCAGCCTTCCTCCTTCACGACCGTGCCGCTGGTCTTGAACGTTGCGTCTTCGACTGCCGTGATGATGGTGGTCTTGGCCTCCACCCGATCTGGGAAATAGGCCCCCAGAAACCGCCGGGCGATGAGGCCATAGATGCGCAGTTCATCGCCCGCGAGCCCTCGGGCGGGTTTCTCCGTGGGCACCAGGGCGGCGTGATCTTCCACTTCCTTATCGTTGACGAAGCGCTTGTCCAGCTTCACGGGCCAGCGTGTGCGCAGCACGTCGAGAAAGGGCTGAAGCTCCATGAGCTGCCCCTGGGCCAGGGCCTTGATCCAGTGGGGTGCCTTCAGGGCATCGGCTTCCGTGAGATGGCGGCTGTTGGTGCGCGGGTAGGAGATCAACTGCTTTTCGTAGAGGTTCTGCGCCAGCCCCAGGGTGCCCTCGGCGGTGAAGCCGAAGCGCTTGTTGGCCTCCCTCTGCAAGGCGGTCAGGTCGTAGAGCAACTCGGGTTTCTTCTTTTCCGTGCGGCCGGTGGCACTGCGGATCCTGCCAGGCCTGCCTGCCAGTCTGGAGGCGAGAGCTTTGGCTGCCTCCGCCGTGGCGAATCGTTCCTGGACCTGGCCATCCTGCTCCTTGAACCACCGGCCTTCATAGGTTCCGTTGGGATGGGCGAAGCGGGCGCGCAGGGTCCAAAAAACCATGGGCTTGAACTCGCGGATCTCCAGTTCCCGGCGCACCAGCAGCGCCAAGGTCGGGGTCTGCACCCGGCCCACGCTCCACACCCCATCCTCCGTCCCCGACCGCCGCATGCGCAGGGTCTGGGCCCGGGTGGCATTGATGCCCACCAGCCAGTCCGCCTCCTGGCGGCTGCGGGCGGCCTCACGAAGGCCCGCGTAGGCCTCTCCCGGCTTCATGGAGGCGTAGGCCTCCCGGATCGCCTCAGGCGTGAGGCTCGACGTCCAGAACCGCTGGACGGGCTTGGTGCAGCCCGCCAGGCGATAGACCAGATCGAAGATCAGCTCCCCTTCGCGCCCCGCGTCCGTGGCGTTCACCACGTCGGTGACATCCGCCCGGTTGAGTAGGCGCGCCACCACCTCGAACTGCTCCTTCGTCTGCTCGATGGGGGCATAGCGGAAGGGCTCCGGAAAGATGGGCAAGCGGTCCCAGTGCCAGGCCTTCCAGGCCGGATCGTACCCTTCGGGCGGGATGGCCTCCACCAGATGCCCCACGCACCAGGTCACCACGAGCCCGTTGCCCTCGATGAGGCCCCGTCCCCGACCCGACAGGCCCAAAGACTCCGCCAAAGCGCGGCCCATGCTCGGTTTCTCGGCGACGATCAAGCGCAGGGTGACTCCTCGGGACGGCTTCCATGTTACGGGGTCGGCGCAGATAACCGCCTGAGCGTGCAAGAACGACTTGCTTCCTAAGGGCCAGCGAGATTCGTGCTCAATGGTCCTCAGTGCGAATGTGGAGTTCCCCCGCCCTTCTGCCATTCAAGGATTGATAGCAGCAAACCCCCTCACCATGCGGCTTTGCCTTGCCCCATCAGGAATTTGACCCGAATTATTTGCAACTCTATTGCACCTGCCCCACCGTAAACTGCATCTACAACCCTAGTGAGCGAGCCGGGTACATCTTTGGCAGGTACGCAAAAAGCCCCGGAACCGTTAGGTTCCAGGGCTTCGTTCTGGCTCCGGAGGAGGGATTTGAACCCCCGACCTAGTGATTAACAGTCCAGAATGACTACGCGTTGGAACATAGTAGCAGTGCATGTTTCAGCGTGTTCGCCTTTTCGCTTGTGAGGATTTTGTAACACCAGGCCTCTTCGATCGTAGTAC
>JANYAS010000138.1 GCA_025361205.1 Holophagaceae bacterium
ACCACGGCGGTCTGGGGATCCTCGGCACGGAAGACCGGTAGGTGGGTCTCCTTGCGCAGCCGCTCGTCCAGGCCCTGGATCAGCGAACCGCCCCCCGTCAGGCAGATGCCGCGGTCAATGAGATCCGCCGCCAGCTGGGGCGGGGTTTCGTTCAGGGCCTTGCGGACCAGATCGATGATGGCGTTGATGGGCTCGGCCAGGGCCTCGCGGATCTCCGCGTCGTTGAGCGTGAGCGTCTTGGGCAGGCCTTCGAACTGGTCCCGGCCGCTCACTTCCATGGTGCGGGTCAATTCGGAAGGGAAGGCCGACCCCAGCGTCCACTTCACCTCTTCGGCCGAGGTGTCGGAGATGAGCACGTTGTACTTCTCGCGGATGTACTTCACCACCGCCTCGTCCATCTCGTCGCCGGCGATGAGGATGGAATCCGAGAACACCTTGCCGTTGTAGCTGATGACGGCCACGTCCGTGGTGCCACCGCCGATGTCCACGATCATGCAGCCGCGCTTCTGGTTGATGGCGAGGCCGGCCCCGATGGCAGCCACCATGGTCTGATCCACCAGGAACACCTCGCCGGCCTTGGCGTCGTAGCAGACCTGCTTCACGGCCCGGCGGGCCACCTGATGGGCCCGAGGCGGCACGCTGACCACGATGCGGGTCCGGGCGATGCCGCGGTTGGGGCGGGCCTTCAGGATGAAGGCGGCCAGCATCTTCTCGGCAGCGTCCACCTCGAAGATCATGCCGTCCTTCATGGGCCGGATGGTGCGCACCCCCTGGGGGGCGCGGCCCAGCAGCTGCTTGGCCTCTTCGCCCACCGCCTCCACCTCGTGGGTGACCGTGTTCACGGCCACGATGGAGGGCTCATAGATGACAATGCGCCCCGCCTGCTTGGTGTGAATCAGGGTAGAGGCGGTGCCCAGGTCAATGGCCAGATCGGAATTGAACAAATTGGACCAGAACTGTCTGGAGAAAAGGCTGGCCACAGGGAGCTCCCGGAGAACCTCCTAGGGTGCCATGGATGGGCCTTATTGCCCAGCGGCCAGCAGCTCCTCCACCAGCAGGTTCCCGTCCAGCCGCTGGGGCAGCTCCTTGTGGTAGCCGCGGACCCAGCGCTTCCCGTTCACCAGCACGAAGGGGATGGCCCGCTTCCCCGTCTCGGTCTCGAGCTTCTCCGCGGCCCCGGACACGGTCTCGATATCGACCTTGGTGTGGGCGACCCCATGCTCGGCCAGCCAGGCTTCCAGGCGACGGCAGTCCGGGCACCAGGTGGCACTGTAGACGGCCAGTTCCAGGCCCGCGAGTTCAGCTATTCGATCCATGGAATGCTCCCGAGTCTGTCATTCTGGATCCTTTGATGTCTTTCGGGGAGACCCCATGTCCATGCTGATCCATCGCACCGCCCTGATCGCCGGGTCGATCCTGGTCCTGTCTCTGGCTTGCAAGACCACCAAGCCCGACACCAGCCGAGTCATCGCCAACGTAGGCGGCGAAAAGATCACCGAGGCCGAGTTTCAGGACGTGGTGAAGACCCTGTCCCCGGACCCCAAGGAAGCCCAGGCCTTCCTGACCGACCCCGCCGCCCGGGATGAACGGGCCCAGCTGGCCAGTCGCATCGCCATGTCCCGGGCCATCACCACCTACGCCAAGCAGACGGGCCTCGATAAGGACCCCGCCGTGAAACGCCAGATGGAGCAGCAACAGGCCAATATCTACTTCCAGGTCCTGGCCAAGAAGCGCATGACGACCGCTGAACCGACCCAGGAGCAGCTGTTGGCCTTCTACCAGGAAAAGACCCAGGGTCGTGCCGGCGCCCCCGCCTTCGAGACCGTCAAGGCCCAGGTGGCCGAGGGCTGGAAACAGCAGCGGGTCCAGAACATCAGCCTGGAGATCCAGAAGGAGATCAAGGCCAAGGTGCCCGTCACCCTGGTCGACGACTACCGGCCCGCGGGGGAGTAGGCCCAAGCCGGGGCTCAGGACTTTCCCAGCCCAACCACGAAGCCCAACAGGTCCTTCAAGCCCATCTTTACTACTGGCTGGCTGTGATCAGATCGGGCTCGATGGGTTGTCCCCGGTCGGACTTCAGCAGGACCTTCCGAACCATCAATTCAGCCTCCTCCAGGCTGAGTTGATCCTTCCAGGACGGCATGATTCGGCCGAAGAAGAGGCCCTTCTGGATGGTCTTGATCATGGTCCGGATTTCTCGTTCGGAAGCGGGGCCCCCCATTCCAGGGAAGTCCTGGGCTGCCTTGGTGAAATCACGCCCTCCCAGCTTCTTGCCTTCGGGGCTCCCGCCGGAGCCATCGAGTCCGTGGCACCGAACACAGTTCTGGCGGTAGAAGGCCTTCAGTTCCTGGATCGACTTGGCCTTCGGGACCGTGGATTGCGCCACCGACGCGGCCAAAGCAAGCGCCAAGAGAAGGGCGGATTCCAGGGTTCTCCAAGGACGCGCTAACCGTCGGCAGCCGGGGCTGGGTTCTCGGGTTGCAGGATTCCTTGCGTCGATGGCGGGATGCATATCCCCTCCTGCAGATGATTGGGCCTCCGGATGGAAGCTCCGGTTCAACCAGGATCAGGCGCCACCCGCCTGGCACCAGATCCGTTCGCCCGAAGGGGTACAGTCCGGTCTCCCGGCCTTCCCGGACCCGGCTTCTCGCTCCCGACCCTCATACCAACGAGCGTTCAGAACAAAAGAAAAGGCAACTTCACCACCAAGGCACCAAGGGCACCAAGAACTGCATGGATATTGGTTTTCGTTTTTCTTGGTGCCCTCTCGGTTTCGCCTGCGGCGATACACGAGGCGAAATGATTACGGGTGTCTTGGTGGTGATCTTTATTCTTTTGAATGCGAATCCGTATTAGACCGCCGAGTGCGGGCCTCCTTCAAGGCGACGGCCATGCGCGTGCAGGCCTCGTTTTGTTCCTCGAGATCGTGGGCCGCGAAGCCCAGGCAGATGTACGGCAGATTCCGGCGGTGGAAATCGTAAAGGCTACCAGGGTAGAAGACCACCCCGTGGGCGAGGCAGCGCTCGGTCCAGGCCTCCAGGGGGACATCCTCGGCCACCCGCAGCCAAAGGGATAGGCCCTCCCGGGGATTCTTCACGGAAATGGCCGGATGCAGGTGGAGGAGTAGGCGATCCACCATGGTCTCCCGCCGCTCCTCGGTGACTTTGCGGATCCGCCGCAGGTGGCGGCCGATCTCCCCGTCGCGCAGGGTCTCCTCGATGGTGGCTTCCTGGACCTGATTGCCGGGCCAGTCCACCAACTGCCGCTGCTTGGCCAGGGCCTTGATGAGGTCGGCCTGACCCGCCAGGATCCCCACCTGCATGCCGGGGGCGAGAATCTGCTCCAGCCCACTGAAGTACAGCACACGGCCGTGGGGATCTTCGCTGGCCAAGGGCAGGCCAGGGTTCTTTTCCCGGTGGAAACCCAAAGACAGGTCCCCTTCCAGGATCCGAAACCCATGGGCGTGGGACAACTCCAGCAGGCGTTTGCGCCGAGACGATTCCAGGGTCACCTGGGTGGGGTGCTGGGGACTGGCCGTGAGGTACAAGAGCCGGATGGGCTCCTGGATCAACAGGGCCTCCAACGCCCCCACATCCAGGCCATGGCCGTCCACCGGCACCGGGAACAGTCGCGCGCCGGCCGCCCGAAAGGCCTCGGCCACCCGGAACAAGCCAGGGTCTTCCACGGCCACGGCATCGCCCGGGGCGAAGAGCACCCGAGAGACCAGATTGAGGGTGCTCATCAGGCCCCGGGTGAGCACGAGGTTGCCGGCGTCGACGGACAATCCCCGCATCTCCCGGAGCATCTTGCTGAGGGAATGGCGCAGATCCAGGAGGCCCCTGGGATCCCATCCGGGCTGCAACAGGCGCTCCGGATGGAGTTTCAGCACCCGCCCGTAGGCTTGGTGGATGGCGGCGGTGGGTGCCAGCCGCAGGTCGGGCGTATCGGGGATGAGCTGGAAGGAGGCCAGTGCGGGAGCGGCCGGCTGGTAGAAGGGCTCGCTGCGCGGCGTGGCGCGCTTCCAGGAGGCCGAATCTTGGGCCGCGATCCCCTTCGGGGCGTCCAGGACGATGGGCAGCTTCTTGGTCACGAAGGTGCCGCGGTCCGGTGAGACCTCGATCAGGCCTTCCGCCTCCAGCTCCTTGTAGGCGGCCAGGGTGGTGTTGCGGTTGACACCCAGGTGGTCCGCCATGGCCCGGGTCCCCGGGAGGGCGTCCCCGGGCTTGAAGCGCCCGCTGCGGATGCCCTCCTCAAGGGCCTTCACCAACTGGAGGTAGAGCGGTTCCCTGGCGGACCGGTCCAGCAGGATGGCGAGGTCCCAACTACTCAAGGTTGAACTCCGGAGGCGAGATCGATGGCCTGTGGGGGCAGGCGGGGTCAAGGCTGGCCGGGAAGGGGCCCCCCGTCAATCACCTGTTCCCCCTGTTCAGGGTCCGTTCAGTGGGGCCGTTCCACCAGGCCCCGTGTGAAAACGGCCGACCCTCCAGTGCCCACCCTCGCCCGTTGTCTTCACCCGGCCCGAGGGCGAATAGGAGTTACCATCCACGGACACACCACCACCATCGGGTGACGCTTGCAGATTCACCGCTGGGCCCCCCTGCTAGCCGCGGCGTTCGCCTTCGGCCAGGAGCCGGCGCCCTTCCCTTCGGAGCGGCCCAATCCGTGGAAACCGGCCTGGGAGCTGACCCTCCGCGGCGATCAGCTCACCAATCCGGTGGAGGTGTCCGATAGCTTTCGCCGCGCCAGCGTGCAGCTGCGCCTTCGGTGGACCTGGGAGCTGGATCGCATTCGTTTCGAGGGGGGCACCCGCTCCGCCCTGGGCTCGGACGCCAACCGGTTCAACGCGCCCCGCTGGGATCAGCAGCCCTCGAATGCCACCCAGCTGGACGTGGCCCGAGTCGCAGGGGCGTGGGTCAGCCCCATCGCCTTCGGGACCCTGAGCCTGGGCTTCCAGGAGAACGGGCTGCTGACCTCCCAGGCCCTTTGGGACCGGGACCTTCGGTTCCTGGGCGCTGGCGGCGCCTTGGGCCTCCGCCAGGCCGACGGCCCGGTTCAGGAAGCGGGATTCCGAGCCGTGGTGGGCCGGGTCAGGAACATCCTGGGCGGGGAGGTGGATCTGGCCGCCGCTCAGTTCGTCCTGAAGCTGGACACAGGGCCCTTTTCCTGGTCCACCCATCTGGACCGGTGGCAGCTGTCGTGGAATGCAGCCGGCGTGCGGCTGCGAGCCCTGCCCACGCAACGGGGGGACCTGCGGCAGCGAATGTCCATGGAGGCCGTGGGCGCCTCTGGCACCTGGCATGCCGTCCTGCCCCTGGAGGCCCGTTGGTTCAGGTCCAGAAATCCAGAGTCCCTGGAGACCAGCGAGGAAGTCCAGGTCCTCGCGGGCAGTCGGGAGCGGCTCTACTGGCCTCAACTGGCCTTCACCTGGCAGAGGCTCTCCTCCACCGGCACGCTTTATCCGGTCAACGGGGATGAGTGGTGGTTCTACCGCCGGGCCCGTGGCCCGCGGTTCGATGTATCCATGCCCTTTCCCGGCCACTGGGTCGCCACCCTCGTGTACCTCCGCCAGCAGGCCGATGGGGACGCCTATCAAATCACCCGGACGATGCTGGTCCTGGTGAAGCGGTTCTGAGGCACCGGGGTTCAATAATTCCGATCGTCCGCCGGGGGTGCATAGTCGCGGCCAAACTTGTTCTTGTGGGGCTCCAGGGGAGGCAGAGAGATATCCAGGTCCCAGGCCCCTTGCGTGATGCCGGCGCCCACCTTCACGATCCAGGTCCGTTCGCCGGCCTCGGGATGCCACAGTCGAAGCCGGTAGGTCCCCGGTGGAACCGGGTCGAACTGGAGTCCCGTCCTCCCGTCCAGAACCTGGGCGAAGGGGGTGGTCACCACCCAGAGGAAGGCGTTCATCTGGTGGTGGACATTGCAGTAGAGCTTGACCAGACCCGGGCTCGTCACCCGCACCTTGGGCGCGTCCCCCGGCCGGTAGTAGCCGGTATCGAAACGGTTGCCCTGGGTCACGCTAAACACGTTGTGGAGGATGTGGTCCAGGTTGGGAAACGTCACGTCGGTTCCCGGCGTGGCGATGGAGACGCGGGGAGTGAACCGCTTCCCCACCGTGCGGATGGACAGGGGACGCGACGGGCCCGCCAGGGGCACCGGGGCATCGATCGGTTCCAGGAGAGCCACGCAATCCATCAGGGCAGCCCGGACCCGGCCATCCTTCTCCCGGATCTTGACCGGCCCCTGCACACCCCCGGCAGACAAACGCAGCGCCAGCGCCAAGAGCGACAGACCGCGAACATGGGATCGAATCATGCTTGGCTTTCGGGATAGATTCGATGCAAGTATACCGACCGCCCAAGGGATCCCCATGCAGCCGACCATGAGCTGGTACCAGACGCTGGCGTGGAAGTTCTTCACCCGGCAGGCCGCCGCCATCCTGGTACTCATGTCGATCATCCTCTGGGTGGTCTACAGCGAGGCCGAGCGCGGCGCCCGCAGCACGGCCCGCGCCAGCCTCTCCGCGGGTGGGTATGTGCTGGAGCGGGCCTTCGAACAGCAGGGGCGATCCATGGATGCGGGCCTGGAGGTGTTCACCCAGTATTCCGGCAACGTCGCCCTCATCGAGCAGGCGCTCGAGGCCGGTACCTCCACCAGCCTCACGGATGCGCTGATCGACAACCTCCCCCGGCTGGGCGCGGAAATCGCCATCGTGGTGAAACCGGATGGCACCCTCCTGGCGGCCAGCGCCCGGGCCGCCCGGGCCGAGTTTCAGAACGTTGGCATCATCCAGATGGCATTGGCCCCCGAGGAGGCCAAGGCCGAGGGCCAGTCCGGTCCCTACTTCCGGGGCTTCTTCCGGGTCGAAGGGGGCAATCGGCCGGGGGTTTACCACGCGGTGGCGAGGCCCCTGCGTTCTCCAGGAGGGAGGCCCCTGGGCGCCATGCTGGTGGGCACCCAGGTCGACGACCGGGTCGCAACCGATCTCCGACGGCTGGCGATCGCAGGGCCTCAACGCGGCGATCCTTCCGCCCAGCTGGTGCTGCTCAGTCAATTCCGGACCCTGGGGACCACGCTTCCCGAACCGGAAGCCATGAACCGTCTGCTGTCCCGGGAGACTCCCCTCCTGGCGGTCCGGGCCCCGGTCCTGGATGGCCAGGGCTCCGGGGTGCTGCCCTTCAAGGTGGCGGGACGGAACTACCTGGGCTTGATCGCCCCCCTTCGCGGCGTGAATGCCCTGGATCTCGAAATGGCCTACGTCCTGTTGATGCCTGTGGATCCCCTGTTGGCCCCCTTCCGCAACCTGCAGAGGGCCATCCTGGCCGCGGGCGCCGCGGGCATCCTCATCGCGCTGGGCCTGAGCCTTCGCTCGGCGCGCAGTGTCACGGCCCCGCTCAAGGCTCTGGCCGCCGCAGCGGAGGCCCTCGCTAACGGCCAACCCCCGGAGTCCCTCGCCATCGTCCCCACTCAGGATGAGGTGGGTGTGTTGACCCGAGCCTTCAGGACCATGCTCGCCGAGCTCAGGGCCAAGGATGACCTGCTCGCGTTGCTCGAAAAGACGAAGGTTGGGGTCGGCCCGAAAGGCTTCGCCAGCCCTGGTCCGGCCCGGCCTCCGGTGCCTACGGACGGGCCGGTCTCGATCATGAACGAAGCCACCCGGAGCCTCCGGCCGCTGCTCCCAAAGGTAGACGACGAACCGCTACCGCCTGCCCTTCAGGAAGGGGGCATCTTCGCGTCCCGGTACCGGGTGGGCGGCGTCCTGGGGCGGGGTGGGATGGGCGTGGTCCTCAAGGTGCAGGATCTCCAACTGGACGAGGAGGTCGCCCTGAAGATCGTCCGGACGGGACTGGCCTCCGACCCTGCCTTCCTGGATCGACTCAAGCAGGAGATCCGGCTGGCCCGCAAGATCTCGCACCGCCATGTGCTGCGCACGCATGATTTCGGCGAAAGCGATGGAATCCCCTTCGTGACCATGGAATACCTGAAAGGCATCACGCTCCGGAGCCTACTGGATGGCAGGGGGCCCCTGCCCCTGCCGCTCGTGCTGCGCATCGCGCGCCAGGTGGTCGAGGGGCTGGAGGCCGCCCATGCGGTGGGCGTGGTGCACCGGGACATCAAGCCCGGGAACGTGTTGTTCGACCTCCGTGGCGACGCGAAGATCATGGACTTCGGTCTGGCCACCCCGGTGGCGGGCACCCTCGCCGGGGAATCAGACATCTTGATCGGCTCTCCCCGCTACATGGCCCCGGAGCAGATCCGTGGGGAGCAGGTGGATGCCCGGACGGATCTGTACGCCCTGGGGGTCATGCTGTTCGAACTGTGCTGGGGTGCCCCTCCCTTCGACAGCCCACGCATCAATGAGATCCTGGCCATGCACCTCGAGGCGCCGGTGCCATCCCTCAACGCCTGGATGCCGGAGATCCCCCAGGAGCTCAGTGCCCTGGTGAGCCGGCTCATGGCCAAGCGCAAGGAGGATCGGCCCCAGTCCGCGGCGGAGGTGGTGGAGATCCTGAAGCTGCTGGCCACCCTCGGGGGGGGAACTTCGCGTATGTAAGGTCGCGTGGGCCCGGGCGGCTCCGGAGGGGTGGCTATCCCCGAACCGGATCTGGTCCGCCCTGGGTTTCGGGCTGAACGTGGAAGGTCCATCATCCCCGACGGTCGGGGGACGACATCCTGTCGAGCCAGCAACCTCGGCGAGGGGGCGCGTCTTTCCGGCTTCGTCAGTCCTTCGAGGAGGTCCCATGTCACCCCTTGGAAATCCCACCCTGATCGACCCCTCCGCCGGCCTGGATCGCCGGTCCTTCTGCGCCTGCGCCCTGGCTGCCACCGCCACCCTGGCCTGCGGCGGCGGCGGGAGCAGTCCCGCTCCTACCCCTGCGCCTGCGCCCCCGGCCACCGGTCCTCTGACCACCTCGGATACCAAGGCCGCCCTGCTGAGCCAGCCGGATGGAACCACCCGGGACTACCGGAACCTGGGGAACTTCTTCCTGATCAAGGATGCCACTGGCATCTACGCCATGACGACGGTGTGCACCCACATGGGCTGCACCGTGGGCCTCCCCATCGGGACCCAGATCACCTGCCCCTGCCACGGCAGCCAGTACAGCCTGGCGGGCGCCAACCTACTGGGCCCGGCGGTATCACCCCTGGTGCATTTTTCGGTCACGGAGGCCACCCCGGGGGGCATGCTGGTGGTGAATACGGCCCAGACCGTGGCCGCTTCGGTGCGTCTCACTTGAAGGGGCGCCCTCACGCTGCCTTCACCCCAGATACCTATCAAGCGGCTCAGGGACGATCCAGGCTTCTCACCAGCGGCTTCGCGTCCGTTTGGGGCACGTGGCAGGCGGTGCAGACGTAGCGGGTGCCGGCCAATTTGTCGCCCTTGACCCCGGGGGCCCGCCGCAGGTCCACGTAGTGGCTGGCCGGCACGGGCGTGGGTTCGCCGGCCTTCCGGGGCGCCGTGGTGACATGGCAATCCACACACAGGTTCGAGGCCCGGGTGATGGGCAGCATGTCGCCCACACCATGGGGAATCATGGGCGGGAATTCGCTATTGATCCGCTTCAGGACAGGCTTCTCCCCCGGGGCGGAATCCTCGTCCTTGAACTTCGGCGGGGCGGGCACGTCGAAGACGCTCCCGGGCGACAGGCCCAGGGCATGGTCGGGCGTGGCCTTCGAGCGCGGGATGGGCTTCGTCACCTGAGCCTGGGCCCCGGTGGCAAGCAGGAGGGAGATGGCAAAAAAGACCTGGCGCATGACGGGTTCCTCCCTAGCCGACCTTGGTGATCTTGACGGCGCACTTCTTGAAGTCCGTCTCCTTGGAGATGGGACAGGTGGCGTCGAGGGTGACCTTGTTGATGAATACCCCCTCGTCAAACCAGGGCACGTAGACCATGCCCCGGGGCACCTTGTTGCGGCCCCCCACGGTGACCCGCGCCTGGATCTTCCCCCGGCGCGATTCGATCCAGGCCAGCTCGCCCACCTGCAGGCCCCGCTTCTCGGCGTCCTTGGCGTGCATGAAGAGCAGCGCCTCGGGCACGGCGGCGTGGAGTTCGGGCACCCGGCGGGTCATGCTGCCGGAGTGCCAGTGCTCCAGCACGCGCCCCGTGCAAAGCCACAGGTCGTACGTCCCATCCGGCGATTCCGGTGGCTCCTGCCAGGGCCGGAAGAAGATCTTGGCCTTGCCCGCGAGGGAGACAGGATCGCCGGGCTTGGGGCCATTGAGGTCCCCCATGGGCAGTTTCTTGAGAGCCTTGCCGTAGAAGTCGATGCCCGAGCCCTTCTTGGCGTAGGGATCGTACTGATCGTTGTAGCGCCAGGCCGTTTCCTTGCCCGCCACCACCGGCCAGCGGAGACCGGACACCTTGGAGTTCAAGTAGACATCGAAGGGGGCGAGATCATGGCCGTGGCCCAGACCGAACTGCCGATATTCCTCGAAGAGCGCCTTCTCCGGGAACCACGTGATGCCCGCGTGGGTGACCGTGGAATTGGGGCGGCCATGGGCGATCGTATCCGGCCATTTGTAGGCCTTGGCGGCTTCCGTGGCGAAGAGGACGTCGTACAGGGTGGTCGTCGGCTTATGGCCCAGGGCCGTCGCTGTTTCGAGGACACCGGGCAGTTTCCCCTTTTCGAAGCCCTCGGCGTCCAAGCCGGGGATGACCTGCTCCCCCCACACCTCGGCGAGGGTGAACCGCTTCGAGAATTCCATCATCTGCCACAGGTCGCTGCGAGCCTCCCCCGGCGGCAGCACCACCTGCCGCCAGAGCTGGGTGCGCCGCTCCGAGTTGCCGTAGCCGCCCCACTTCTCGTAGATCATGGCCGAGGGGAGGATGAGGTCCGCCACCTTGGCCGAAAGGGTGGGATAGACATCGGAGACCACGATGAAGTTGTCGAGCTTGCGCGCCGCCTCGATCCAGTGGTTGGCGTTGGCCGTGGACTGGAAGGGGTTGGTGACCTGAACCCAGAGCCAGCGGAGCTTGCCGTCCTCCAGGTCGCGCATCATCTGGGTGATGTGGCTACCGATTTTCGGGTTCAGCGTGTTGTGGGGCAGCTTCCAGATCTCCTCCGAGTGGGTGCGGTGCGCGGCGTCATCCACGTTCATGTCCGCCGGCAGCCGGTGGGCGAAGGTCCCCACCTCGCGGGCCGTGCCGCACGCGGACGGCTGGCCCGTGAGCGAGAAGGCCCCCGCGCCGGGCCGGGCCTGCTTGCCCATGAGCAGGTGCAGCATGTAGGCCTGCTCGTTCACCCAGGTGCCGCGGGTGTGCTGGTTGAACCCCATGGTCCAAAACGAGACCTGCTTCCGCTTGGGATTGGCGTACTCGTCGGCCAGGAGCATGAGCTTGGCCTTGAAGGCCTCGATGGTTTCATCCGGATCGCCCTTGGCCAGGCTGGCCACGAAGTCCAGCGTGTAGGGTTCCAGGGCCTTGGCGAAGTCCTCGAAGGCGATCAGCCAGTGCCGCTGGGGGGAACCTGCCGCGGTCTGGGGGCGCTCGTGGCGGACGGCGGGATCCAGGCCGCGGGCGATGGCTTCGTCCTTCGTGAGGACGATCAGGTTCTGGCGGGCCAGGGTGTCCTTCTCGGCCGGATAGGCCTTGGCGGCGTTGTCCCGCAGGCCGAACCCGATGTCCACGGGGCCCGCCGCGAAGACGCAGTGCTGCTCCACGAACGCCTTATCCATGGCCCCGCGGTGGAGCACCTCCCGGGCCAGGTAATTCCAGATGGCGAGATCGGTGTTGGGCTTGAAGACGAGCTCCACATCGGCCCCGTCGGAAGTCGCATTGGAGTAGGTGGTCAGGTTGATGATCTTGTAGTCGGGGCGGCGGAGCCGCTCGTCGATGATGCGCGCCCAGAGCATGGGGTGCATCTCGGCCATGTTGGCGCCCCAGGTCACCACGGTGTCCGTCAGCTCGATGTCGTCGTAGCAGCCGGAGGGTTCGTCCGCCCCGAAGGTCTGCATGAAGCCGGTCACCGCGGAGGCCATACAGTGGCGGGCGTTGGGATCCAGGTTGTTGGAGCGCCAGCCCGCCTTCACAAGCTTCACCGCCGCGTAGCCCTCCATGATGGTGTACTGGCCCGAGCCCATGACGCCCACGCCGGTGGGACCCAGGGCGGAGTGGGCCCGCGTCCATTCCCGCTTCATGACGTCGAAAGCCTCCTCCCAGGAGACCTCCTCGAAGTCGCCCTGCTTGTGGAACTGGCCGTCCTTCTTGCGCAGGAGGGGCTTCTTCAGGCGGTCGGCGCCGTACAGGATCTGGGCGCAGGCGTAGCCCTTGGCGCAGAGGAGGCCCCGGTTCACCGGGCTGTCGAGATCCCCCTTCACGGCCACCACGCGGCCCTGTTCGGTCGCGATGCGGATGCCGCAGCCCGTGCCGCAGAACCGGCACACCCCCCGCTCCCAATCCCACCGCTTGGCCTCCTTCGGAAGGGCCGCCAGGGGCACGCCCCCGGCGCCGATGGCGGCGGTGGTAAAACCAGCCTGGAGGAGCTGTCTGCGCGTCAGGGTCAAGGTCATCGCGACCTCCGATTCAGAGAAGGGCGACCAGGATACTACCGGATTTCGGACCGCGTGCTCCTTTTTCTTGATGACACTTTTATTCATTGGACTGAAGTCGGGGGGACGGCCGGGAGCCGCGCGGAGCAGGCATTTCAATTTCACCTAAATTTCGGATCCCAGTACATCCGCACCTGTCGTTGTTGGAGACCTTCCAAGGGGCGGTGGGCAAAAGGGGCGTCAAAGTGGCGCATCAAAAAAAAGCCCCGAACTCGTCGGGGCCTAAGATGTTGATTTCATTGGTGCCTGGAGACGGAATCGAACCGCCGACACATGGATTTTCAATCCATTGCTCTACCAACTGAGCTACCCAGGCGCGAAGAGCCAGGATACCTGTTGGCAGCACTTACAACGGTGTCCATAGATCCTCGATTCCACTCCAATGCCTCGTGTAGTGAATAATGTAGGGAATCGCCCCTCAGTTGTTTTGAAGCGCCTCCACTCGGAGGGCGCGATGGCACAATGCAAGACCCCTGGACTCATCAGGCGGAAGGGGTCCGTCTGGCACCACGACATACTGGTAGATGGCGTTCGTTACCAGGGTTCCACCAGGACCACAGACCTAAAGACCGCCACCCTGTTCCTGCATCAACTTCGACTGGATCTCGCTCGGGGGCTCCTCGCCCTCAAGGACACTCGCAAATCGCTCCTGTTGGAGGAAGCGCATCAAGAGTTCCTGGCATCCAAGTCCGCCTCGTCCAGTCCTCTTTACATCACCTCCATCAAGGCGCATTGGCGCGTCTGGATCGGACCACGGTTAGGCAAGATGCCGCTCGACAAGGTTGAAGCGGTTCATGTGGATCTACTCCGAAACGCC
>JANYAS010000154.1 GCA_025361205.1 Holophagaceae bacterium
CGCCACAGCCTTGGCTTCCCGCTCGAAGCGGGCCAGCGAATCAGGGTTCTTGGCGAGCTCCTCCGACAGCACCTTCACCGCCACGTCGCGGCCCAGCCGTGTGTCCTTGGCTTTCCATACCTCGCCCATGCCACCCACGCCCAAGGGCGAGACGATCTCGTAGGGACCGAGCCGGGTGCCAGGAGTGAGGATCATTTGAGCCCCTCCGCCATAAAAAGATCGGAGGCGACCATGCGTCTGAACGAGCAGCCCGAAATCTTGAGATCCCTGGAATATCTGACAGGGTAGACCCCCATGCTGGCGCTGTCTGTGGTTCCCAGCACTTCCCAGGGACTCCGTTTGCCGGAGGGGAGATCGATCAGATCTACCTTGACGGAGGGTCCCAGGCGTCCTACCAGCAACCGGTTCGCGCCATCCCACCCGAGGATATCCTCGCCACCCATGAGAGGAGGGGCCAGCACTTTGGGATCACCACCCAGCAGGGGATAGAGCGCTGGGCGTCCCTGTTCATCAAGGGCCAGGATCTGGGAGCCGTCCTCGCTTGTGAAAAGTATTTCGGCGGGGGCAATCGGGAGCTTCAATGGAAGCACTTCGGGAGGTCCGCCTTCCGTGGGCATCCGCAACCATTGGTTGAAACCCTTGGGCTGCCTGACCAACAGCAGGATCTGGCGCCCATTAGACGTGAAGAGGGCAGATTGAAGCGAGGCTCTGGACACGGGGAGGTCCCGGGTCACGCCGGGGCCGGTGGGCACCAACTGCACCTGATCTGTTGGACCAGGGGGGACGAGGATCACCCACTTCCCGTCAGGGGATTGGTCAAGAGCGAATCCCGGACCAAGGAATTTTGGCGGACTGCCATCCAGGCGCCGGATGCCCACTCGCGCTTCTGGCCCCACACTGTTTCCATAACCGATCAGCAGGGCCTGCCTGCCATCCGAGCTGAGGGCTCTAAGTTCGGTCATGTCAGAGAAGGACAGGTCCAGGTCCTTGCCACCTTGGCGGACCAAGGCAGTGCCCTGTAGGATGCGCCTCTCGAAGAGAATGGATCCCTTGGGAGAAACATCGAGCGGGATCAGGCCCGTACTCTCCTGCCTGAGGATCCGAAGGCGACCTTGGAGGTCCGCGGCCCACAGGGTGTCATTGTGTCCAAAATAAAGTTCTTGGCCATCCCTGGACCAGACCAGCCCGCTCGGAGGCAAGATTGGAGAAAGACGCTTGATCAGGTTCGTGCGTCGTCCCTGGCGGTCGAAGAGGACGAGGCTAACGAACGGCCCACCTTCCCAGATCCAAAGCGCCACGCGGTCACCTTGGGGGGAAATCCGGACAGTCGACATGTAAGCCCCATCCTCCTCGAAGAGTTTCGTACCCAGAGGGAAGTCCAGCCGCTGTCTCCCAGCTCCCGGTTGGTAGATCGCAGCGATCTCCTTGCCATCGGGCCCGAAATCCGCGGCGCGGACCCCTTCCAGGATTTCTCGCGGGGTTCCCCCATCCAAGGGCAACAGGGCCAGTACACGCCCCTTCAGGCGCACCAGGACTTCCCCTTGCCTGTTCACCGCGCAAACCTCTGTGTTGGCCATTCCCAGCGGGTGGGTGCCGGTGCCATCCATGCGACTGACAAAAAGTTCTGCGGGTTTGTCTTCCCAAGCGGCCGAGTACACAAAGCCCTGGCCATCAGGCAGGAAGCGGGAGGAAATGAGGTTGCCCCGGCGGAAAGTGAGTTGCCGATAGGAAGGTTCAGCGGGACGGCCGTGGCGCAATGCCCAGCCCGCGAAGCCTGCCCCCAGGATGGAGATGACGACCAGCGCGGCCCAGGTCCTGGTCGTCCTGCGGTTCGTCGGTGCGAAGGGAGCCACGAAGGGGGCGGAACTGCTCGTCGTGGAGGAGAGGTTTTCCAGGGCGAAAGCCAAATCGTGCGCGTCGTGGAAACGGCGTGACGGAATTTTTTCGAGGCAATGGTCAACGATGCGGCGGAGGGACAGGGGAATGGGTTTGCCTGAGTCCACCAACTCCGGCGGATCGTCTTTGAGGATCGCGGCCATGCTTTCGGCGGCGGTCTCGCGGGAGAAGGCTTTCTGGCCCGCGAGCATCTCGAAGAGCACAGCGCCGAAGCTGAAGATATCGGCCCGGGCATCCGCGGGTTCTCCGCGCACCTGTTCGGGGCTCATGTAGCCCACGGTGCCAAGGATCATTCCCAGTTCGGTGGAATGGTGGGCGCCAAGAGCCACAGTGGGTGCGTTCACGTCCACGGGTTTCATCTGCTTCGCCAATCCGAAATCGAGAATTTTCAATCGGCCTTCGGTGGTGATCCAGAGATTTTCGGGTTTCAGATCGCGATGGATCACACCCTTGTCGTGTGCCGCAGCCAAACCTTGAGCCATCTGGGCGGCCAGTTCGATGGCGACGCGTGGTGGCAAGGCGCCTTTCACCAGCCGCGTTCGCAGGGATTCCCCTTCCAGCAATTCCATCACCGCATAGGCCGTCTCAGCCGCGCGCCCGACATCGAAAATACCGGTGATGTTGGGATGATTCAACGCCGCCACCGCCTTGGCTTCCCGCTCGAAGCGTGCCAGTGAATCTGGATTCTTTGCGAAGTCCTCCGGCAACACTTTGATGGCGACGAAGCGATCCAGCCGCGTGTCTTTGGCCTTGTAAACTTCGCCCATGCCGCCCGCGCCGAGGGACGAGAGGATTTCGTAGGGGCCGAGTTTGGTGCCGGGGGCCAGGGTCATGATGCTCCGAAAAGTGTGGTCCAGAATCGTTGAATCAGCGCCCCAATTCCGCGTACCAGTTCAGGACGACGGTGGTGGGAATCATGGCCTCGCGGCCCAAGGGAGCGACGGTGAGGAAGCGCTTCCCGTCGGCGGTGGGCAAGTAGCGGTTCCGGGCGAGGCCGAGTTCGAACCGCCCCCGGAAGAGGGGTTGCGGGGTGCCGGCGGTGATGCCGCTTCCAACCTGGATATCGACCGCCATCAGTTTCTGGTCTGGGGCAAAGTA
Organism: Holophagaceae bacterium; assembly: GCA_025361205.1. Taxonomy (GTDB): domain Bacteria; phylum Acidobacteriota; class Holophagae; order Holophagales; family Holophagaceae; genus Geothrix. The sequence goes on from JANYAS010000154.1 coordinate 2,995, forward strand.
GTAGAGTTCCTTGCCGTCGGCCCGCCATTGCGGTTCCGTGCCGCCAGCAGCGGAAATCTGCCACTTGCCGCCAGGGCCGGGGAAACTTTGAACGTAGATCTCGGCACGTCCGGATTCATCGGACCGGTAAGCCAGGAATCGGCCATCCGGAGAAAACACGGGAAGCACTTCGGCGAAGGGCGTCTTCAGGAACGGGAAGGGTTTGCGGTCGCCAAACAGGGGCAACACCCAGAGGTCCGAGTTCGTTTCCTTGGCGAGGCTCATGTAGGCGAGGTAGCGCCCGTCCCTGCTCCACCCGCAGGGGACCTTCAACTCCTCGGACTTGAGCAGCAGTCGGGCTTCCCCCTGGCCCTCGACGGCCTTTTCGAACAGATCATTGCCGACCCTGAAGACGATGAGGCGGCCGTCTGGAGACCAGAGTGGGCGACTGGCCTCGGCGCCAAAGCTGAACCGGGAACTGACGTTGCGTTTCAGGTCCCGGATCCAGATATCGGTCTTCCCGCTGCGGGGATCGGCCAGATCGAAGGCGAGGCGATCCCCCCCGGGGGAGAAGGCGGGGTTGTGATAGTTACCTGGCTCCCCGACGGACTCTCCTTCATGACCGGAACGCTCCACCCAGAGCAGCCTGTTGCCGGTTTCGCCGGTCTGGTAGACCAGGGTTCCATTCCGGGACACCGAGAAGCGGGCGAGGCCGACATTGTCCGTGCCGATATGCTCGGCGATCGGGATCGGCTCGCCCTTCATCTTTAAGGCTTTCGCATCGAAGGGCTGGGCCAGAAGGGTGTTGTCCCGCACATATAGGAGATAGCCTGGCGCTGCATAGGTGACGAGGGTCTGGGCCGGGGCCAGTGTCTGCGTCTCGGCGGAGTCGAGCCTGCCCACGCGATAGACGCTGTCGTCCAGCTTCTCCCCGGTGGCCATGTACAGGAAGTGGCGTCCATCCGGCAGGAATTCCGGCCAGCCGATCCAGGCCTCCTTGCGGGAGGGTTCGACTTTGGCGGCGATGACCGGCACCCCGCCGGCGGCGGACACCCGATAGATGGGCTGGGAGGCCCTGCCGTCAAAGAGGATGACCCCTTCAGGGCTCCAGGAGCCGTCGGAACCGCCCGGAGCGTCGCAGATCTTCTGGGCCGGCCCGCCGGAGACTTCGATCTTTTTGAGTTTGCCCTCCGCCATGAACCCGATGAAGCGGCTGTCCGGGGACCAGAAGGGCCGCCCAGCGCCCTCCGTTCCCGCCAGGGGTTGCGCGTTGAGGGCATTGAGATGACGCATCCAGATGCGGGTTGTTCCAGAAGCATCGCTGCCCTTGAACACCAGGTGAAGCCCATCCGGGGAGATGCGGGGGGCATCCACCCGGGAAATCTCCACAGGGTTCGTGAGTTCCAATCGGACCAGGTTCAGGCGAGCGGAGCCACCCCGGAGTGACCAGCCCAGGAAGGCCGTGCTGGCCATCAGGCCCACCGCAATGGCCCCCCAAAGCCAGGTGGTGCGCAGATTCCGGTGGGCGAAGGGAGCCGTGAAGGAGGCCTGGCTCACGGAATCGGTGGAGAGATTCTGCAGCGCGAAGGCCAGATCCTCGGCATCGTGGAAGCGCCGCGCGGCCACCTTCTCCAGGCAGTGGTCAAGGATGCGCCGCAGCCCCATGGGGATGGGCCAGCTGGTGCCCTCCGCTTCCGGCGGATCGTCCCGCAGAATGGCCGCCATCGTCTCGCTGGCGGTGCCCCGGTCAAAGGCCTTCCGACCCGTGAGCATCTCGAACAGCACCACGCCGAAGCTGAAGATGTCGCTGCGGGCGTCCACCGCTTCGCTGCGCACTTGTTCGGGACTCATGTAGCCCATGGTGCCGAGGATCATGCCCTCCTCGGTGCGAAGCCCTTGGCCTGGACCGACAGCCTGGGTGGCGAGGAAA
>JANYAS010000005.1 GCA_025361205.1 Holophagaceae bacterium
CTGGCCCTCATCGCCATCCACGCCATCTTCTCCCGCATCGGCCACGTCTTCCCGCTGTTCGGCGTGGACAGCCACTGGGCGCTGGTGCTGGCCTATTCCGGCGGCATCGCCCTCCACATCTGGACCATCAAGGGCTTCTACGAGACCATCCCCGCCGAGATCGAGGAAGCCGCCACCGTGGATGGCGCCACCCCCTGGCAGGCTTTCTGGCGGGTGCTCCTGCCCATGTCGCTGCCCATCCTGGTGGTTATCTTCCTGCTGGCCTTCATCGGTGCCGTCATCGAGTACCCCCAGGCCTCCATCCTGCTGCGCAGCCAGGACAAGCTCACCCTGGCGGCAGGCATGAAGCAGTTCCTCTATCCCCAGAAGTACCTCTGGGGCGACTTCGCGGCGGCGGCCATCCTGTCGGGCCTCCCCATCTCCATCGTCTTCATCCTGGCCCAACGCTGGATGATCTCCGGCCTCACCGCCGGTGCCAACAAGGGCTGATCCCTTTCCCAACCCGAGGGCCGACGCCCTCGTCTTCCCCCCAAGGAGTCACGCATGAGTCTCCGCTCGACCCTCCTCAAGGCGATTGCGATCATCGCCCTGGCCATCACCCCCGTTCTCGCCATGCCACCCGAAGGCAAGATCGAGATCAACTACCACCGCTGTGACGGCGTCTACACCAAGTGGGGCGTGCACCTCTGGAAGAGTCCCAACATGCCGCTGCCTGACATCGAGTGGCCCAACCCCATGATGCCCACGGGCACCAACGACTTCGGCGTCTACTGGCACGCGGACCTGGAGGAATTCAACACCGGCTCCAAGTCCCAGGTGAACTACATCATCCACAAGGGCGACATCAAGGAGCAGGGCGCCAAGGACATGGCCTTCGACGGCCGGGCCCACAAGGCGATCTGGGTGGTCACGGGCGACCGCGCCATCTACTTCTCCAAGGAAGAGGCCTTGAAGGACCACGTCTGCAAGAAGTGAGAGAACGGCCGCCCCAGGGGCTTCGCCCCTGGGGCGGTTTACGACTGACCCGCCATCTGCGGAGTGCGCCATGTCTCTAGCCCGCCAACTCCAGCCTTTGGCCCGTGCCTTGTTTCTGGCCGCGGGCTTTTTCGCGGCCAGCCTTCCGGTCCTTGGTCAGGCGCCGATCGCCACACCCGGCACCTTCGCCGAGAATCCCATCATCTATTTCGTGATGACGGACCGGTTCTTCAACGGCAATCCGGCCAATGACCAGAGCTACGGCCGGCAGCGAGAGGCCACGCCGAAGGCCGACGTGGGCACCTTCCACGGGGGCGATCTCAAGGGTCTCACCCTGAAGCTCAAGGAGGGCTGGTTCAAGGAATTGGGCGTGAATGCTCTGTGGATCACGGCGCCCTACGAGCAGATCCACGGCTGGGTGCAGGGCGGCCAGAAGGAGTTCAAGCACTACGCCTACCATGGCTACTACGCCCTGGACTACACGGTGCTCGACAGGAACATGGGCACCCCCGAGGAGCTGCGCGAGCTGGTGGACACGGCCCATGCCCAGGGCATCCGCATCCTCTTCGACATCGTCCTGAACCATCCCGGCTACCTGGACCTTCAGACCGCCAAGGACTTGAAGATCGACGTGCTGTGGCCGGACTGGGAGAAGGATGCCAACCTGCTGCGGAACTACCACAACTACATCGACTACAACTCCTTCAAGTTCGGCGACTGGTGGGGCAAGCCCTGGGTGCGCGCGGGTCTGCCCGGCTACCTCGATGGCGGCAAGGACGACCTCACCATGCAGCTGGCCTACCTGCCCGACTTCCGCACCGAGAGCACGGAGGCCGTCAAGCTGCCGAAGTTCCTCAAGGAGAAGGCCGACACCAAGGCCGTGGACCTGCCCAACACCCCCGTGCGTGGCTATCTCATCAATTGGCTCACGGGCTGGGTGCGCGACTACGGCATCGACGGCTTCCGCTGCGACACCGTCAAGCACGTGGAGCCCGAGGCCTGGGCGGCCCTCAAGGCCGAGGCCCTGAAGGCGCTGGCCGAGTTTAAGACGAAGAACCCCACCCGCAAGGTGGACGATGCCCCCTTCTGGATGGTGGGCGAGTACTGGGGCGTGGGACCCACGAAGCACAAGCTGACCGGCTTCGGCTTCGACGCCATGCTCAACTTCGACTTCCAGCAGCAGGAAGGCGCCTTCGCCAAGCCCGAGAAGCTCTTCAAGAGCTATGCCCAGGCCCAGGCAGGCAAGCCCGTCCACATGCTCAGCTACATCTCGTCGCATGACACCGAACTCTTCGACCGGGCCCGCCTCCTGGAGGGCGGCGCGGCCCTGCTGCTGGCCCCGGGTGGCGTGCAGATCTTCTACGGCGATGAAACGGCCCGGCCCCTGGGGCCCGAACCCCGCACGGACCAGCAGCAGGCCACCCGGTCCGACATGAACTGGGCCAAGCCGGATGCCAAGGTGCTGGCTCACTGGCGCAAGCTGGGCACCTTCCGGGCCAGGCACCGGGCACTGGCCACCGGCGAGCACAAACAATTGGGCGACGCCCCCTACACCTTCAGCCGCGTGGAGGCCACCAGCGGCGACCGCGTGGTGGTGGCCCTGGCCGCCCAGGGCCCGGTGAGCGTCTCCGTGGCCGGCGTCTTCGAGGACGGCCAGATCCTCCGCGATGCCTACACCGGCCGCACGGCCAAGGTGGCGGGCGGCAAGGTCAGCCTCCAGGCCGAGCAGTACGTCCTGCTAGAGCGTATGCAGCCCGAAACCCATTGATTCGTACCCTCGCGCCATTCGCAAGAATGGCGCGTTGACAACAGCTCGATTGAAAACGAAGGATCCCCATGTCCACCAAGAAGCTGCCCAAGGTCGCGTATTTCTGCATGGAATACGCCCTCG
>JANYAS010000059.1 GCA_025361205.1 Holophagaceae bacterium
GTTTGTTGCGCGGCAGACTGAGGTCGAAGTTCTTGAGGTTGTGCTCGCGGGCACCCTTGATGTGAATGTGTTCCATCGTTTCTCCAGTTTACGTCAATTTTTCGCTTCGTCGAATTGCGTCTAGAATCATCTGATGCACCCAGCTGAACTTGCGATCCTGCTGCACCGCGCCTTGGAGGTCCGCTTGGCGCGCCTCCAGGAGTTGCTGGGCCTTGATCACTGGGCCGACGACATGGAACAGCTCCATCAGGTGCGGGTGGCCGCCCGCCGCCTGGGTGCCGTCCTCAACCTGGTGGATCCCGAGGTCTACCCGGGCCACAAGGGCCAGCGCCGGGCCCTGAAGGGCCTGGTGGATATCCTGGGCCTGCCGCGGGAACTGGATGTCCATGCCGCGAACCTGAAGGCCCACCACCTCGAGGCCCGCACCCCCACCCAGGCCGCCGTGATCGAGTATCTGCTGGAGCAGGTAGATCGCGGCCGCGCCAAGGTCCGACACACCATGGAAAAAGAGCTGGACCGGCTGCGGCTGCCGGATCTGAACCGCCTGCTGGACGTACCCGCCCTGCCCGATCCCTTCCAACGCACCTCGCTCCAGGAGGGCGCCTGGCTCTGCCTGGAACCCCGGGCCGAGGCCGCCCTGGGCGACCTGGCGACCCTCACCGCCCATGAGGATCCGGCCGCCCTGCACAAGGCCCGGGTGCGGATCAAGAAGCTGCGGTATGCCGTCGAGGCCCTGGAGGGCGCCTTCGCCGAGCCGCCGGAGACCCTCCTGAAGGGCCTGCGGTCCCTCCAGACGCTGCTGGGGGATCATCACGACCTGGCGTCCCTGGAAGCCCTCCTCTGGGAGGCCGATGCCCGACTCCGGGCCCATGATCGCGTCACCCTCTGCGGCGGGGTACTCGAGCTGCTGGGGGACGTGGCCGAGGCCCGCCGCACGGCCTTCGAGCGCTTTGTGGCCCAGGCCCAGGGCCAGGATCCCGCCGCCTTTGCCCGCGCCGTACGACCGGCCCTGGGGCTGCCCCCCACCGATGGGCCCCTGGCATGAGCTTCTGGCGCATGCGGATCCGCCCCCTGGCCTGGCTGCGCAGCTTGCACGCGAAGCTCTTTCTGCTGCTGGGCCTCGTCACCAGCGTGCTGACGGTGGCGGTGGCCTATTCCATCGTGAGAAACAGCCGCCGGGAACTGGAAAGCTACTCCCGCAAGCTGGTGCTCGAGGCCGCGGGCACTGTGGAAACGGACATCGTGGAGCGCGATCCCACCTTCAAGGACCCGGACAAGCTGGATCAGCTGCTGGACAGCATCGCAGGCCCGGACCGCAGCATCTTCCAGATCGACGTGTTCAAACGGGTCGGGAAGTACTCCGAGGTCGAGCTGGTCCGTTCCTCGGGCGACGAGGGCGTCGTCGATTGGGGCCCTGAAATTGGTTCGTACTTGACCCTGAAGAGCCCCCAGGCCGAACTGGTGGACCTCAACACCGGCGGCCGGGCGTGGAAGGTCTACCTGCCCATCCACAGCCACAAACCGGGTCAGCCGCCCATCGGGCTCATCCGGGCCTACTGCGATCTGGAGCGCTGGGAGGTGGTCTGGGACAACAACCTCAAGCGGACCCTAAGGATCCTTCCCGGGGTGCTGCTCGGGGAGTTCATCCTGCTCTGGCTGATCCTCCGCCTGCTTATCAGCGATCCCATCGAGGCCATGGTCCTCGCCATGCAGCAGCTGGAAAGCGGGGATCCCAGCGCCCGCGCCCCCGTGCGCCGCAGCGACGAGCTGGGTCTCATCGCTGCGCGCTTCAACAACATGGCTGTGCAGCTCGAACGGGCCGGCGAGGAGCGGGAAGCGCTCATCCGCGAGATCCGGGGTCTCAATGCCAACCTGCAAGACCGCATCGATGCGGCCCTGTCCGAACTGTTGGCCAAGAATGACGAGCTGGCGGCCCTGGTGGAGCGCAACGCGCTCCTCCGGGAGGAGCTGGGCGCCCAGGAGCGGCTCGCCGTGGCCGGACAGCTCACCGCCACCTTCGCCCACGAGGTGGGCACCCCGCTCAACCTCGTGGCGGGCCACCTCCAGTTGCTGGATGCGCAACCGGACCTGCCGGACAAGACCCGGGAGCGCCTGCGCGTCATCCACGCCCAGATCCAGCGGGTGGGCGACATCGTGCGCCGCCTGCTGGACCTCACCCGCCGCCCCCAGCTGCATAAGGAACCCCAACCCTTCTCCGCTCTCTTGGCGGACTTGCAGCAGCTGTGGACGCCCACCCTGGCGGCCCATGGCGTCACCGTGGAAGCTGAGGCCCCCGCGGACTGCTGCCTCGACGTGGATCGCAAGCAGATGGAGCAGCTCTTCCTCAACCTCATGAACAACGCCATCGACGCCATGCCGGGCGGAGGCGGAGTGCGCCTAACAGCGAGGCCCTCCGAGGAGAGCACCCCGGGCGGCCTCTGGTGGGAACTACGCTTCCAGGATTCCGGACAAGGCATCACCCCGGACCTGCTGGGGCAGGTGTTCCGCCCCATGTTCACCACCAAGCCCGAGGGCAAGGGCACGGGCCTTGGCCTCAGCATCTGCCGCGAGATCGTCCGCAACCACGGCGGCGAGATCCGCATCGATAGCGACGAAGGGAAAGGCACCTGCGTGGTGTTCACCCTGCCGGGGGTGGTGAAGACCTAAATTTCCACAACTTCGACATCCCCCAGCGGCTCTTCCAGAAAGCGGTTTCCCACTTCCTTCAGGCGACTGCTGGCGTCGGTAAGCTGGACCCGCAACTCGCCTCGCGCGCTGGCGGTGCGGTAGCTGATGCTGCCTTGCAGCAGCCGGTCCACGGCCTTGGCGGTCACGAGGCCGCTGTCGATCCACCGGGTGCCGGGGCGGCAACGATCCAGGCTCGCCAGCAGGGTCGGATAGTGCGTGCAGCCCAGGACCACCGTCTTCGCCTCGAAAGGCAGCTGGTTCAGGTAGCGGCGGCAGATGCTGTCGGTGACGGGATCGTCAAACCACCCCTCCTCCGCCAGGGGCACCAGCAAGGGGCAGGCCACGCTGTGGATGACCTTGGCGGGATCGTGGCGGCGGATGGCGGCTTCGTAGGCCCCGCTGCTCACGGTGGCCAGGGTGCCGATGATGCCCACGGGCCCGGGCTGTTCGGCGGCGGCCTCCGCCCCGGGTTCGATCACCCCGATCACCGGGCAGGGGCTCACGGCTTGCAGGGCCGGCAGCCCATGGGCGCTGGCAGTGTTGCAGGCGATGACGATGAGCTTGGGCTCGCAGCGCTGGAGCAGCTCGCCCATCTGGAGGGTGTAGCGCTCGATGGTGCGGTGGCTCTTGGTGCCGTAGGGCAGTCGCGCCGTATCCCCCAGGTAGACCAGATCTTCCTGGGGCAGCAACCGGCGCAGCGCGTGAATGACCGTGAGCCCGCCGATACCCGAATCGAAGACCCCGATGGGGCGATCCGCTTTCATTGGCCCATTCCAAAAGTAAAAGGAAAAAGGATAAACCGCAGATGGCGCAGATGGCGCAGAAAAGGACTTCTGCTTTCGATCACCAACCATCTTTCTTGCAGTTCATCTGCGCTATCTGCGCAATCTGCGGTTTCAATTCTTTTCTCCCGGGAATAGTTCACGCGCCCTCCCGCTCCGCCAATATGGCGATCCACTCACCTTCTCGCAAAACTTTCTCGGGCTTGAACCCGTGCGTGACGAGGCTCACCAGGGCCTCGTCGGTACGTTCGGCCAGGATGCCGCTGGCGATGAGCCAGCCACCGGGGGCGGCCACTGCGGCCATGCGGGGCAGCAGCTCCTGGATGGTCAACAGCAGGATGTTGGCCAGCAGGCCCGCGTAGGGCCCGTCCACCCGAGGGTCCTCCAGACTGCCCACGAAGCTGTCATAGGGCTTGGCACCCTTCAGCAGGTGGGCATTCAGCTCGATGAGTTCGCCCATGGCCGGGCCGCAGTCGGGGTCGAGGTCGAAGGCCGTTAGGTTCCGGCCCCCCAGCAGGAAAGCCGTCAGCGACAGGATGGCCGTGCCGGCGCCGATATCCAGGATCGGGCCCATAAGGCGGCCCGTCGCGGCCAGTTCCTCCAGCAGCCCCATGCAGAGCCGAGTGGTCTCGTGGCCACCGGTGCCGAAGGCCAGGCCCGGGTTCACTACCAGATCGAAGCGATCCAAGGGGCCAGGGGTTTCATCCCAGTGGGGCCGCACGTGGAACTTGGCGCCGACCTCGAAGGAGCCGAACCCTTCGCGGCCCTTGGCCAGCCAGTCCTCGTCGCCGAAGACCTCGGCCTCCAGCAACTCCACACCGGGGAAGGCGGTCAGACCCGTCGGGTCGGGCGGCACCTGGTCCGGCGGGAAGTAGGCATAGCATGCCCGGGGGGGGTCGGCCTCCCGGTAGAACGCCGAGGATCCTCCGGCCTCCAACCAGGCACAAAGCCCTTCTTCCCGGGCGTCCGGGACCTCCAGCTGCCACCTCAGATGCGTTGCGTTTGCCATGGGGCCAGATTAACAGCCCCCCCTTGGAAACTTCCTCCCTCCGGGCCGCACTTGATGGGTGCGGGCAGCTCCAGATTGGCCGTGAGGGGTGAGAGGGACGTTCCGGGGGGAACGGTCAGGGGGGCGGTTGCCCCCCTTTCCTTTGTCCGGGCTGGGCTAACCCTCCTCGGCCGTGGCAGGTTCGATCTCTTCCAGGTCGAGGCGCTTCATCTTCTCAAGGAAGGTGGTTCGCTTGAGACCCAGCAGGTCCGCGGCGCGTTTCTTGTTGCCGCGAGTGATGGCGAGGCTCTGGAGCATGAGCGTCTTTTCCATCTCCGACACCACCTGGTTGAGGTCCAGGCCTTCGGGCGGCAGGTCCATGCCGTAGGCTGCGGCGGGCTGGGGGGACGTAAAGGCCGAGGCCGCCATGGGTGCCGGCAGGGCCTCCGCCGACCCGGCCGCCGACCCGGCCGAGGTCATCTCGCCCATGCGCTCGGCTAGGAAGGCGAAGTCCTCCCGGGTCAGCACGGGCCGCGTGCCCGAGAGCACGATGGCGCGTTCGATGGCGTTCTCCAGTTGGCGCACGTTGCCAGGCCAGGGGAGGGCCATGAGGAGGGGATCGACGCTGGGGTGCAGGGCCTTGGGATAGAGGCCATGTTCCCGGGCCTTGCGGTTGAGGAAGTGCTGGGCCAGGAAGGGCACTTCCTCCCGGCGCTCGCGCAGGGGGGGCATGGTGATGGGCACCACTTCCAGGCGGTAGAACAGGTCCTCGCGGAAGGTGCCGTCCTGCACCTTCTTCCACAAATCCACATTTGAAGCCGTCACCACGCGCAGCTCCACCTTCACCGGGGCACCGCCGCCCAGGGGCTGCACTTCGCGCTCCTGCAGCACCCGCAGCAGCCGCACTTGCGCCCCCAGGGGCATGGTGCCCACCTCGTCGAGGAAGATCGTGCCGCCGTGGGCCTCGCGAAACTTGCCCGGCGTATCCTTGCGGGCGTCCGTGAAGGCACCTTTGTTGTAGCCGAAGAGCTCCGATTCCAGCAGGTTCTCGGGGATGGCCCCGCAGTGTACGGCCACAAAGGGCCCCGACGCATCGGCGCTCATGCGATGGATGGCCCGGGCGATGACCTCCTTGCCTGTGCCGCTCTCCCCCAGCAGCAGGACGGTGGCCCGGGTGGCAGCGGCGGCCCGGGCGCGGGCGAGTACCGATTGCATGGCCACGCTGGCCCCCACCAACCCGAAAGCAAGGGCCTGGGTGGCGCTCAGCTGCGTGGTGGTGCCCGAACGCGGACGCAGGCCCGGCATGGGCGGCTCGGGGCCCAGCACCCCCCAGCGCATGGAGCCCAGCGAGCCCCATTCCACCAGCGTCTTGAGGTCCAGCGCGAGCGACTCGGGCTGCAGGGCCAGTAGAATGGGCAGGGCGGCCACTTCGGCCATCATGCGGTTCAACTCGGGCGGGGGCCAGGCACCCTTGACACTGATGACCCACAGATCCACATCCCGCGGGGGCAGCGCAGGTGAAATCCCGCGATCCACCGTGATATCCCACAGCGCCGCCCAGCGATGCTCCAACCCCCCGGTATCGTCCCCGAGGGTGGACCAGTGAAGGCGGGGCAACTGGATCATGGGCTCCTGGGATGAAACCAGCCTAGATGCAGGAGCCTAAGGGTCAAGTCAAAAAAATGACGGGAAGAAAGTAAGGCTTGCCCCTCGGCGTACGATGAAAGGAGCAGTCCGGAGGTCCCATGACACTCACGGAATCCACCATGATCCCGCTCGGCACGGCCTGTCCGAATTTCACCTTGCCGGGTGCGGACGGGCAGCTCTGGTCACTCCACGACTTTCATTCCCCGGCCCTTCTGGTGGCAGTGATGTGCAACCACTGTCCCTACGTCCAGGGCGTCGACGACCGCATTAACGCCCTCGCCGAGGCCTACGCCGGACGCTGCGCTGTGGTGGGCATCAACGCGAACGACGCAGTGGCCTTTCCCGAGGACAGCTTCGCGGCGATGCGGAAGCGAGCCAGGACCAAGGGCTATGTGTTCCCCTACCTCTGGGATGAGGAACAAACCGTGGCGCGGCACCTGGGCGCCGTCTGCACGCCCGACTTCTTCCTGTACGACTCCCACCGCCGCCTGGCCTACCGCGGCCGCCTGGACGACAACTGGAAGGATGCGGCCCACGTCACCCGCCAGGACCTGAAGGAGGCCATCGAGCGCGTGCTGGCCGCGCGCGAGCCCCTGGAGACCCAGCAGCCGAGCATGGGCTGTTCCATCAAGTGGAAGTAGGTCGGCTACGCCTCTTCTTCGGCCTTCCGCTGCGGAGCTGGAGCCTGCGGAAGGTATGATCGAAGGTTTCGCCGGAGCCTTCATGCGCCTCTCCGTTCTTCCGATCTGCCTCGCCACCCTGCCGCTCTGCGCCCAGTGGGATCTGCGCCTGGAACTGCCCCGCCCCACGGGCCAGAACCTGCCGCAAACGCTGCTCACCGGCACCGGGAAACTTGTGGCCGGGGACCTGGACATCGGCAAGGGCTACATCGCCTCCGTGAACCGGCAGCTCTTCCAAGTGGGGCCCCTGCTGAAGCTGGAGGCTGGCCTGGAATACTCGCAGTTCTCGGCGGACGGCAGCCTCGCCAATGGCGCCGCCACCCAGGGCACGAAGCTCAAGCAGCAGGGGATTGGCGTGGGCCTCAACGCCCAGGTGTGGGTGCCCTTCGTGGGAATCGCCGGGGAGATCGGCCTCCTCCAGCGCCTTCAGCGCTACACCTTCGACACCGCCGGGGCCTCCAACGCCAAGGACCTCAGCCGCACCTGGCTGCGGGTGGGCGCCCGCTGGCGCATCCCCTCCGTGGTGGTGCATCCCTATCTGGCCGCCAGCTACCAGCAGCCCGTCACCAAGGATCGGCCCGTGAAACTGAACAGCGCCCCGAACCTGGCGACCTACTTCGCCGCCCAGGGCAGCGGCCAGGAATTCGAGCGGATGTGGACCTTTGGCGCCGGGGTGACCTTTTGATGCTGCGCACCGGTCTCGTCCCCCTGCTGCTCCTGCCGACCTTGGTGGCGGCCCCGGCCGCCCCGGCCCGGCCGAAACTGGTTGTCGTGATTTCGGTGGATCAGTTGTCAGCCCAGCTCATGGCGGCCTTCGGCCCCGAGCTCACGGGTGGGATCGCGAGGCTTCGCAGGGAAGGTGTCTTCTTCACCGAGGCCTACCATGACCACGGGTTCACGGAGACCGGCCCGGGCCACGCGGTGCTGCTCTCGGGCCGCTTCCCCGCCAACACGGGCATCGTCGAAAACCGCTGGATCGACCGCGCCAGCGGCCAGTTCGTTTACTGCGTGGAGGATCCCAACGCCAAGGCCCTGCACGCCCTGAACCAGGCCAGTGCCTCCAACCTGCGCTTCCTGGGCGAGGGCCTGGGCGACTGGCTGCAGGCCCAGCGGCCAGGCAGCCGCGTCTTCGCCGTCTCGGGGAAGGACCGCGCCGCCATCCTCATGGCCGGCCAGAAGCCCACCGGCGTGTACTGGTTCACCGGCCCGGCGGGCTTTACCAGCTCCACGGTTTACGGCAACCGCCTGCCGGACTGGCTGTTGCGCTACGACCGCGACCTGTCGGAGCGCATCGCCACGGACAGCTGGCTGTGGCTGAAGGATCCCGCCACACCGGAAGGCCGGTCGGGCCAGTGGACCTTCGGGGCTCAGACCCTCCGCAACGGCGGCCTGCCGCGCTTCATCCAGGGCGTGGGGATGCCCCTGGACAAGGGCTTCGAGGCGCGGTTCCGCAAGTCGCCCTTCCTGGACGCCGTCACCCTGGAGGCTGCGGAGGCGCTCCTGGACGGGGAGCAGCTGGGCCGCGGCCCCGCCACGGACCTGCTGGCTATCAGCTTCTCCGCCACGGACTACATCGGCCACAGCTACGGCATGCTGGGCACTGAGATGCGGGACCAGATCCACCGCCTCGACCGCGGGTTGGGGCGCCTGCTGGATCGCCTGCAGCGCCAGCACCCGGGCGCCTGGGTGATCCTCAGTGCCGATCACGGCGGCCTGGACCTGCCCGAAGTGCTTCGTGAGCAGGGCTTTCCTGCGCAACGTCTGATCCCCGAAACCTTCATGGCCGCCTTGCAGGCGGACCTTCGAACCACCTTCAAGGTGGATCACGACCTGCTGAGGCCGACCCCGGAGCCCAACGAGATGTACCTCGACGACGCCGTCCTCAAGGCCGCGAACCTGGACCGCGGCGAGGTACTGCGCCGGACCCAGGCTTGGTTGCGGGCCCGGCCCGAGGTGGCCGACGCCTTCACCGCCGAGGAACTGCTGGCCACGGATCCGGCCGCCACGGGCAGCCCCCGGGACAGCAGCCTCCGCGTGCTGCTCCGCCGCAGCTTCCGCCCCGAGCGCAGCGGCGACATCCTCGTGGCCGTGAAGCCCTTCGTGGTCTTCGGGATACCGCCCACCGACTACCCCACGGGTCACGGCACGCCCAACGCGTATGACCGGCGCGTGCCCTTGATTTTCTGGGGCCCCTGGAAGGCCGGCGAGCGCCGCGACCCCGTCCGCACCGTGGACCTGGCCCCCACCCTGGCCCACGAGCTGGGCCTCCAGCCGGGCCCCGTGGATGGGAAGGTCCTCGATCTAGGGAGAAAAATCTCCACAAAATAGTGAGACTAAGCGCACGAAATCCGCAGGCCTAGGCCTGGCAAGCACTGAATTGAATTGGCCACAAAGAACACAAAGGGCATAAAGAACTGCTGTGGGTCGCGATCCCTGCCTTTCTTTGTGTTCTTTGTGTTCTTTGTGGCGAATTCTTGAATCCGTGATTTTCTTGGCGTCTGCGACCCTCCCACCAAACACCTTTGCGGATGCCCTTCAGGAGTCCTCCATGACCCTCCCCCGCGACGCCCGCATCGTCATCCTCACGGGCGCGGGGATCTCTGCCGAGAGCGGGTTGCGCACTTTCCGTGCGGCCGACGGACTCTGGGAGGACCACCGGGTGGAGGACGTGGCCACGCCCGAGGCCTTCGGCCGCAACCCGGAGCTGGTCTACCGGTTCTACAACGAACGCCGCCGCAGCCTCGCCGCCGTGCAACTCAACGCCGCGCACCTGGCCCTCGCCCGGCTCGAAAAGGAATGGCCCGGCGAGCTGCTGCTGGTCACGCAGAACGTGGACGACCTCCACGACCGCGCGGGCTCGCGGAACCTGCTGCACATGCACGGGGAGCTACTCAAGGGCCGCTGCCTGGGCTGCGGCGCCGTGGCCGACTGGCCCGACGACATGGATGGCCACAGTCGCTGCCCCACCTGCACCCGTGGCCTCGTGCGCCCCCACATCGTCTGGTTTGGAGAGCTCCCTCTGGGTCTGGAACGGATCTACGCGGCCTTGGAATGCTGCAATCTCTTCGTGGCCATCGGCACCAGTGGCCACGTCTATCCCGCCGCAGGGTTCGTGGAGGCCGTGGGCCCCCGAGCCCGCACGGTGGAACTGAACCTCGAACCCAGTCGTGTGGTGGACGCCTTCCAGGAACACCGCGTGGGTAGGGCCACCGACCTGGTCCCCGCCCTCGTGGCGGAATTGCTGGGAGGCCCGGCCTTCTAAGCCTGACCCATGGCGCTGAGGATGGCCCCGTCCTGGGTGCTGCCCTGGCGCCAGATGACGGCCACGTGGCCACCCGGGGACAGCACGGCCCCCGGGTTCTGGATCTCCCTGCGGCCGGGGTTCCCGACCAGGACGGGGCGCGGGCTCCAGGCCTTGCCGTCAAAGCGCCGCACACAAACCATCGACTGGGCCTCCTGGTGCTGGAGCCAGAAGACGAGGGCGTGGCCCTGGACGTTCACCGAGAGGGCGTGCGCCTGGCTCTGCCCCACTTCCCCCACCAGGAGCGTGCGCTGCTCGTCCCAGCGGCCCCCGGCGAAGCGCTTGGCGTAGAGTTTCACTGCTCCCGCCGCCTCCTGCCGCCACACCGCGTGGGCCCGACCCTGCCCATCCATGCCCACCTGGGGCCAAAGGATGGAATGGCCCGTGCTCAGCGGGGGGAACGGCGTCCACTCGACGGTGCTCCCATCCAGGTGGCTCGCGTGCAGGGTCTGGCTGCCGGCCCTGCCTCCCTCCACCCACAGCACGACGGCATTCCCCCGGGTGTCCATGTCCATGCGCAGGTAGGTCGCGTGTCCCTGGGCCACCAGAGTGGGCCGGTCACTCCAGCTGCGGGCACCTGGATCGTAGTGGCAGGCCAGGAGGTGGTCTCCCGCCTCGACTCCCTCGGAGCTCCAGATCACCAGCCCATGGCCCGCGCTGTTCACGGCCAGCTGGGGAAAGAGCGGCACCGGCGAGGCCTCCCCCAGTTGGGTCGGCTGGAGATCCCAGGCCCCTTGGGCCGAGCTGTAGCCGCTGGTGTAGACCCGGTAGTCGCCGGGCACCCCGAGGCACCATGCGACATGGATATTCCCATGTCGGTCCATGGCCGTATGTAGGCTACTTACTTGGCCGGGGGCCACCTGGAGGGGGATGGGATAGGGCACCCAGGTCTCTTCGGAACCCAGCATATGCCGGGCGCATACGCGGGCCTGGGGGCCCTCCTGCTCATGCCATACCACCGCGAGTTGGCCCTGATAGTTCAAGGCGATCTCGGGAGCGTGCGCGCGGGTGAGGGCGGAGTCGAGCCGCCGCGGCATCACGTCCCAGGCCTTCACGTCCGCCCGGTAGCGGCAGATATAGACCCCCTCCTGGGCCTCGCTCCAGTGGTGCCAGGCGGCCAGCGCGTTCCCCTGGCTGTCCATGGCGATCTGCGGCCGACCCACTTGTCCCCGATCCAACATCCGCGGTGTCCCCCAGGTCCCCGGCGACGCGGCCGGCGGGCCGGGCAGCAGTCCCTTGAGCAGCGAATGAAGCGACATGGGGATCCTCCACCGAAGGGTCGGACCCAGGTTCCGAGTGTACGGACTATCCTACTCCTGGGGCTCGTCCGGGTTCGGCCCTGCCCCGGCCAAGGGTTAATTGTTTAAATTGTTTGGTTTCTGGCCTGATCTTACCGCGGTCTTTTGGCGGGTTCCACCCCCTCCTTCACCACCGGCAGCTCCACGAAGCTGGCCTTTCCAGGGGCATGGTAGACGCGCTGGGTGGCGGGGCGGTAATCCTCGGGTTTGGCGAAGAAGATGTTGGGCACGAAGGTCTGGGGGTTGCGGTCGTAGAGGGGGAACCAGCTGGACTGGACCTGGACCATCACCCGATGGCCTGGCAAGAACACGTGGTTGGCCGCGGGCAGGGCGAAGCGGTACACGAAGGGTTCGCTGGGCTTCAGGGCCTTGGGCGTCTCCAGGCTTTCGCGGTAGCGGCCCCGGAAGATGTCCGCCGACACCATGAGCTGGAAGCCGCCCAAGCCGGGCTGGCTGGCCACTTCGTCGGGGTAGACGTCGATCACCTTTACCACCCAGTCCGCATCCGTGCCGCTGGTGGAGGCCACCAGGTTCGCCATGGGCTCGCCGCTGATCTTCAGGGGGGCCGTCAGGGGTTCCGACACGAAGGCCACCACATCCGTGCGGCCGGAGGCCTCGCGCTGGTCGTCCGTGAGCCACTGGGGCCAGGTCAGGCCCTTGTCGTAGCCCACGGCCTGGATGGGCCGGGAGCGGAAGGGCACGGGCTTGGCGGGGTTCGATACGTACTCCTCGAAGGGCGCGTCGGCGGCCTTCGGCGCGGCCATGGTCACCTTCAGGCCCGCCCCCAGATAAAAGGGCCTGGCAGCTCGGGCGGTGTTTTTCCCGGCCAGGGGCCAGTCCGGCAGCTTGCGCCAGACGTTGGTGCCCGTCTCGAAGGCGCTCACGGGGGCGAGGTCGGCTTTCGGCCCGTCCTTAAGGTGCTGCTCCAGGAAGGGCTTCAGGATCTCGCGGCGGAAATACAGGCCCGTATCCTGGCCGAACTTCAGGGGGCCGAGGCTGCTGCCATCGCCGATTTCGCCGCCGTGGCACCAGGGGCCCATGGCGAGGAAGAGCAGGTTTCCCGCCGTGTCCTTGGGCTTCAGGGCCTTCCATACGGCGATGGCTCCGTAGATGTCCTCGGCATCGTAGAGGCTGTGCACGAGGAGGGTCGGCACCTTCAAGGCCTGCTGGGCCAGCACCCGGTCCATGGCCTGCCCCTGCCAGAAACGGTCGTAGGAGGGATGCTCAACGAGTTTGCGCCAGAAGCCCAACTGCTCCATGCCGCGGCTCTTCGCCAGCGCCCCCGTGGAGCCCGCCTGGAGGAACAGGTCGTACTCGTCAAAAGCGCTGGTCCACCATTTTAGGTCGTTGGACCGGGTGGCCTCCTGATCGTAGATGTAGGCCAGGCTCTGGGCCCGAAAGGCGCCGTTATGGAACCAGTCGTCGCCCCGCCAGCCGTCCACCATGGGATTCATGGGCACGGCCACCTTCAGGGCCGGATGCGGGTTCACCAGGGCCATCAGGGGCAGGAAACCGTCGTAGGAAATGCCCAGGATTCCCACCTTGCCGTTGCTTTCGGGCAGGTGTTGCACCAGCCAGTCGATGGTGTCGTAGGTGTCCATGCTGTGATCGACCTCGGTTGCATTCAGGGGCCCGCGTAGGGGCCGGTTCATCACGTAGTCGCCTTCGGAGCCGTGCTTGCCGCGGATATCTTGTACCACGCGGATGTAGCCGCCCTCCACGATGAGGTCGGTGACGTTGTCGTAGCCCTGCAGGATGGGCCCCAGGTGGGCGCTGGAGGCGTGGCCCGTCTGTTCCACCGCGTTGTAGGGCGTGCGCGTGAGCAGGATGGGAGCGGCCCCCACTCCAGCTTTGGCGCCCTTCGGAATGAGGATGATCGTCTTCAGCTTCACACCATCCCGCATGGGGATCATCTCTTCGCGGCGGGTGTAGTCCCAACTCTCGGATGCGACCTTGAAGTGGGCGGGCATCTCGCTGCGCAGCGTCCCCGGCTGTGGCGTCTGGGCGCAGAGGCCCGAAGCCAGCAGCAGGGCGAGGGGGTCAAGGAAACGAAGGTTGGTCATGGCAGCACCCGGAACGCCCCTGGATGACGTCGAGCCGCGCGGGGGCGCGGGGACCGGATCGACCTGAATGGGGAGTGGCAGACAGTTTAGCCTGGGCTATGTCTCGAGGGCGGGACGATCCGCTGGGACGTTTCGGTTCCTCCGCCCTTCGTACAAGATCCAGGCTGTCGCCCCGATGAAATAGCCGATGCAGACCTCGCTGCCCTCGGGCCCCCGGTCAACCAGGGGGCACCCGTGGGCGATAGCTCCACCAGCAAGGAGGGAAGGCCCCCATCGAGACCCGTCAACGGCAGCCCAAACTCGACCAAGAGCAGCGAGGTTCCCGTCAGCTGGCTGACCACCCCCAGGAACAGGGCCAACACCGGGGCCAGGCCACCCCAGGGCAGCCAGCCCGCCGCGGCCCCCGCGGCAAAGATGTCCCGGCCTTCTGCGGCCCGATGGGCGCGCTCACACCGGGCGCAGCTGCTCGGCCAGGGTCCGGGTACGCTCGGTGGCGACGGTCCCGGTGTGCCGCGTGGATTTGCGTTCGATGAGCAGGAGCTGGCATTCCTCCTCCGCGACGGGATTGTGCCGGACGCCCTTGGGCACGATGAACATCTCCCCTTCGCCGAGCTCCACGGTGTCGGCTTCCATCTCGATGCGCAGACGCCCCATGAGTACGAGAAACAGTTCGTCTTCGTGGTCGTGGCTGTGCCAGGTCAGCGAACCCTGGACCTTGGCGACCTTGATGTAGGCGTCGTCCACTTCTCCCACCACCCGCGGCGACCAGAGCTCCGTGAGGGCGGCGGCAACCTTCGAGGGGGATACGGCCTTCGACATGGTGGCTCCTGCATGTGAACCGCACTGCACAGGGTCCCGGACCTGCCTACCCCTTCATCAACCGCTCCTCCGCGAGACGCAGCATATGCTCGGTGGTGAGGACGCCGTCCTGATGGTTCATGCGTTGGAAGTGGCCCTTGAGGTGCCGCAGGGTGCGGGGGACGGCGGGGGCGAAGTGAGCCTTCTTTTTGTGCACGAGCTGGTGCCCGAAAGTGCCCAGGGCCTTGAGGTTGCGCTGGATGGCGCTGAGGTTCAGCTCCTCTAGCAGGGCTTCGTGGTTCCAGCCCAGTTCGTGCTGAAGGGGCCCCGTAAGAGCCCGCCCGGATTCGCGGGACCAGTCCCAGTAGCCATCGTAGAGAATGCTGGCCAGATCGTAGGTGGCCGCGCCCCGCCGGGCGTCCTGGAAGTCGATCACCACCAGTCGATCGCCGTTGACCATGAGGTTGCGCACATGGAAGTCGCGGTGGGCGAGGAAGCGGGCCCGGGTCTCCAGGCTGGCGTGGATGTCTTCCATCATCCGCTCCAGCCAGCGGGGCGGATCCTTTTGCAGGAAGTCATGGAAAAAGTTGCTGCGGCAGTACTCCCACTCGAAGGCGAACTTGGCCTGATCGAAGGCCCGTTGCATGAAGAAGGCATGGCCCGGCGCGCCCAGGGTGAGGGGCCCCGCAAGGGTCGCCAACAGCCAGCCCGCCCGCTCGGCCCAGGCCAGTTCCTCCTCGGGATGGGCCATCAGGCGGCTCTCCAGCGTGACATCGCCCAGATCCTCCACCAGCAGGCAGCGATCCTCGTCGTCGCTCTGCAGGATGGTCGGCACCCGCAGCAGGGGATCCAGGTAGGCCTGCAGGGCGCGGAACTCGAAGTAGCTATCGTCGGGCTTCTCCGGCGTATCCAGCAGATGCAGCACCACCAGGGCCGTGCCCAGATGCGGATGTTTCACCCGCACGTACTGCCGCGCCCCCGCGTCCCCGACCAACGGCCGGGGCTCGGTTAGGCTCCAGCGCTCCAGGGCGCGGTGCAGGCGGGGATCCATCTGATCAGGGTACTCCCGGAAGAGATATGAGCCACAGATGAACACGGATGAATACGGATTAACCCAGTTGGACTAGGCCTATGTTCTTCCGGACCCCCGAAGGGTGAGCCCGGTCCGTGTCCTATCTGCGTGCATCCGTGTTCATCTGTGGCAAATACCCTTAGAGTCCCAGCCGCACCTGGTGGCCCCGCTCCTCAAACCAGAGGGCGTTGGCGTCGGTGATCGAGGGGGGCGGGGCGGCGCTCGGACCGAGGACGCAGCGGGTGAGTCGGCCTGCGGGGTGCGCCGTGGGGTGGATGTAGCAGCCGGGCAGGCGGCCCTCCTGAACCGGCGCCAGGCTGGCGGCGGCCCGGATGAGGGCGTCAGCGCTGCCCACTTCGCACCAGGGAAAGGGTTCGCCCACTACGCCCAGGTGGACGGGCAGGCGCGGCCGCAGATCATTCACCTCGCTGGGTCCCTCGGGCAGCAGGGCCAGGGCTTCCGGCGACCAGGCGGCCGCGCCCGTGAAGTGGAAGGGCCCCTTTGGACCCGTCACCCCCTTGGGCAACACCCGGTCGGCTTCGTCCAGCCACACCGGATTCCAGTCCCCCCCGGGATGGGGGACGAGGAGCCAGCTCAGGGTGGCGCGAGCCTCCCGATGGCGGGCCCGCAGAAGGTCGAAGGGCACGGCCTCAGCCCAGACGTCGGCGTTCCAGGTGAGCAGTTCGGAAGCCACTCGGCCCCGCGCGTGCAGCAGGCCCCCGGCGCTGCCCAGCAGCTGCGGTTCTTCGCAGACCTCGATTCCTGCCGCCACGGCCCTCACGGCGTCCCCGTGCAGGAACGCATTGCAGGCGATGCGTTCCACGCCACTCCGGCGCAGGGCCTCGGCGCCCCACTGCAGCAGGGGCCTCCCCTGGAGCGTCCAGGCGGGCTTCGGAAGGCATCGGCTCAGCGCACCCATGCGCACCCCCCGGCCGGCGGCCAGGAGGAAGCCCTCCAGGGGCTCAGGCATGGCGGCTGTCCGGCACGTCCAGTTCGGGAGGGAGGGGCTTGAGCAGGAACTGGCCGGGGGCCATGCCGCGCATGGACAGCACGCGGATGCGCCAGCCCTGGAGCCTCAGCTCGTCACCGGGCCGCAGCACGCGGCCAAGGCGTTCCTGGAAGAAGCCGCCCAGGCTCACGGAACCGGCCTCGGCCTCCAGGTTCAGGTGCAGGTGATCCACCAGTTGCTCCAGTGTGACGTTGCCCTGGGCCAGCCAGGCGCCACTACGGGTCTTACGGAGCTGGATGGCCTCGCGGTCAAACTCGTCCTGGATCTCGCCCACGAGCTCCTCCAGGATGTCCTCCAGCGTCACCAGGCCATCCACGCCGCCGTGCTCGTTCACCACCAGAGCCACGTGCTGTTTGCGTTGCTGGAAGTCCAGCAGCAGGCCTTGGATGGGCTTCATCTCGGGCACGAAAAAGGACGGCCGGGCCAAGGACCGCAAATCCAGCGTACCCTGACGCTCCTGCAGGGCCCAGAGGAGCTCCTTGAGGTGAATGACGCCCACCACATGGTCCAGGTCCCCTTCCACCAGGGGGATGCGGGTGTGGGGCGTGGTGCGGGCCAGGGCGAGGTTCGCATCAAGGCTGCGGTTCAGGTCGAAGCAGACCACCCGGGCCCGGGGCACGGCGATCTCCTTCACCGTACGGCGGCTGAAGTCGAAGAGGTTCTCGATGAGCTCCTTGCGGTCCAGTTCGAGGCGCCCCTCGGCCAGGCTGCGTTCAAGCATGCGGCGGAACTCGGCCTCGCTGGGCAGCATGTCCTCGGCATCGGCCACGGGATGGGCGCCGAGAATCCGCAGAACCAGGTGGCTCAGTTTCGTAAGGGCCCAGGTGAGGGGCCACACCAGGCGCGACCAGGCCTGCAGGGGCGCCGCGGTGCGCAGGGCCCAGGGCACCGCGGACCGGATGGCGAGGCTGCGGGGCACCAGTTCGGCCAGCACCACGTGGAGGGTGGTCATCACCAGCAGGGCCAGCCCCGAACTGAGCGGTAGCAGCAGTCCCGGCCAGGGCAGGCGGCCGAAGAGCACGCGAAAGCCGTGGCTGAAGAGGCCCTCGCCAACAGCCCCCAGGGTCAGCGCGCAGAGCACGATGCCGGACTGGATGGCGGAGAGGTGGTGGGAGAGGTTGCGATGGACTTCGAGGGCCCTGCGCGCGCGGGGATCCGCGGCCGAGAGCCCCTCCAATTGCGTGTCGCGCACCCGCACGGCCGCGAACTCGGCCATGACGAAGAAGGCGCTGATCAGGATGAGGGCGGCGCAGAAGAGGGCCGCGGCAAGGGTCACGGCGGCTAGCCTCGCGCCAGGTCCGAACCGCGACGGAGCTGATCCTGGATCTCCTTCAGCAGGCCGTCCAGATTCTGCAGGCGGTCGCGATGTTCGGCGAGCTGGCCGAGCAGGGCCTGCTTCTCCCGCTCCAGCGTGCCCTGCGCCTGCTGCTGGCCCTCCAGGAGCTGGTTCAGGCGGTGGAGCTCGGCTTCCTTCTGATCCAGGCCATTCATCAGTTCCAGCCGCTCGCCCTCGTGCTGGATCTTGTTCTCGTCCAGCTCCTGGATCAGGCCGGTCAGCTGGGCCGTCAGGTGGGACGCCTCATCGACCTGCTTGTGGATGATTTCCTCTTTGGCCAACAGCACCTGGTCCCGTTCGAGCATCTGGGCTTGGCGGGCTTCCAGTTCCGCTTCCCGCTGCCGCAGCTGGCCACCCAGCTCCACCAGATCCCGGCCCTGCCCCCGCATGGTGGCCTCCAGGCCGGCGACCTCCATCTGGAAGATGTGGGCCTTCTCCTTGTAGCCCGCCACTTCCAGCAGGGCGGACTGATGGACGCCCTCCAGGCGCCCCTGCTGCTCCACGAGTCCCTCGATCGTGGTATGGAGCTGGTCTTGGGCCAACCGGGCCGCCTCGAATTCCTGCTGGAGGGCGGCGAGCGTTTCCTCCTTCGCAGCCAGGGTCTCCTGCCGGGCGGCCAGGGCTCCCTCCAGTTCCTGGGCCCGGGCGCGGAAGGGCTCCAGGTCAAGGCTTTCTCGCAGGAGGCGGTCTCGTTCCTTGAGCAGTTCGATGGTGCGCTGGGCCTTCTCCCCCACCTGCTGGTTGAGGGTCTCCACCTGCTGGATCAGCTCGGCCCGCTCGGTGAGGGCCTCCCTCAGCTGGGCCTTGAGGGTCTCGGCATTCTCGCTGTCCCTACCCTTGCTCTCGCTGAGGCTATGAAGGGAGGCTTCGGTTTCCGCGAGCCGGACCTTCAGGGACGCGGATTCGCGGTTGCTCCGCTCCAGGTCATCCAGGTTCAGAGTCACTGAATTAAGCTGTCGCTGGACCTGCAGGGCCTCGGCCTCTGCAGCTTGCAGGCGCTCATCCGCAGCGGCCAGGCGCTGATCCTTGGCGTGCAGTTCCTCCTGCAGGGCGGCGACCTGTTCCTCGAGGATCCGCAACCGGCCCGTGTCGGGGGGGGCGGTGGGTCGGGCGTCCAGGTGGGTGGTCTGGCCTGGCGAGGACGGCCGCACCCCAAAGACGGGCGCGGAAGCAGGGACCAGGGCCGGGCCGTCCAGCACGCTCTTGAGCCCGTCCAGCCAGTCGTCGCCCAGTTCCGTGTCCACCAGTTCGCCAAGGGGATTGTCGGGATCCAGGGTGCGGCCCGGCACCAGGGGTGCAAGTGCGGCCACCAGGGCGCTGGGGGCGATGGGCTTATGCAGGTAGAGGTCCGCCCGGCCCTTCAGGCTCTGGTGACGCCGGTACTCCTCTTCCGTGGCCTTGGCGCTGATGAGCGCGATCTTCACGCCCTCGGTCTTGGGATGTTTGCGGAGGGTGGAGCAGAGGGCGTAGCCCTTGTTGTCCGCCACCTCCACGCAGATGAGCACCGCGGCGAAGGCGCCACTGTCCAGTCGCGACAGCACGCCGTCCAGCGCGCTAGCCACTTCGAGTTCGAAGGCCGCTTCGAGACTGACCTGATGCTCCTTGAGGAAGCTCCGGTCGCTGTCCACGAGGAGAAGGCGCTGGCCCATGATCGATCCTTAGCCTTGGGTTAATCCTCAAGTCTACCCTGAATAACCGGAGCCCCGGCAGGCCGGGGCTCTAGTCCGAGACTTCCCTGCGATCAGCGCGGCGGAATGGCCAGGGTGGTCTTCTGGCCTCCGTTGGGCGACTGGATGAAGATCAGCAGGGTGCGTCCCCCGGCCTTCTTCACCTGGGTGTTGAACTCCGCGAGGTTGTTCACGGGCTGGCGGCCCACCTCCGAAATGACCATGCCTGGAGCCAGACCCCGGTCCGCGGCGGGGGACCGGGGGTCCACCGTGGTCACCACCACCCCCTTGAGCCGGTTCTTCACATCCACGGGCTCGACGGTGAAGCCGTAGGCCTTTTCCAGGCTGAGGCTCTTCACCCCTCCCTGGGGCTTCGTGCCCTGCTCTTCCTCGGGCTCCTCGCCAGACTCTCGGCGGCGCAGCTCCTCAAGGGCCTTGCGATCCCCCAGGGTCACGGTGAGGGGGAACGTCTTGCCGTCGCGGAAGATGGTGAGCTTGAGAATTTCGCCCGCTCGGCGGCTGGCAACGGCGGCCACCAGTTCGTCGGGGTTGCGCACCGGCTGGCCGTCCAGGGCGGTGATGACGTCCAGGCGCTCCACCCCGGCCTTGCCGGCGGGTTGGTCCTTCTCGACGGTGCTGACAACGACGCCTTCCTTGACCCCGAGGGCCTCCTGGTAGGCCTGATCCAGTTCCTGGGGGCCGATGCCAAGGTACCCGCGGCTCACGGGCTTCCCGCCGCGCAGATCCTTCATGATGCGGTTCACCTGACTGATGGGCACGGCGAAGCCGATGTTCTGTCCTGCGGGGTTGATGGCCGTGTTGATGCCGACAATCTCGCCCCGGAGGTTGAGCAGAGGACCGCCGGAGTTGCCCCGGTTAATGGCGGCGTCCGTCTGGAGGAAGGAACTAAAGCCCGTGTCGAGCTTGCGGCCCTTGGCGCTAATGATGCCCTGGGTGACCGTGTGCTCCAGGCCGAAGGGGTTGCCTATGGCCACCACCCACTCACCGATCCGCAGCGAATCGGAATCGCCGCGCTTGGCGTAGGGCAGGTGCGCGGCGTCGATCTTGACGAGCGCGATGTCCAGTTCCTTGTCCTTGCCCAGCACGGTGGCCTTGTAGCTCTTCCCGTCCTGGGTCTTCACCTCGAGTGCATTGTCCGAACCGCCGCCCATGGTGGCGATCACGTGGTAGTTCGTAAGGATCTCCCCATCCGGGGAGATGATCACGCCCGAGCCTCCGGACACGGCCCGCTGCTCATCCTCGCCGCCCCGAGGCTGGCGCCGCTGTTGAGGGCCGCCGGGACCGAAGAAGAAGTCGAAGAAGTCCTGGCCGCCGACCTGCGGATGTTGGAACTGACGGTTCTTCACGAAGCTGGTGTTGGTGATGGCCACCACGGTGGGATTGAGCTTTTCGGCCACGTCCGCGATGGGCGGCAGCCGATCCAGGCCTCTCACGTCCACCTGGACGGGCTTTTCTTCCTGGGCCGCCACCACCCACCCGTGGCTCAGTCCCATTCCGAGCGCCATACACCCGGCCGCGAAGGCCGACAACCCCAGAACCTGTTTCACCTGACGATTCATGGAACTCCTCACTGTCCGGATCCCCGGCATGCCATTCGATGACAGCAGACCCCCGAAGGTTCCCGCTGGCCTTCCCGGACCGCCCAGGATAGTCTGGATGGTCCGACGGCGGCTGTAGCTCAGTTGGTTAGAGTACTGGATTGTGATTCCAGGTGTCGGGGGTTCGAGTCCCCTCAGCCGCCCCAA
>JANYAS010000093.1 GCA_025361205.1 Holophagaceae bacterium
GATCCACGTTGAGGTAGGGATCCATCTTCATGAGCGTGACCTTCAGCCCGCGGGCCTCCAGCAGCGCGCCCAAGCTGGCCGCCGCGATCCCCTTGCCCAGGCTCGACAGCACACCGCCAGTGACGAACACATACTTGGTCATGGAATCTCCTACATCTCGTCCGGGGCCTGGATGCCCATGAGGAACAGGCCCTGGCAGAGGGCGCGGGCGGTGGCGACGCACAGGGC
The DNA here is from genome assembly GCA_025361205.1 of Holophagaceae bacterium. Classification (GTDB taxonomy): domain Bacteria; phylum Acidobacteriota; class Holophagae; order Holophagales; family Holophagaceae; genus Geothrix. Next base: position 229 of record JANYAS010000093.1, read on the forward strand.
GAGGCGGGCGTCGCGGGCTTCTGGGGTGTTCTCTGGGGCCAGGATGGGGCAGTTGGTGTAGAAGCCGCTGAAGGACCGGGCCACGGCCACCAGCTGCCGCGCCAGGGGCGTGGCCATGCAGCCGTCGGCCACGGCGGCGATGGCCCCGGGCAGACCGGCCAACTCGAACAGCAGGGCCTGGGCTTCGGGGGCTTGGAGCCCTTCAAGATCGGACGGAAGGGGCGTCGGAACAAAGGCAATGAAGGGACCCTTCGCGGCGCCAGCCTGAGCTTTTGCTGCCCAGTCGCCGCCCGCCTTGCGCAGCACGCTCATGATGCGGGCGTGGGCGTATTGCACGTAGGGGCCGGTGTCGCCGTCGAGGGCGATGACGCGGTCCCAGGTGAAGGTGATGGGCTTCACACGGTCGTTCATGGCGTCGAAGAACACCACGGCGCCCATGCCCAGCATCTCGGCCACGTCGGCCTTGTCCTGCAGGTCGGGATTCTTCTCCTGGATGATGGCGGCCACGCGTTCCCGGGCCTCGTCCAGCACGTCTTCCAGGAAGATGACATTGCCCTTGCGGGTGCTCATCTTCCCTTCGGGCAGCTTGACCATGCCGAAGGGGGTGTGCAGCATGCGGCCCTTGAACCAGGGGTCCAGCTTGTCGAGCACGGCGAAAATCTGCTGAAAGTGCAGCACCTGATCCGTGCCCACCACATAGAGGCAGCGGTCGAAATGGTAGGTTGCCTTGCGATAGAGGGCCGCCGCCAGGTCGCGGGTGGCGTAGATGCTGGCGCCGTCGCCCTTCTGCACGAGGCAGGGGGTGGCGATGCCCACGTCTTCCAGGTGGATGATGCGGGCGCCCCTGTCGCCCTCCACCAGCAGCCCGGAGGCCTCCAGGCGCTTGAGGGTGGGGCCCAGCTGGGCCTCGTAGAAGGCCTCGCCTTCCTCGAGGGTGTCGAAGCGCACGCCCAGACGGTCATAGATCCGCTGAAACTCGGCCAGGGACAGATCCCGGAACCGTTTCCACAGCTCCCGGGCCCTGGGATCGTTGTTTTCCAGGCGCTTGAACCAGGCCCGCGCCTCGTCGCGCATGGCGGGATCGTTCTCCTCTTCGGCGTGGAAGCGCACGTAAAGCTGGAAGAGCCGGAACAGGGGCGTACGGCGCCGCTCCGGGGCCACCTCGGCCCAGTCGAAGTCCGCATCCAAATCCGGGTTTTCGTCCTGGGCCCAGCGGGTGTAGGCGGCCAGCAGCGTGCCGAACTGGGTGCCCCAGTCCCCCAGATGGTTGAGGCGGACCACGGTGTAACCCAGGAACTGATGGGCCTGGGCCAGGGCATGGCCGATCATGGTCGAGCGCAGGTGGCCGATGGTGAAGAGCTTGGCGATGTTCGGCGAACTGTACTCGACGATGACCTTCTTCCCGTTGGCGGGGCGCGAACCGTAGGGCCGCTCTGCGGGCGCCTGGAGAATGGCGCCCAGCACAGCTTTGGCACGGGCTTCCGGGGCGAGCTTCAGGTTCAGGTAGGGACCCGCGGCCATCAAGAGGGCACCCTCGATGTGAATGGCGGCGGCCAACTCCTGCGACAGCTGCACGGGGTTCTTCCCCACCTGCTTGGCGGCGCGGAAGCAGGGGAAGGCCAGGTCGCCCAGCTCGCCGGATCGGGGCCGCTCCAGCGCGATCTCCGCGCCGGGGAGGGCCGCCGCCAGCTGCTGTTCGAAGGTGCGCCGAAAATCATCCATCAGGTGTGTCCTCAATCCTCATCGGACGGCGCAGGCGCCGCCCGATGTCTAGGGTCAATCCGCCAGCTCGGCCATGGCCTTTTCGAATTCTTCCGGCTTGGGCGCCACGCCGTGCCATCCGGCCTGGTTCTCCATGAAGCTCACGCCCTTGCCCTTCACGGTGCGGGCGCAGATCATGGCCGGCTGGCCCTGCACCGTGCGGGCCCAAGCCAGGGCCTCGAGGATCTGCGTGAAGTCGTGGCCGTCGATTTCCTTCACGGCCCAGCCAAAGGCCTTCCACTTGTCGGGCACGGGGTTGATGTTCATGACCTTCTTCACGTCGCCATCGATCTGCAGGCCGTTGAGGTCATGGAAGACGCAGAGGCTGTCGAGCTTGTAGTGGGGCGCGGACATGGCCGCCTCCCAGATCACCCCCTCCTGGCTTTCGCCGTCCCCCACCACGCAATAAACCCGGCTGGGGGATTTCTGGACCTTGAGGCCGAGGGCGATGCCCACCGCCTGGGGCAGACCCTGGCCCAGGCTGCCGGTGGTGACCTCCACGCCCGGGGTGTAGTGATTCTCGGCGTGGCCCTGGAGCTTCGTCGGGTACTGCCGGAAAGTCTCCAGCCAGGCCTTGGGGAAGAAGCCCTGGTCAGCAAGGATGGCGTACTGGGCCGGGCAGGCGTGGCCCTTGGAGAGCACGAAGCGGTCCCGGGCGGGGTTGGCCGGGTTCTCGGGGAATACCGTCATCTCGCTGTAGTAGAGGGCCACGCCGATGTCGATCCAGCTGAGGCTTCCCCCCGGGTGGCCGCTTTGGGCCTTGTAGACCTGCAGCAGGACATCCCTGCGAAGGCGCTTCGCCTTCGCCGCGAGTTCCACGACGGACTCCAGTTTCTGCTGCGGCATGACCCCACCCTTCTTCGGAGGCCATTCGCCTCCAACCAGGATGCCCCATGGAAGCCCCCTCCGGAAGGGGCGAATGGGACCGACATGATCCGGGGGGGACCGCCACCCCGGCCTTTCCCCTTGACCTAAAGGCGGCTTGCGATACGATGGTCTTTCGCGCTTCCCGAAGGACTGCCTCGGAAGCTGGAGACCAAATCATGGCCAATCACAAGTCTGCTGCCAAGAAGGCCCGCCGCGATGTCGAGGTTCGCCTCAACAATCGTAGCAACCGCTCGGAGCTGAAAACCGCCGTCAAGAAGTTCCTGACCGTCCTGACCACCGGCGTCAAGGTCGAAGCCGCCAAGCAGCTGCCCCTGACCCAGGGCCTGGTAGACAGGGCCTGCCGCAAGGGCGTGATGCACAAGAATGCCGCCAACCGCACCAAGTCCCGCATGGCCCTTAAAGTGAACAAACTGGCCTAAGGGACCAACCCTTTCACAAAAAGGACCCGGCGAGCCGGGTCCTTTTTGTGTTAACAGAAGAAATAGGCGGAGGTTGGTGGATGGAGGGGGCCCGTTAGGCAACTTGGGCGGGTTCATCCCACCCAAGTCGTGGGGGCCCGGGTGTGTGCGCGCAGCGCGACCCTAGATCCTGGTAACGCATGCGCTGCCGGGGGAACCCCCGGACAGCATCAGGTCCAGGCCTCGGGCACCCGGACCTCGCCCGGGGGCACCCGGGCCCAGTCGAAGGCTTGAACCAGTTCGTCGGCCCGGCAGGCTTGGGGGGATGCCAAACAGCCCAGGCTCCAGCCCAGCCAGCCCAGTATCTGGGGAATTGGGATGCCCCGCGCCGTCAGGGCCTCCAGTCCCAGGGCCCCGGCCCGCTTGCCCAGCCGACCGCCCTCCGGTGCCACCACCAGACCGAGGTGTGCGTAGGCCGGGCGGGCTAGGCCCAGGGCCTCCTGGAGCCGAAGCTGAGTGGCGGTTACGGACCGCAGGTCGCCGCCCCGCACCACTTCGGTCACGCCCTGGGCGCCGTCATCCACCACCACGGCCAGGTGGTAGGCGAAGCAGCCGTCCCGGCGGAAGAGCAGCGGATCACCGGTGAGCGCCGCGGGATCGTCCCGTTGCCGACCCATCAGGAGGTCCTCCCAGGCCACGGAACCCTCCGGCAGGTTCAGCCGGAGGGCGCGGTCGAAACCCTCCCAGGCCCGGTCCCGGCAACGGCCCGGGTAGGGCCGCAGGCCGTCTTCCGCATGAGGGGCCGAAGCCAGCAGCTGCAGATCCTTCCGCGTGCAGACGCAGGGATAGAGGCGCCCTGCTCTGTGCAGCCTCTCCAGGGCCTCGCGGTAGACGGCCCCCCGATCCGATTGCCAGACCACGGACCCATCGGTTTCCAGGCCCAGCGCCGCCAGGTCGCGCCGCTGCGCCTCGCCCAGCTCCCGTCGGCAACGGGGGCCATCCACGTCCTCCATGCGCAGGAGCCACCGCCCACCTGCAGCCCGGGCCGACAGCCACGAGGCCAGCGCCGTGCGGAGGTTCCCCAGGTGGAGAACCCCGGTGGGAGAGGGGGCGAAACGACCAAGGGTCATGGGGGTCATTCACAAAAAAGAGAAGGATTGGAACCGCAAATGGCGCAGAAAAGGATCCATCCAGATTTCACAGATTCACACAGATTTGAACGGCAAGCCCGGCTGGAACCAACACGAACCTGGTCTGGAATCTGTGTAATCTGCGTCATCTGCGGTTTCCACTTCATTGCTCCTTCAAATAGAGGCCCATGCACCTGCTCCGCCGCCTCCCCCCCATCCTGTGCGCCCTGTTGGCGCAGGCCCTGGCCTTTGTGGGGCTGGTGGTGCTGGCGCGCCTGGGGCTGAGGTTCCCGGGGTTTGTCTGGGTGCTGGCGCAGGCGGTGGGGGCCGTCTTCCTGTCCCGGGCGCTGGAACTGAATGTCCGCTGGATCCTCATGCAGGCCCTCCTGCCCTTCCTGCTGAGGGCCCTTTGGGGCGTCGCGATTCCGGCCTGGGTCTACTTCGGGCTGTTTCTGGCCCTGGCCCTGGTCTTTGGCGGGGGCATGCTTACGCGAGTGCCTCTGTACCACGCCAGCCGCGACGCCTGGGTGAAGCTGGAAACGCTGCTGCCGGACCGACCGGGCCTCCGCTTCGTGGACCTGGGCTGCGGCTTCGGTGGACCGCTGGCCCACCTCGCCCAGGCCCGCCCGGACGGGCGCTTCGTGGGCGTGGAAGCCTCGCCCTTCACTTGGCTGGTGGCCTGGCTGCGCTGCCTGCCGCGACCCAATGTATTCATCCGCCTGGGCAGCCTCTGGCGCGCCGACCTGGCTGCCTTCGATGTGGTGTACGCCTTCCTATCCCCCGTGCCCATGCCCGCCCTCTGGGCCAAGGTCCGTCGCGAGATGAAGCCCGGCAGCCGCTTCATCAGCCACAGCTTCGAGGTGCCTGGTGAAACGCCCCACTGCATCATCCCCGTGAAGGGGCGCAATGGGGCGCGATTGCTGGTCTGGGACTTCTGATCCAAGGTTGGTTTCGAACCAAGAAAAATCTCACCACCAAGAGACCAAGAACTGCAAAGGCAAAGTCCTTATCTTTTCTTGGTGTCTTGGTGTCTTGGTGGTGATCCGTTTCTGTTGGCCCGGCGAGCTACCAGCCGAGCAGATACGCAAAAATCAGCGGGGCCACGATGGTGGCGTCGCTTTCGACGATGAACTTCGGGGTATCGATGCCCAGCTTACCCCAGGTGATCTTTTCGTTGGGCACGGCACCGGAGTAAGAGCCGTAACTGGTGGTGCTGTCGCTGATCTGGCAGAAGTAGCCCCAGAGGGGCACCTCGGTCCGTTCCAGATCCTGATGGAGCATGGGCACCACGCAGATGGGGAAGTCCCCAGCGATGCCGCCGCCGATCTGGAACATGCCCAGGGTCGCGGTCTTGGTGACCTCCTGGTAATGTCCGGCCAGCCAGGTCATATACTCGATGCCGGTGCGCACGGTGTGGACGTTCTTGATCTCGCCCCGGATGACGGCGGCGGCGTACATGTTGCCCAGGGTGCTGTCCTCCCAGCCCGGGACGACGAGGGGGATGTTCTTCTCAAGGGCGGCCAGCATCCAGGAATGCTTGGGGTCGATCTGGTAGGAGGGCTTCAGCACGCCGGACTTCAGCACCTGCTGAAAGAATTCGTGGGGGAAGTAGCGCTCGCCGGCCCGGTCGGCCTTCGTCCACACGTCCAGCATGGCCTTCTCCATGCGGCGCATGGCCTCCATCTCGGGGATGCAGGTATCGGTCACGCGGTTCATGTGGCGGTGGAGCAGGTCGGCCTCGTCCTGGGGGGTGAGGTCCCGGTAGTGAGGTACCCGCTCGTAGAA
>JANYAS010000100.1 GCA_025361205.1 Holophagaceae bacterium
AGCACCCCTATGCCTTTCAGGTCGGGCAGAACCCGGCAGCGAAAACCCCTCCCCCCCTACTCAAAGAAACCAAGCAACGGTACGGGTTTCGGGCAATCAGAATGTAGTGAATTTTGTAGTGAATCGACCCTCGAAATGGTAGAATTTAGGCATCGAAACCGGCTCTTTGAGACAACTCGTTCCCAACACGAAAACACCCTGAACCGTTGAAGGGTCAGGGTGTTGCGTTGGTGCCTGGAGACGGAATCGAACCGCCGACACATGGATTTTCAATCCATTGCTCTACCAACTGAGCTACCCAGGCGCGAAGAGCCAGGATAGCAGGCGGGGGTGCATTTTCAAGTGCAAGGACGGTGCGGATTGGTGCATCCTCAATGGTTCGACCGATCGCATTATCAGCCCCGAGGTTTGTCATGGCCCGCCCCACCAAAGCCCGCGAGATCCAGGTCCAGAAGCCCGCTCAGAGCCTGGCCCACTTCCAGAGCAAGCTGGGCCAGGGCCAGGAGGAGGATGCCGGGCTGCTGAAGCCCATCCTCATCGGCCTTACCGCGGTGGTGGTCCTGGGCATGCTCTACGGCGGTTGGAGCGCCTGGCAGCTGGCGACGGCCGAAAAGCACGAGGCCGCCCTGTCCGCCCTGCAGATGGAAGTGGAAGGCGATGGCATCGCGCCCCTGCCCCCTGCTGAGGTCGAGCAGCGGATGCGCGAGCGCCTCGGGCGGCTCGAGACCCTGGTCAAGGCCGCGCCCTCCTCCCGGAAGGCCACCACGGCGGGGCTGCTCGCCTCCTGGCGGCTGGCCCTCGACGGGAAGGGGCAGACCCCCGCCAAAGCCGAGGACGCCTGGGGCCAGATCCGCCTGGCCCAGCGGGCCCTGGCCCTGGGTCAGTTACAGGACACCCGCACGCAGTTGGACCCCCTCCGCGCCAAGGCCACACCGGGCGCAGCCTGGGCCGAGGCCTTCTGGCTCTGCCAGCTGGATGCCGACCGCCTGGCGGGGGACCGCCCCCAGGCCCTGAAGGATCTCGCCGAATACAAGGTCCGGTTCAAGGGTCGCGGCGATGCGTCCACCATGGACAACCTGCTCCAGAGCATCTGATGCTGTCCTGGGGGATCGCCTGCACGCTCTGCTCGCGATGGCCCCCCGGGCCCCCGCTGCCTGGGCGGGATGAACCCGCCCGAGCCGCCCTCGGAGCGACGGCATGTTCTCGTTTATGTAACGGCTAGCGTCTACGGAGCCATCCCATGCGGATGTACGACCTGATCTACACCAAGAAGCTGGGCGGCGCCCTGTCGCCCGAGCAGATCGCCTTCTGGGTGAAGGGCGCCGCGGACGGCAGCCTCCCCGATGAGCAGAGCGCCTCGCTCCTCATGGCCATCTGCTGGCGGGGCATGACCACCGAAGAGACCCTGGCCCTCACCCTCGCCATGCGCGATTCCGGCAAGCGGCTCGACCTGTCCTCCGTCCCCGGCACCAAGGTGGACAAGCACAGCACCGGCGGCGTGGGCGATAAGACCACGTTGATCCTCGGCCCCATCGTGGCCGCCTGCGGCGTGCCCTGCCCCATGTTCAGTGGCCGGGGCCTGGGCCACACCGGCGGCACCGTGGACAAGTTCGCCGCCATCCCCGGGCTCAAGGTGGAACTCACCGATGCGGAATTCATCCGCAGCCTGCGGGAGACCCACTTCGCCAATTCCGCCCCCACCGGCGACATCGCCCCAGCGGACAAGAAGCTCTACGCCCTGCGCGACGTCACGGCCACCGTCGAAAGCATCCCCCTCATCACGGCCAGCATCATGGCCAAGAAGCTGGCGGGCGGCGCCGATGCCCTGGTGCTCGACGTGAAGTGCGGCCCCTCCGCCTTCATGAAGACCCTGGGCGAGGCCCGCACCCTGGCCCAGAGCATGGTGGATGTGGGCACCGCCCATGGCATGCAGATCCGCGCCCTCATCACCCGCATGGACGCCCCCCTGGGCTGGGCCATCGGCAACGCCCTGGAGGTCATGGAATCCGTGGAGATCCTCCGGGGCGAGCACGGCGACTCCGAATTGGCCCAGATGAGCTTCCGCCTGGCCGCCGAGATGCTGATCCTGGGCGGCGCCGCGCCCACCCTGGCGGCCGCCCAGGCCCAGGTGCAGGCCTGCATCCAGGACGGCTCCGCCCTGGCGACCCTGCGCCGCTTCGTGGCCCTCAACGGCGGCGATGCCATGGCGCTGGACGACTTCAGCCGCCTGCCCCAGCCCGGCCAGGTGATCGACGTTCCCGCGGATCGGGACGGCTACGTCGCCGCCATCGACGGCCGGGCCCTGGGCATCCTCGCCATGGACCTGGGCGCCGGCCGCCGGGACCGGAACGATGTGCTCGACCTCGGGGTGGGGATCCGCGTCCTGGCCCAGGTGGGCAAAAAGGTGGCCAAGGGCGACCTGTTGTTCCAGGTTTACGCCAAGGCCGACGGCAGCATCGCCCCGAATTTATACCAAGCAACCCTAACGTGGGCAACGACTCCCCTGGCCCCAACACCGTGGCTGCTCTCCACCATCGGGTGTTGATGTTGCGTTCGGCAAACTGGGCCAAGTGCGGAGTTGGATCACATGGTTCCCGACCTTCTGCCGGATGAGCCGAATTTCCTTGCGCTTTCTGGTAAAGTTACGCCATTGTCTCCTACTGATCTTTTCCACCTTCTTCGAAACCGACAGCAGTTGCCACACCCTTTCCTGCGGGGGTGGACCTGTGCCACCGCCGGATTGAAGATTCGTTTTTTCCCTCGGGACCCCCCCCATTACCAAGTCCCGACTTTCTGGAGGATGCTATGCATCTCTTGAACAACCGACTGGGTCGCCTGACGGCCCTCATCGCCTTGGGCGGGGCTGCTCTGTACTCACAGGGCACCCAGACCGCGAATATCACTGGCTCGGTCGTGGACGGCGCCGGTGCCCCCATCTCTGGCGTTGTGGTCCGCCTCACCTCGCCCTCCCTGCAGGGCGTGCGCACCTACACCACCGACACCGCGGGCAAGTTCATCGCCCGCCTGCTGCCTCCCGGCTTCTACACCATCCAGTACACCAAGGATGGCCTGGAGACCCGCAAGGTCACTGAGCAGATCGGCATCGACCAGACCTTCAACCCCAAGGTCACCCTCACCAAGGTGGGTGGCGCCGTGGTCGAAGTGATCGCGTCGGCGCCCGCCGTGGACAAGACCGACGTCAAAACCGCCTCCAACTACCGCATGGATTCAGTGGATCAGCTGCCCACCGCCAACCGCAGCATGGAAACCGTGGCCCTCCTCACCCCCGGTGTCACCTCCGGCGTGGGCGGTCGCGTGCAGATCCGCGGCGCCATGACCTCGGGCAACCTCTACCTGCTGGATGGTCAGAATATCGCCGACAACGCCTACAACAACCGGGGCATCTCCGTCATCGA
>JANYAS010000129.1 GCA_025361205.1 Holophagaceae bacterium
CCTCCATAACCCACCTGTTTGAATGAAAGTGACGCGCCCAACCATGGGAAGCCTTACCCTATCTCGGAATGGGGCCCGAGCCCCATTCCGAGCCGCCCCGGAGCATCCCATGGCAAAACTCTTCCAACCCCTCACCCTCCGTGGCCTCACCCTACCCAATCGCATCGCGGTCTCGCCCATGTGCCAGTACCAGGCCCAGGAGGGCCTGGCCAGTGACTGGCATCTCGTGCACCTGGGCGGGCTGGCCCAGGGGGGCGCGGGACTGGTCTTCACGGAGGCTGCGGCCATCCTGCCAGAGGGCCGCATCAGCCCGGAGGACCTGGGGCTCTGGAACAACGACCAGGCCGAAGCCCTGGCCCCCATCGTGCGCTTCATCGCCTCCCAGGGCGCCGTACCGGGCATCCAACTGGCCCACGCGGGCCGGAAGGCGTCCAACCCCGCGCCCTGGAAGGGCAGCAGCAGCCTGACCCCCTCGGCGGGGGGCTGGACGCCGGTGGCGCCCAGCGCCCTGCCCTTCGACGATGGCTGGACCGTCCCCACGGCCCTGGACGAGGCCGAAATCCTGGCCGTCATCGAGGCCTTCATGGATGCGGCCCGCCGGGCCCTGGCCGCAGGCTTCCAGGTGATCGAGGTGCACGCGGCCCATGGCTACCTGCTGCACCAGTTCCTGTCGCCGCTTTCGAACCATCGTCAGGACGCCTACGGCGGTTCCTTCGAGAACCGCACCCGTTTAGTCCGCGAGGTCGTCGGCGCCCTGCGCAACATCCTGCCGGAAGAACTGCCCCTCTTTGTGCGTATCTCCGCCACGGACTGGGCAGAGGGCGGCTGGGATCTCGACCAGTCCGTGGAACTAGCGAAGGAACTCAAGGCCCTCGGCGTCGATCTGATCGATTGTTCCTCTGGCGGCGTGGTTCCCCGCGCCCCGATCCAACTAGGGCCTGGCTATCAGGTGCCCTTCGCAGCGCGGATCCGCGCCGAGGCGGGCCTCCCCACCGGGGCGGTGGGCCTCATCACGGACCCGGGCCAAGCCGAGCAGGTCCTGCTCCAAGCCTCCGCAGACCTGGTACTGCTGGGCCGCGAGCTGCTCCGCGATCCCCGCTGGCCCTTGCGGGCGGCCCAGGTGCTCGGTGCCGACGTACCCTGGCCAGCCTCCTACCTGCGGGCCGCAAAGGGGCCTGCGCCCCTGCGGCAGCCGTTGGGCTGAGGGGGGAGACTGGAGTCTGGAGGGACGGATCCCTGTGGCGCCGCTGCGCGACGCAACGATAGTTCAATGCGGTGCCGACCCACCTGAACGGCCCAAACTTGACCACCGGAACGGCCCGCAGGGCCGCCCAGGAAGCGGTACCTCCAGACTCCAGACTGAGACCATCTACAACGCCCGGAACAGCGTCAGCACGCGCACTTCGTCCGCCCCGCCCTCCAGCAGCGCCTGGGCACAGCGGAGGAGGGTCGTGCCGGTGGTCCACACATCATCGACCAGGAGGATGATGCCGCCGGGCACGGCCCCCCGCCGCAGCGCGATGGCCTTCCGCGGCAGGCGCCGCCGCAGGGCTTCCGTGCGGGAAGCCTGGCGGCCGCTGCGCCAATGCTTGGTTAGCAGCGGTTCGAAGGGCCGCCCGAGGCGCCCCGCGATCAACCGGCCCACCTCCCCGCCCAGGTCGAAGCCCCGGAGCAGGCGGCGGGGGAGGGTGCTGGGCGCCGACGTCACCCGGTCCGCCTCGGCGGCCCAATCCGGCAAGGGCACCCGCGACAAACGGCCCAGGAGCGCCCGGCGCCAGCCGGTCTCGCCCTGTTTGATGCCCGGCAGCAGCAGGGCGCCAAGGGGCGGCCGCCCCCCGTGGTAATCCCATAGCGCATCACCCCGTTCCCAGGCCGTGGCTTCTGGGCAGGCCCCCTCCGCATGAACCAGCGCGCAGCGGGGACAGCGGCCCTCGGAAAGCGGTACCAGGCCGTCCCAGCAGCGGGCGCAGAGCCCGGCCTCCGGCTGCCCCCTCAGGGAGCCGAGGCAGCCCCGGCAAAGGAGCAGGGATCGCCGCGCCTCCGTGAGGCGAGTGAGCAGGAGGGCCGGGAGCATGGGGGATCATAGCCGCTGATGGTAGGATCGCCGAAAGCCCCTTGACCCCCTCTCCTGGAATCTTCATCCGGGTCCCCTCTCCCGGATCGCATGGAGTTTTGTTCATGTCGAACGACCCCCGCCCCACCTCTCAGCTCTTCGCCCGCAAGCCCCTGGCCCTCCTTCTCGAGGAAGCCAAAGGCGAGAATCGCCTCCGCCGCGTCCTCGGCCCCGTGCAGCTCACGGCCCTGGGCATCGGGGCCATCATCGGCGCGGGCATCTTCGTGGCCACGGGCGCCGCGGCCCACAACATCGCGGGTCCCTCGCTGATGCTGTCCTATGTCATCGCCGGCATCACCTGCATCTTCGCGGCGCTCTGCTACGCGGAATTCGCGGCCATGGTGCCCGTGGCGGGATCGGCCTACACCTATGCCTACGCCACCCTGGGCGAGCTGTTCGCCTGGATCATCGGCTGGGATCTCATCCTGGAATACGGT
>JANYAS010000188.1 GCA_025361205.1 Holophagaceae bacterium
GTCCATGGCCTGCCAGCGGGTGGTGGGCCACGCCGAGCTCTACATCGGCCTGGTGGAAGTGGGCGTGGGCGTCATCCCGGCCGGCGGCGGCTGCCTGCAGATGTTGCTCCGCATGGAGGACGCCATGGCCGCCAAGGGCGAGCTGGGCCCCATGCCCAAGGTGAAGGCCGCCTTCCAGGGCATCGGCACGGCCACCGTCCACACCAGCTTCGACGAGGCCCAGCGCAACGGCTACCTGCGCCCCACGGACCGGCGCGTGATGAACAAGGCCTTCCTGCTGCATGAAGCCAAGCAGGAGGTGCTGAAGATGGCCGCGGACTTCCAGCCCGTGCAGGAGCGCACCCTGCGCCTGCCGGGCCGGGGCGGCAGCGAGGCCCTCAAGATGGCCGTCCGCGACTTCCAGCTCCAGGGCCTGGCCTCTGAGCACGACGCCCTCATCATGGGCGAACTGGCGAATATCCTCTGCGGCGGCGACGTCAGCGTCGTCCAGGAGGTCAGCGAGGAGCGCATCCTCGAACTGGAGCGCCAGGCCTTCGCCCGGCTCTGCAGCTACGAGAAGACCCAGGCCCGCATGGACTCCATCCTGAAGTCGGGCAAGCCCCTTCGAAATTAAGAAAGAACTCTCACCCTTTTGTGACTTAAGCCGCCTTTTACCGGGCGGCTTTTTTTGCTGTTGCCAGGGGAGGGACAGGTCGGAACACTTGGGGCGGTCCACTATGGAACCAGACAAACAGGGGGCACTGTGAGCGGGAATTCCCAGTCAACTCCACGCGTAGCGGCCATCGTGGGTCCCTACCTCTCTGGAAAGACCTCCTTGATGGAGAGCCTTCTCTTCGTGGCAGGCGCCCTGCCGCGCAAGGGCTCCGTCAAGGAGGGGAACACCGTCGGCGACGCCTCCCTGGAAGCCAAGGCCCGGCAGATGAGCGTGGAGGCCACCCTCGCGGCCTGCACCTATGAGGGGGAGGCCTGGACCCTCATCGACTGCCCCGGCTCCGTCGAGTTCAGCCAAGAAGCGGTCCACGCCCTCATGGCCGCCGACATTGCCGTGGTGGTGTGCGATCCCGATCCGAACCGCGCCCTGATGGTGGCCCCCATCTTGAAGTTCCTCGACGACCACCAGGTGCCCCATGTGGTGTTCATCAACAAGATGGACGCCCCGGGCAGCGCCGAAAAGATGAAGGACGCACTCAACGCCTTGCAGGTGGTTTCCGAGCGGCCCCTATTGCTGGTGGAGGTCCCCATCCGCGAAGGCGATCTGATCACCGGGTATGTGGACCTCATCAGTGAACACGCCTACAAGTACGAAGCCGGCAAGGATGCCGACCTGATGCAGATGCCCGAGTCCGTCCGGCCCGAGGAGCAGGCGGCCCGCCAGCACCTGCTGGAGAAGCTCGCGGACTTCGACGACCACCTCATGGAGGAACTGCTGGGCGACGTTGTGCCCCCCCTGGAAGAGGTCACCGAGGACATCGCGAAGGACGTTCGCGACGACTTGCTGGTGCCGGTCTTTTTCGGCTCTGCCGACAAGGACGCCGGGGTGCGCCGCCTCTTCCAGGCCCTATGCGACGAGGCCCCCCGGGTGGAGGATACCGCCGTGCGTCTGGGCCTCCCGGAGGGCAAGGAGGCGCTGGTGCAGGTGTTCAAGACCGTCCATGCCCAGCATGTGGGCAAGCTGAGCATCTCCCGGGTCTGGCGCGGCGAGGTGGTCGACGGGTCCTCCCTGGCCGGTAACCGCGTCAGCGGCATCAACAAGCTGTTCGGGTCCCAGCAGATCAAGCAGCAGAAGGCCACCGCCGGCGAGGTGGTGGCACTGGGCCGCATGGAGGAGATGCGCACCAGCGATGGCCTGACCCCCACCACCAAAGTGGAGCTGGACTGGCCCGCCCCCCTCCAGCCGATGCTGGCCCTCAGTCTGCACACCGCCAAGAGTGGCGACGATGTGAAGCTCTCGCTGGCGTTGCAGAAGCTTTGTGAAGAGGACGCCTCCCTGAAGGTGGAACACAACTCCGAAACCCAGGAGCGCATCCTCTGGGGCCAGGGCGAAGTGCACCTCAAGTGCGCCCTGGACCGCCTCAAGAGCCGCTTCGGCTTGGACGTGCAGCACCATCCCCCCCTGGTCCCCTACCGGGAGACCTTCACGAAGGCCACCAAGGTCCACGGCCGCCACAAGCATCAGACCGGGGGCCACGGCCAGTTCGGGGATGTCTGGTTCGAGATCAAGCCCCTGCCACGGGGCACCGGTTTCCAGTTTGAGGAAAAAATTGTTGGTGGCGTGGTGCCCAAGAATTTCTTCGGGGCCATCGAGCACGGCGTGGTGGATTGGATGAAGCGCGGCCCCCTGGGGTTCCCCGTCGTGGACATCTACGTGGCCCTGGTGGATGGCAGCTACCACACCGTGGACAGCTCCGACATGGCCTTCAAGACCGCCGCCCGCATCGGCATGGCCGAGGGAGCCCCCCTGTGCCACCCCGTGCTACTGGAGCCCATTTGCGAGGTGCACATCGCCGTGCCCAGCGAGTTCACCCCCAAGGCCCAGCGCCTGGTGACGGGCCGCCGCGGGGGCCAGGTGCTCGGCTTCGATGCCCGGCCCGGCTGGCAGGGCTGGGACGTGGTGGCCGCCTACATCCCCCAGGCGGAGATGGGCGATGTCGTCGTGGAGCTCCGCAGCCTCACCATGGGCGTCGGTTCCTTCACCTGGGCCTTCCATCACTTGCAGGAACTCATCGGCCGCGACGCCGACAAGGTGGTTGAGGCGAGGAAGCAGAGCAAGGCGACAGCCTGAGGTTCCTGCCTTCGACTCGTCAGGGCTTCGGCCCTGGCAAGTCGTTGGTGGGACTCGTCTGAAAGAGCAAACGCCAAGCGGGCTGGGGGGCAGGGGCCTCCCAGTCTGCATGGCCTTTACCGAATGGCGGTCGGGGTTCAGCGAATTGATACCAATGAGCACTTAGACCACGAGGGCTGCTTTCCTCTTCAGCAAGGGGCCAAGACCACCAGGCCTCCCCTTGAGGTTGGCCAGGGCTTTGCTTGGTGTCTGGGTGCCTATTCGGCCTTGCCAGGGGCGATCCATGAGACACCCGGAAGGGGTGTTCCTTGGGGCTGTTCCTTGTTGGTTGCAGGCCCGTTCGAATGCGACTGGGCGGGGCCGATGGCGGGCTCGTGGAGGCCGGTTCCCGCGCAGGCGCGAGACTCTGGACCAGGAGGGGCGGCGCCATCGGCGTCGCAATCGGGGCTGGGGCGAGTCCGGGGCGAAGGCTCCTCACCAGCAGGTCCGCGTTTTCTAGGACGGTGCCGGTGGGGGCGATCTCCAGATCCCCGGCTTTTGGGCCTTCCAGTTCCAGGCGCTCCAGATCCTCCGGGGAGATTCGCATCCGATAGCGACCCGGCTTCACACCGTCCAGGCTGAAGAAGCCGTCGTAGGCGGAGCGCACCGCGTAGGCCACCTGGCCCTGGGCGTTTACCAGCTCCACCTGCAGACCCGCAAAGGGGCGTTTGGCGCCCCCGGAGTCCAGGTAGACGCTGCCGTTCACTTGGCCGAAGTTCACCACGGGCACTTCCAGGTTGACCACCCGGGCCGAGCGGGGCAGCAGCTTGAAGCCCGGCGCCGTGGGCTTGGCGAGGGGGTCCTCCAGGCTGGACTCGCGCAGGCTCACATAGGCATAGCGGTCCGCGGGCAGGCGGTCGCTGAAGAAGGTATCCCCGCTGGCGGGCTCCGTGGATACGCCGCTGATGTCCATGGCCATGTTGTCCAGAAAGGGCTCCCCCGGATCCCGGCGGCCATTGCCGTTGCGGTCCTGGAAGGCCCGGGCCTGCACGCCGCCAAAGCCCACGACGCTTTCCGCCCGGGATCTCCAGGCGCCCGTGCCTGGGTTCCGGGACAGCCCCACGTGCAGGTTGAGGGTGGACTGGAAGCCCTCGGCTCGGCCGTAGGCCAGGTTCAGGCCCAGGCTGAAGCGGCCCGTGTATTTGCCCAGGTTGACCATGACCCGGGTGTTGCCGGTATCGGGACTGCGGGACAGCCCCGCCTGTACCTGGAAGGGCCGGAAGGCCGAGCTGTCCGCGAACACGGCAGTGTCCGTGAGCCGCTGGCCCCGGGCGTCGGCCAAGTAGGTGGCCTGGCCCCGCATAGCCCAGGTGCCGAAGCTCCGGCTGGCCAGGAGGGCGCCGTTCACTTGGCTCACGTCGGCCACCAGGGGCCGTTCTTGGACGCGGGTCCAGGCCAGGGTGTTGGAGAAGGTGAAGGGCCCGGCGGAGACCGAGAGGCGGTTGCCAAGCTCGTCGTGGTGGCCGCCCGCCACCAGCGCCTCCCGCTGCCAGGCGAGCTGGTAGCTGCCCCAGGGCCGGGCCAGGTCCGGCAGGCTGCCCTGCAGGATCAGCGCCGTGCGGCTGCGGATGGGGCCGTAGTCCGGGCGGAACACCTCACTGGCGAACGCCCAAAGTTGGGCATGGCGGAACACCAGACTTTGCCGGTGGCCGAAGCCCGTTTCCACGGTGATCTGGGCGGCGCTGCCCCCGCCGGTGGTGTCCCGGCTCAGGGCCAGGGTGCCCACGGCCCGGTCGCCATAGGCCTTGAGGGCCCCTTGGAGGTAGGTGCGCAGCTCGGTGCCGGCGGGTGAGAAGCGGGCGTCCGACTCCCGCAGGCCCAGGCGCAAGGCGCTGCCCTGCAGGACGAAGGCGGGGCTCAGGCCGTATTCCCCTTCAAAGCCGCCGCGCTTGGGCCCGCCCAGGGTTTCCACTCCGGCCAGCCGGTAGCGGAAGGTCCCCGTGGGGGTCTGCAACTCCCGCAGGTCCGTGCGGAACACCTCCTCCTTGCGCTCGCCGCCGGGGCCGTAGAACACCAGGCGGAAGTCGTTGGGGCCGAACTGCAGGGATTGGTCCAGGAACTGGTAGCGCCCGTCCGGGCGGGCGGTCTGGAAGCCGATGAGGGCCCCATTCTGGTAGAGCTCCACCTGCCAGCCCGACGGCAGCTCCCCCACGAAACTGCGGCGGGAATCGCTGCCCTGGGCCTCCAGGGGAAAGCTGCTCACGAAAAAGCCCTTGCCCACGGCGCTGATGGACGCCAGGCCCATGCCCGGGGCGAAGGTATCGCCGAATTGGAATTCCTTGGCGTCCAGGGGGCCCAGCAGGCCCCCCTCCGGGTCCCGGCGGCCCAGGGTGAGGCGGTGGTTTTGCAGGCCCCCCGGGTTCCGGTAGTCCGCAAAGGCGCTGGCCGTCATCCAGAGGAAGTCGCCCCCCAGGAAGGTCTGGCCCGCGAGCTGGGTGCTCCGCTGGCCCGGGGCGCTGCGGCTGGTGTGCTGCAGGGAAAGAGACTGGTCCACCCAGGGGATCGAGGCGAAGCGGTAGGGGTCCTCCACCCGCTGATAGCCCTTGAAGCGCAGGGCCGGGTCCTCGGGAGTGCGGATCTGGCGGTGCTCCCGCTCCCAGCGCTCCTGCACGGGGAAGGGCTCCCGGGTCACCAGGTCCAGCAGGGCGGCGGGACCGTCCAGCTTGGCCTCCAGGGGGAGCCACTGGGCCAGCAGGCGGGTGTCCACGTAGAGGTCGTCCTCGTGCACCTCCACCCAGGACCGGGGATAGGCCAACTCCCGGTCCTTCACCCGGGCGGTGGCTCCAGCAGCGTCCAGGCGGAAGGTTTGGCCTGGGGCCAGCAGGCTGCCCTCGGCCCGACCCTGGCGGGGGCTCACCTTGACGGGCAGCTCCAGCAGCCGGCACAACTCTCCCAGGGGCACCACCACCCCGCCCCCTTCGGACGGGTAGGTGGCGAGGACCTCCGACAGCACGCGCCCGTTCAGGCGCAATTGGAGGAGGAGGATATCCGCGTCGGGGCGTTGGAGGATGACCGCCGGTGCGACCAGGGCCCCCGGGCCGGAGGCTTCGGCAGCCCCCATGGCCACCAGGGCCAGAGAGACCCCTCCCAGGAGCCGTCGGGCAGGGTGCCTAACGCAGCACCAGGTCGGCCTGGGCCTCCGCACGGCGGGCTCCCTCGGGCGTGAAAGTTAGGTGCAGACGGCCGGGGCCGAAGGGCTTGGCGCCGGGACGTTCCAAAGGCAGCGTCATGGCCCGGCGGGTGAGGTTGGTGTAGACGGCGATGCCCTTCAGCTCCGCCACCGTTTCCTCGGTGCCGGCCTCCGGCGTGAACGTGGCCTTCAGGTGGCCGTAGCTGGAGGCCTCGCCGCTACGGGTGAGCCAGAAGGTCAGGGCGGCTTTCTTGTTCGTCACAGCAGGCTGAAAGACCAGTTCTGCCAGACCCGAGATCGCCTTCAGGTCCCCGTTCCGGAAGATGACGGGGATGGTCACTCCGAAGAGGGGGCTCACGGTAATGCGGAGACCTTCCTTCGTGTCATCCTGGGCCGCAGGGGCCGGTTCGGGCATCTCCGCCACCGTGAGGTGGTAGCGGTACTCCCCCGGCGGCAGATCCGCTGGTCTCATGGCGGCCACACGGACGGTCTGGGACTGACCGGCCCCGAGGGTGACCTGACGGGGTGAAAAGCGAAGCAAGTCCGTCCAGGGCCGTTCACCCTGCTTCGGTGCCTGGCGCTCGACGGTGTCTCCCTGCGCATCCATGTCCCGGTAGTTGACGGTGATCCGGTATGTGCGGCGTTTTGAGCTGGGATTCATGAGGAAAAGTTCACCGCTGCGCTTACTTCCCCCCAACTCGATTCGACGAGCTGAGATCATGAGGTTCGTTTCGGTCGCGGGCACAGCCTGGCCCCAGGCGATAGTACCGGACGGGACCAGGAGGCTGGTGGACAAAAGGAGGGCGAGAAAGCGGTGCATCGGAGTCCCTAAAAAGACGAGCGGGGCCCTGGGTGGAAGGTCTCAGTTGTAGATGGCTGTGACGACAAAGGAGCCCGACAAAAGCCCCAAAGTGGCCGCAGTTGTGATGGTCATGGTTCCGCCGAAGGTGAATGCGTCAGTTGCAGCGGTGGTGAAGTCGTTGCCACCGAGGATTACGTTCGTGAGGGTAGGGCCGGTCACCTTGATGGCCGAAAGCACGCAGGTAAGGTTGGTTGGATTTACGATGGCTCCGACGCCCAGTTTCACGCTGTAGAGGTTTTCGGAAGTCAGCGTGGCGGCCCCATTTACCACTGCTCCTACTACAAGCTGGCCGTTACCGCCGGAGATGGACCGGGTGGTGCTGTTGCTGGGCAGGATCACGACGGCGGTTCCCACTGTGGGCCTCATTACTTTGCCGAAGTCCATGGCGGTGACGGCACTCCAGGACAAGGGGGTAAGGAGGTTGATATTGACGGTGATGGTCTGGTCCACGGTGGCCTGGGCCAAGGCGGGCACGGCGCAGGCGGCGAGGATGAGGGCTAAGCGGGGAATGAGTTTGGCGTTCATGGGAAGCTCCTTGGAAGGGTTGAATGGGAAAGGGTTGTCATGGGTATGACCTCAGGGCGGGGCTCGTTCGGGGAGATGGAGGGCTAATCGCATGGACGTTCCTTAGTTCAGTTGTAGGCGACGGTGACGATGAAGGAGCCCGTGTAGGCCCCATGGGTGGCGTTATTGGGGATGGCTAGCTTGGCCCCCACCAATAGGCTGCCGCTGCCGCTGCCGTTGAGCTGCAGGGCGGGCGTGGTGGCGCTGGTGAAGGTGTCGACGGTGAGGGTGGCAGCAGCGGGGCCTGTGAGGGTGCAGCTCAGGGGCAGGGTCACCGTGTAGGCGGCACTGGGCGTGCCGGTGATGGTGAGGGCGCCGGCGCTCAGGGTGGAGCCCACAGCCATGACCCCCCCCGTCACCGAGCGGGCGCCGGTGGGGGATATGGTGCAGGTGCCCGCCGAGGCGGCGGCGAGGGTGCCGAAGACCAGGTCCGAGACCTTCAGGGTGGCGAGGGCATTGCCGATCCAGGCGGTGACGGTGACGGTGACGGCCGGAGTGGAACTCTGGTTGGCGGTGTCGTCGTGGACCGTGAGGCTGAAGGTGTTGGAATAGACGCCCGCCACCGGGGAACCGGGTAGGCGGAGCGTGGCGCCGGCGAGAATGGTGGTGGGCGAGGCGCCGAATAGGCCCGTCACGCCGCCGGCACTGAGGTTCGTCACCCAGGTGTCCACGGTGACCGTGCTGCCGCCCCCGGTGAGGGTGAGGGAGCCGGGGAAGCCCGACAGGGTGAAGGCGTTGCCGGTGGGACCGGACACCTGGAAGCTGAGGGCTGCCACGGTGCCGTTGAACAGGGTGGCCCCGCCGGTGGGGAGGCGGCCTGCCAGGGGGCTGAGGGCCACGGTGCCGGGCGTGGCGTCCACCAGAACCTTCCCGAAGTCGGGGTTGGCCTGCCAGGTGAGCGCGGGCTGCGCCTGCAGCCTGCAGACCACCATACCCGCCGCCAGGACGACCATTCGGGGCAGTGCGCGTAGGAGGCGATGAAGACACATGGGGAACCTGCTTGATGCTCTATCGGGCATTGTTGGGAATTAATGCAGTTTTTATATAAATCCAAGGCCAGGCATAGAAAATAACGCCCTCATTCATCCCTGGGGCCGCCGACCCACGCCGGACGTGACTTCCCCCTATCCACCTCAGGAACAACCCCAACACGGGCCGCTGCGCGGGCCAGGTGCCCGATCTTCGGCTCGTCAGGGCTCCGGCTTAGACAGGCGGGAGATAGGAAAAGCGCCATTCTTTCTTTGCGATGAGACAATCTGACTGGGAACCCTCGCCAGAGGCTTCCCAGCAGGGAGTTTCCTTGGCACAGAAGGGCGTACAAGTCATCGCGGTGGAACCGGACAGTCTGGCCGAGGAGGCCGGGATCTGCCCTGGGGACACGCTGATTCAGATCCACGGCGAGGCGGTGCTGGACCAGCTCAACTTCCAATTCCTCATCACGCGAGACGACGAGGCGGTGCTGCTGGTGCAGCGGCCAGATGGGAGCACCTTTGAGGCTTACGTGGAGAACGGGGGCGACGCCATCGGCGTGGATCTGGCCCAGGACGAGGTGAAGGTCTGCAAGCAGAACTGCGTGTTCTGCTTCGTCCATCAGATGCCCAAGGGCTTCCGGAAGTCGCTCTACTTGAAGGACGAGGATGTCCGCCTGTCCTTCCTCTACGGCCACTTCACGACCCTGTCCAGCAGCGACGACGCGGAACTGGACCGCATCGTGCGCGAGCGCCTGAGCCCGATCCATGTGTCGGTCCATGCCACGGATCCCGTGGCCCGGGTGAAGGTGGTGGGGAACCCGCGCGAGGGCAACATTCTGCGGAAGATTGACCGGCTGCTGGCCGGCGGCATCGATGTCCACACGCAGGCGGTGGTGGCCCCGGGGCTCAACGACGGCGCCATCTGGCAACAGACCGTGAACGACCTCTGGGCTCGCCGCAGGGCCGGGCGGGGCAGCGTGTTGAGCCTTTCCTGCGTGCCCGTGGGGCTCACGTCCCACCGCGAGGACCTCCCCACCGTGCAGGACGTGAATCGGGGCTTTGCGAGGGATTGGGTGGCCCGGTGGACCCCCGAGGTGCGGACGTTCGCCAAGGCCAATGACGGCGAACCCTGGCTGCTGCTGGCGGACGAGTGGTTCACCCGTGCCGGGATCGAGGTGCCGGGCCGGGCGTTCTATTCGAAATCTTGGGCTCAGTTGGAAAACGGCGTGGGGTTGGTGCGGCGCTTCCTGGAACACAGCCGCCGCTTCATCAAGAGCCCCCGGGCGAAGGGTTTCGCGGGTCGCCGCGTGCTGCTGCTGACGGGGGCGAGCTTTGCGCCCACCCTGTCACGCATCGCGGCCGAACTGAACCGGGCCGTGGGCAGCCACCTGCGCGTGGTGCCGGCCAAGAATTTCAGCTTCGGCGAGACCGTCACCGTGGCGGGTCTGCTGTGCGGCGAGGACCTGAAATACGCGGCCCACGCCGACCGGGATGCCAAGGGTGGGCGCCCGGGCTGGGTAGACGCGGTGGTGGTGCCCTCCTCCAGCCTGCGCACCCACACGGGCCCCACGGACCAGTACACGCTGCGCGGGGTCGTGGTGCGGGAGGAAGGGACCTTCCTGGACGACCTGACCCTGCCGCAGCTGGCTACGGCTCTTGGTGTGCCCACCGTGCCCAGCGGCGCCAACCTGGCCCACCTATTGGACCACCTGGAAGCCGCCGATCGCGGGGCCTTCCGGGGCGGAGCCCTCCAATCCACCTTCCACAGAGCAGGTCTGAATCTTCCCCAGGGGGCCTACAACCCCTGAATATGGCGTGATGGCAACCACAAAAATCTGCAATCAAAACCAAAGGACAAACCTGCGACAGCCATTCGCCAAGGCGAACAAGCGTGTAGATCTTTCCTTGTGACCTTTGTGTTCTTTGTGGCTAATCATGGATGGAATCGGATTGGGCCTTAGGATTTGTTCCACAAAGAAAAATGGTTAACCACAAAGAACACAAAGAACACAAAGAACACAAAGAACACAAAGAACACAAAGAAGAACAGGTTTGCGGATGAGTGTTCTTGCTTGGACTCCCGCCCAATCCCACCGCCGAAAGGTGGCGCGCCTGCAGCTGGCGGGATCGGCATTCTGCTTCGGGCTGATGGCCATCCTGGCGCGGAAGCTCACGCTGCCGGGGATGGGGTTCACGGCGGGCCATCTCGCCGTCCTGCGCTTTGGGGTGGGGGCCCTGATCAGCCTGGCGGCCTTCCGCCTGTTCCCGGGGCTCTACCGGCCCAGCAACTACCGACTACTGGTGACCCGCGGGATTTCCGGCGGCGCCGTGGTGGTGCTCTACTTCTATGCCCTGGCCCACATTCCGGCAGGGGAGGCGGGGATCCTCTACAACGTGTTCCCGGTCTTCGCCGTGATCCTGTCGCTGGTGATCTTCAAGGAACGGCCCACGATCCACCTCTGGCTGGCCATCTTGGCGGCCTCCCTGGGCGTGGCGCTGGTGCTCAGCCACGGCCACCTTGGAAGCGGCGTCGGCTTCGGCTGGGGCGAACTGGCGGCGCTGGGCGCGGCGGTGTTTGCGGCCACCAGCGCCAATGCCATCCGGGCCGTGCGGCACACGGACAATGCCGCCACGATCTTCTTCTTCTTCTGTATTGCGGGACTGCCCGTGGTGCTGCCCTTTGCCCTGACGCCCTGGCCAGGGGGTCTCGGCCCCTGGGCCCTGGCGGTCCTCATGAGCCTGCTGGCCTACGGTGGCCAGATTCTGATGTCGCAGGCCTACGGCACCCTTTCGGTGTCCGAGGCCGCCGTCTGGCTTCAGCTCCTGCCCATCGTCCAGTACCTGCTGGCCGTGCCCCTGCTGGGGGAGCGGGCCACGGCCCCCGGGATGGCCGGGGTGCTCATTACCGTGGCTGGCGTGGCCTACGGCACCACGCTGGGACACCGTGGTCGAACGGGCCGCCCTTAACAAAAAGCAGGGCCCCGGTTGGGGCCCTGCTTTTTGCCTTCGGAAGCCCCTAGGCCGTCGTCATAAAACAACCCTTCTCGAAAATGGCGAGAACGGCATAAGGGGCCGTAACGGAATGGCGAATTCAACGAAGGTTATTCCGTAATGGCCCCTAACTGATGGGCGCGGTGACCACCTGAGGGCGTTTCTTCAGGGAAACGGCAACCTTGACGTCGCCACCGTCCTGGCCCATGAACTTGTCAAGCTGTTCGAGGGATTTCTTCTTCGCCATGTCCGAGGCGACGCGGATGGTGTCGAGCACGTCGACCATGGCCTGGAACTTCACATCCTCGTCCACCTTCAGGAAGACCTTGCGGTAGCCCAGGGGCTGCAGCATGACGGCCTCCGGGAGCCTCTCCTTGAGGCCCTGAGCATCGATCTTGTCCTGCTGGAGGGTCATCGTCCCGTCCTGGTCCACCTGGATCAGGATGTTGTTGGGATCGGGAGGAGTGGGCTTGTCCATCACCCGAACCTGGGGCACCACCACCTTGGTCGCCTTGTCGAGACCAGGCACCATCACGATGAAGACGATGAGGAGCACCAGCACGATGTCGATCAGCGGTGTGACGTTGATATCGGATTTCTGTTTGCCCTTGGCGCCACCGGCATCCATTATTTGCCCCCTTCCGACTTGTCCTTGTCCTCGCTGGTCACGATGGACGCCTCATCGGCGCCACCTTTCCGGCAGACCTGGAAGAGTTCGTTGACGTACTTGAAGGGGAGGTCGGCATCGGCCTTCACGAACACCACCTTCTGGCTCAACTGGGAGACATTGCGGTTGATGTAGTCTTCGAGCTTCTGCTGCTGCCCTTCGTTGTTGATGAAGAACTTCTCGTCCTTGGCGTCCTTGTCATCGATGAGGATGGCGCCGGGACCGATCACTTCGTACTTGTCATTGCGCTTGGACTGGAGCAACAGGGTGAGGTACTTCTCATCCTTGTTCTTCTCCGCCTTCGGGCTGTGCTTGGCGAGCGGCAGCTTCACGCTGCTGTTCACCGCGGGGGTGATCACGATGAAAATGATCAGAAGCACCAGCACAATGTCCACGAGCGGCGTGACATTGATGTCGGACTTCATGCCGCCCTTCTTGCCACCACCTGCATCCATGGTGTTCTCCTCATGAAAGCGTCCGGGGACTTGCGCCCCCGGACGGGGGTGGGAAGTCTGCTTAGCCCTGGCTCTCGCGACGGATGAACTCGTCGATCATCTGGGAGGCCGCATTGTTGATGTTGGTGACGACCACGTCCTGCTTGGTGGTCAGCAGGTTGTAGATCCACACCGCCGGGATGGCGACGACGAGGCCCAGGGCGGTGGTGGCCAGAGCCTCACCGATGGAACCGGCCAGGGCGTTGATGTCGCCAGCGCCCTTGGTCTTCAGGTCGGAGAACACCTTGATGATGCCGATCACGGTGCCGAGCAGGCCGATGAAGGGGGCCAGGGCGCCGATGGTGGCCAGACCGCTCATGCCCTTCTTGAGGAGCTCGGTGACTTCAGCGGTGCCGCGCATGATGGCGCGCTCGACGGGCTGGATGGCGTCATGGGTGGGGTTCATGGTCTTGAGCTGCTTCTCGTACTGGTAGATGTCCAGACCGTGCTTGAGCACGAGGGCGATGTGGCTCTTGTTGTGGGTGGTGGCGGCGCGCTTGGCGGCCTCGAAGTCACCGCGACGCAGGCAGTCCATGAACAGCTTGAGGAATTTGTCAGAAGCCTGCTTGCTCTGGGCATAGGTCACGAAGCGCTCGACGGCCACGTAGATCTGGTAGGCCAGCAGCACAAAGAGAAGAATGATGATGATCTTATTGGCGGGGGAGGCCGCCATGAAGAGCTCGCGGGGCGAGAAGCTGTCGTGGCCGCCTTCGGCCAGAGCGAGCATCAGGGGGGAGGAAAGCAGGTTCATGAGGTTTCCTTCTGGGAAGAGAGTTGGATGACAGGGAAGGGGTTGATTATCTGAGGCGGAAGTTCATGACCAACTTGAACCGGGCGTACTGAGGCTGGCCGTTCAACATGGCTGGCTCGAAGCGCCAGGTCCTGCCCCAGTCGGCGGCGTACTGCCGCAACTGCGGGGGACCGTCTTTTGCGATGGAATCGGTAGGTACGCCGTCTGGGCCGATGACAATCTCCACGACCACCGTGCCTTGGATCTTCGCGATCTTGGCCAGGGCCGGGTAGGGCGGTTGGGGAGGCTGATACTTCACCTTTACCTGGCTGAAGTCGAAGTCCACCACCTTGCCGGTGCCGCCGACCACACCGCCGGGCACACCACCGAGCTGGCCACCGATGACACCACCGGGGACGCCGCCGGGGACACCGCCGGGAACGCCGCCCAGCGAGTGATCAATCTTCGGGAGTTCCTTCGGCGCCTGCTCAGGCACCACTTCCTGCCGGGGGTCGATGGGCGTTGTATCCACCTTAGAGGAGGTGACGGCCATCGGTGGCGGCGGAGGTGGTGGTGGGGGCGGCGGCGGCGGCGGGGGCGGGGGCGCGGCGATATCCGCCTGCTCGGCCAGGTCGATGCCAACCGTCTTCAGCTTCTCCTTGACCACCTGCGACTGTTTCGCCAACTGCAGGGCCACGATTCCGAAGAACAGATACATGGCCACTGTCAGCGGGATAGTGACCAGGGGGTTGCCCCGCTTGATGGCCTCATTCCCTTCGACGAGAGAAGGCCGATAAATGGCATCCTCCAGCGTCTCCACGACGGGGGGGACGGCCGATTTGGCAGGAACGGGTTTCTGGGGATCTTTGCTCATGCGGCTCCCTTGAAAGATCCAGGGGGAAAAAACAGCGAGCCGAACCAGGGGAAACACGGGTCCGGCTACAGCGATTGAGATAAAGAACTGGGACAAGCCCAACGGCTAAGATGGCAAAGGGGCGGCGGTTGGTCAAGCCTTGATGCTGAACGCAATCCCCCCTGCACACGGCATTCGACGGTTTTTTCATGAAGTCAGCAACAATCACTGGGGCCCTTGGGTTGGAATTGTTAATTTTCTGTAAGAAAGTCGGGTCATAGTCATGTCACAAATCACAAATAGGAATTTTCTTTTCCAGGACGAGGCGGGGGACCTGGCGGCGCCGGGTCGTGCGGGGCGTTTCCTCACCGGCCATGGCGAGGTCTTGACGCCAGCGTTCATGCCGGTGGGAACCCAGGGAACCGTGAAGGGCATCACGCCCGTCCAGCTCCGGGACATCGGCCCCCAGGTGATTCTTGGCAACACCTACCACTTGAGCCTGCGGCCAGGGGACGCCGTGGTCGCGCAGATGGGCGGGCTGCATCGCTTCATGGGCTGGGATGGCCCCATCCTCACCGATTCGGGGGGGTTCCAGGTCTTCTCCCTGGCTGATCTGCGGAAGATGAATGAAGAAGGGGTGACTTTTCAGAGCCACATTGACGGCAGCCCCCAGTTCCTGTCGCCGGAGCGCGCCATGGAGATTCAGCGGAACCTGGGTTCGGACATCTGCATGGCCCTGGATGAGTGCCCGCCGGGGCAACTGGAGCGCACCAAGCTGGAGGTCAGCATGGCCCGCACCACCCGCTGGCTGGGTCGCAGCCGGGCCGTGCCTCTCCAGGCGCACCAGGGCCTCTTTGCCATCAATCAGGGGGGCACACATCTGGACCTGCGTCGCCGCCACCTGGCGGAGGCGATGGAGCTGGATGCGAAAACGCCCTTCCAGGGCTTCGCGGTGGGTGGCCTCAGCGTGGGCGAGCCCAAGGAGCAGATGAACGCCGTGCTGGCCGAGTTCGTGAAGGAGCTGCCTGCGGACCGGCCCCGCTATCTGATGGGCGTCGGCACTCCGGAGGATCTGCTCTTCGGCATCGAGCACGGGGTGGATCTCTTCGATTGCGTGCTGCCCAGCCGGGAGGCCCGGCATGGGCGCATCCTCACCAGCCGGGGGCGGCTCAACCTCAAGAACGCCCGGCACCGGGAGATGGACCTGCCCCTGGACCCGGACTGCTCCTGCTATACCTGCAAGACCTTCAGCCGGGCTTACCTGCACCACTTGTTCCGCTGCGGGGAGCTGCTCGGCTTCACGCTGAACACGATCCACAACCTGAGCTACACTGTGGGACTCACCCGCGCCGCGCGGCAGGCCTTGCTGGAGAACCGGTTTCCAGCCTTTGCCCAGTTCACCCGCACCCGATTGAAGACTGAGGAGCCTTGAATGAACTTTGTTTTGTTAGAAGCACCCGCTGCCGGTGGCCCTCCGGGCTGGACTCAGTTCGTGTTCATCGGCGGCATGGCCCTGATGTTCTACTTCCTCCTCATCCGTCCCCAGAGCAAGGCGCGCAAGGAGACGGAGGCCCGACTGGCCAAGCTGAAGGCCGGAGACGAGGTGGTCCTGACCTCAGGCCTCTACGCCACCATTGATCGCGTCGAGGACAAGCACATCTGGTTGAAGCTGGGCGGCTCCGTGGTCAAGGCCCGGCGCGCAGCCGTGGCCTCGCTGGCCACCGAACCCGAAACCAAGCAGAACTGATCTTCCTTGACCTTCCGGGCCGGCATCTGATCTTCAACACAAATGCCGGCCCGCCTTCTGTAAGGAGCGCCCCGTGACCAAACGGAGCCTCTGGCGCCTCGCCATCGTCCTTGCCGTGCTGTTCGGCTGCGGCTATTTCTTCCTTCCCCTCTCCAAGGTGAAACTGGGCCTCGACCTTCGGGGCGGCGTCCACTTCGAACTGGAAGTGCAGGGCCAGGAGGCCCTCGCCGCCGACCTGCACGACAGCAAGGACCGGATGGCAGCCCGCCTCCGGGAGAAGGGCCTACCTGGCGCCACCGTGCGCCTGGATGGCGAAGCCCTTCATGTGGAGGGCGTGGGTGCCGACCAGAAGGCCACGGTTGAAAAGGTGGCCAAGGACTTCTTCTCGGGCTTCACCGTTGCTGCCGAAGGCGATGGCTTCCGGCTGGCTCACAAGACCGAGTACCAGAAGCAATTGAAGGATGACGCCAACAAGCGGGCCCTGGAGGTCATCGAGAAGCGCATCCGTGACATCGACCCCGCCAATGTGCTCGAACCCGAGATCACCGCCAGTGGCGCCGAGGGCAACCGCATCGTCGTCGAGATTCCCGGCATCGAGGAAGGCGACCGCGAGCGCATCAAGAAGTTGCTGGCCACGCCAGGGCATCTGGAGCAGCGCCTGCTGGCCAAGGCTCCCCAGATCAGGTTCGCCTCCAAGGAAGAGGCCCTGGCCTTTTTCAAGGGGACGATCCCTCAAGAATTCGAGTTATTCCCCGAGATCGAGAGCGAGCGCCAGGCCCGCCGCACCGGCCAGCCGGCGGCGAAGGCCAAGCCCGGCGAAGAGAAGATCAAGGAGTGGGTGCTGCTCGAAAGCCGCGTGGGCATGGACGGCGCCGACATCATCGACTCGCACCGGGCCTCGAACTCCCAGACCGAGGCGAACGAGGTGAACTTCACCCTCAACAAGAAGGGTGATGATGACTTCGCACGACTCACCGGCACTGCCTCCGAAGAGAACCGCCTGATCGCGATCGTGCTCGATCGCAAGATCGTCACCGAGCTAAGCGCCAAGGAAAAAATCATCGGCGGTGCCGTGCGCATCGCCGGCAGCTTCTCCGCCCAGGAGGCCGACGACCTCGCCAGCCAGCTGCGCAGCGGCGCCCTGCGTGCCCCCATGAAGTTCCTGGA
>JANYAS010000163.1 GCA_025361205.1 Holophagaceae bacterium
CAGACCCCCGAAGGTTCCCGCTGGCCTTCCCGGACCGCCCAGGATAGTCTGGATGGTCCGACGGCGGCTGTAGCTCAGTTGGTTAGAGTACTGGATTGTGATTCCAGGTGTCGGGGGTTCGAGTCCCCTCAGCCGCCCCAACACCCAAAAGGTCCCGCTTGCGGGGCCTTTTTGTATCGGGGACATGCGGCTGATGGGACTCGGACCCACGACAGTGGGCCTGCGGTCCCGACCGCCGGGTGGCGAAGCGCGCACGGTGCGCGGAGCCGGGAACCCGCCGAGGAGGCTGTTGCCCAGTGGGCTGTCGGGAGCGGGACCGGCAGACCGCGCAGCGGGATGCGGGGGGTTCGAGTCCTCGCCCATATGGGTTGGAATGATTGGCACAGCCACCAACCCGCGCCGAACCCCACTGGGGACCAGGACCGGCAGACCCTACAGCGGGATGCGGGGGGTTCCAGGTCCAATTGCTGCCCCAGATCGGGTGTGCCAGAGCCTTCGAGAGACGCTGTTGCACTCCTGACGCTCCGGATAGCCTCAACGCATGTACCTGCGACCAACTGCCCCAGCACTGAACCTTATGCCCCCTAATCATCCGGAGTCATTCGTGATTAGTTTAAATTGTCGCCAAGGTCTGGCCGGGATGCTCCTTTCGGCGTCACTGTTCGCGGGCCCGCCCTACCTTACCGATGACCCGGAGCCCGTGGAACGGGGCCACTGGGAGACCTACCTGTTCATGCAGGGCGTCGTATCCCACGGCGCGAGATTGGGCCTCCTCCCGGCCTTCGAGGCCAACTACGGGCCCTTCGCCAACGCCCAGATCCAGTTCCAGGTTCCGATCGCCTACGAGCAGGGGCTTGATGGCAGGCGAGAGCACGGCTTAGGGGACCTCCAGACGGGCTTCAAGTATCGGTTCATCCAGGAGGGTGACAGCGTCCCCCAGATGGCGATCTACCCCCAGGTCCAAGCCCCCACGGGCCGTGCGGCTGCGGGCCTGGGTAGTGGCCATTGGCGGCTCTACATCCCGCTACTGTTCCAGAAGTCAATTGGCCCCTGGACGACTTATGGTGGGCCGGGATGGTGGCGAAATCCTGGTGAAGGCAAGCGGAACTACCTCACGTTCGGCTGGCAGGTGCAGCGGAACTTCGGCGAGGACTTCTCATTGGGAGCCGAGGTGTTCCATCAGGGGGCCGACGCCACTGGGGGCACGGGCTCCGCCACGTTCAACGTCGGGTTCCTCCGGGCCCTGGGACCCCACTTCTCCGTGCTCGGAACCATCGGCAGGGTTTTCCATGGCGAAACCGGGCATCAGGTCTATGTTGGCGTCCGTGGGTTCCTCTAAAACTTGCCGCCGCCTTACCTTCTCAAGCCAATCCCCTGCGAGATCCCGGTCACGCCCATCTTGAAAGGAACTTCTCATGAACCTCTTCACACGGCCTCGATGGATGCTGCTTGTGATGGCCATGGCCACTACCGGCGGGGTCTTCGCCCAGACCATGCGCTTTCCCGAGGGCACTGCCACCGACTCCAAGAAGTGCGGCATGTGCCACAAGGCCATCTACCGTGAATTCGCCCACGGTTTTGGCAGCGACATCCACAACAACCCGACCACCATCCCCACCAAGGAGGGGGAGTCCCTCGATTTCACAGGGTCCGTCTCGGCCACAGCCACGGCCCATGCCTTCGCCGGGACCGACAACTACCCCCTGCACGCCCGTGATGCCGAAGAAGGCGGGCGCTCATGCAACGTCTGCCACTACCCTCAGCCCTTCACCATCCCGGACCTGAACGTGGCAGAGATGGCCAAGCCCACCGCCCGGCCCAAGGGCCAGGAGGTTGGTGGTCTCACCTGCGCGAGCTGCCACCTCACCCCCGAGGGCAAAATCCGTGGCCCCCATGAGGTGAAGGCGCCGCATGAGACGGTGGTGGACCCGGCCATCCAGTCCTCCGCCATGTGCGCCTACTGCCACAGCATGGGCAAGCGGGTGTCCGGCAAGCAGACCCAGACCTTCTTCGAGTGGCGTGAGGACTTCTACAAGCCCGGCCTCGGCAAGCAGCAGTGCCAAGACTGCCACATGCCCCGCACTGTCCGGAAGGTCAGTGACGCGCCTGATGCTCCCGAACGGGCCGTGGCCCGGCATCTGTGGACGGGTGGCCGATCCCTCCAGCGACTGACCAGCTCCCTCAGCCTTGTGGCTGTCCAACCCGAGGAGTGGAAGAACCTTTTGGGCCTCCACGTGATCAACATTGGCGCGGGCCACTCCGTGCCCACAGGGTCCAACCGCCGGGCTGTCTACCTCATGGCCGAGGTGTTCGACGCCAAGGGCGCGAAGGTCGCCAGCGGCGAGTGGATGTTCGCCCCCTGGTATGGCCCACGGCCAGATGACAAGAAGTTCCTCGAAGAGGACAAGGCGCGTCCCGACGCCATCGCCGCCACCCAGGCCGATGCCCAGGGACCGCACGAAGCCCCCATCCGGGCAGGCGAAGAGCGCGTCCTGCCCTGGTCCCCGGCCCTGAAGCCCGGCACCTACACCGTCAAGGCCCGGCTGATCTATGACCTGAACCATTACAACAACAGGTCCTTCAAGGACGACCAGACCGAGTTCATCAGCACCACGCTCGGGTTCACCGTGAAATAGACCTCCGACTTCGTCGGCGTGGATGAGCACCGGAACAGGCCCCGCTGGGCACACCAAACCTGGGGGCATGTCGTGTCGTTCTGGGCAGAGTCGGGAGCGGGACCGGCAGACCGCGCAGCGGGATGCGGGGGGTTCGAGTCCGCGTCGGAGTGGGTCGCGACCCCCCCGGGTGAGGCGGCCACGAGGGGAGTCCGATGAAATCTCTGCCCTACTCCTCCACCCGATCCTGCCCGTCCATCTTGGCCCAATACACGGCCTGGTCGGCACGCGCCAGGAGCTGCGTCGCGTCCTCATCCGGCTGCCACTGGGGGATGTGTATCGAGGCGTCTGTAAGTCTGGCTTGAGCGCCTGCAGTAGAAGGTGGCCACCGAGTCCGGTAGGTCGATCGCGGTCAAGGATCTGATGCTGGCGACCGCCGGTTCATAGGATCATCGATGTTCCCGCACTGCTACCCCAGCCTCCGAGAGCCCTATCGATGCCCGAGCCGACCGGCCGCACCCTCCTCCTCCGCAATGCCACCTGCGTTGCCACCATGGACGATACCGGGCGCGAGCTGCGAGTTGCCTCGGTGCTCATCCGGGGCAACCGGATCGAGGCCCTTGGCCCAACTGCCGACCTTCCCGTTACCGCCGACGAAGTCATCGATGCCAGTGGCCACCTCGTGATGCCAGGGTTCGTGAACACCCATCATCATATGTACCAGTCGCTCACCCGGGCGGTGCCGGCCGTGCAGGACGCCGAGTTGTTCACTTGGCTCCGCGGGCTCTACCCTATCTGGGCACGGCTCACGCCTGAGATGATCCGGATCTCCACCCAGGTGGCCATGGCGGAGTTGCTGCTCTCCGGCTGCACGACCACCAGCGATCACCTCTACCTCTTCCCGAATGGCAGCCGCCTCGATGACAGCATTGATGGCGCGCGGCTCGCAGGGATGCGCTTCACCGCCACGCGCGGCGCCATGAGCGTGGGCCAAAGCGCAGGAGGGCTGCCGCCCGACGCGGTGGTGGAGCGGGAGCCGGCCATTCTCGCTGACATGGACCGGCTGGTCTCGCGCTACCACGACCCCGCTCCGGGCTCGATGCTGCAGATCGCCCTCGCCCCCTGCTCACCGTTCTCAGTGAGCCGCCAGCTCATGCAGGACACCGCACTCCTCGCGCGCAGCCGCGGCGTCCGCCTGCACACGCACCTCGCCGAGAACGATCACGATCTCGCCTACTCGAAGGAGAGGTTTGGTTGCACGCCCGCGCAGTACGCGGAGGAGCTCGGCTGGGTGGGCGAGGACGTGTGGCACGCCCACTGCGTCAAGCTGGATGCGCCCGGCCTGGCCTGCTTTGCCGCCACGGGCACGGGCGTCGCCCACTGCCCCTCCTCCAATATGCGGCTGGCCTCGGGTATCGCTCCCGTGCGGGCGATGCTGGATGCCGGGGTGCCGGTGGGTCTCGGTGTGGACGGGAGCGCCAGCAACGATGGCGCGCAGGTGGTGGCCGAAGCCCGCATGGCCATGCTCCTCCAGCGGGTGGGCATCGCCGCCGAGCCCTTTGGCTGCGACCGGGGCCCCGCGGCCATGACCGCGCGCGACGCCTTGCGAATCGCCACCCGCGGCGGCGCCCGGGTGCTCGGCCGCTCCGACATCGGCCAGCTGGCGCCGGGGCTGTGCGCCGATCTGGCCCTCTTCGACCTCTCGGCGCTGGGCTTCGCGGGCGGCGCAGTCCACGACCCGGTGGGAGCGCTGCTCCTCTGCGCTCCGGCGCAGGCAGCCTATACTATCGTGGACGGCGTGGTCCGTGTGCGCGCAGGGCGGCTTGTATCGTTCGACCTCGAACCCGTTCAGCGACGCCATGACGAGCTGGCCAAAGAGTTGGTTGGCTAGGAGCCCGTCCTAGTACCGAACCTTGTCCACCTTGGCCTCCCAAGCCTGGAAGACCGTCAGGGCCTCGTCCCTCAGCAACTGGACCAGGGGCAGGCTCCGGTCCGCGAGCGGCAGGGCCACCTCGCGGTAGAGCCACGCGTCGTCGAACTGGATCGCCGCGGCATCAGCCTGGCCGTTGGCGTACCAAATGCGATCCAGCCGAGCCCAGTAGATGGCGGCCAGGCACATGGGGCAGGGTTCACAGCTGGTGAAAATCTCGCAGCCCTTCAGTTCGAAGGTGCCGAGGCGCACGCAGGCCTCGCGGATGGCCACCACCTCCGCGTGGGCGGTGGGATCGTGGCCGGAGGTGACGCGGTTCCAGCCCTCGGCCAGGATGCGTCCATCCTTCACGACCACGGCACCGAAGGGTCCACCCGCCCCCGCTTCCATGTGGAGGCGGGAAAGTTCAATGGCC
The DNA here is from genome assembly GCA_025361205.1 of Holophagaceae bacterium. Classification (GTDB taxonomy): domain Bacteria; phylum Acidobacteriota; class Holophagae; order Holophagales; family Holophagaceae; genus Geothrix. Next base: position 4,961 of record JANYAS010000163.1, read on the forward strand.
CGGCGCATGAAGGTCGTGGGATCGGCAGTGGGCATCATGGGAGGTTCGCTTCCAGGGGTACGGTAGGGATTCTAACGAACGAAATGGAACATCCACAGATTTTAGTTCGATTCAACGGGATCGAATGACGGCCGGCAGGGCGGGCGCCGAGGCACCGGGCGGAGGTTGGATCCGCAGGGGCCTCTGCGGCCTGTTTGTGTCACCAATTATTCTCAAATCAGGCAATTGAACCAGATCTATTCCTATGGTGAGGTCAAGTATGGCCGCTAGTCTTGAAAAAATTTGACTTAAATAGTGAAAATTTTTATAATCGACCCCGATCCCGCATCTGTTCCCCTTCCTGATGACCCCCCGGGAAAGCCCGATGCCAACCCAGACCCCTGATAAACCCCGGCTCGCCCTCAAGGGCATCCGGAAGGTCTACCCCTCGGTGGTCGCCAACGATGGCATTGATCTCGCGGTCATGCCGGGCGAGATCCATGCGGTGCTGGGCGAAAACGGCGCGGGGAAATCCACGCTCATGAAGGTGATCTACGGCGTCATCCGCCCCGACGAAGGGCAGATCCTTTGGGAAGGCCGGCGTGTGACGGTTCCGAATCCAGCCCAGGCGCGGGAACTGGGCATCGGCATGGTGTTCCAGCACTTCTCCCTGTTCGAAACCCTCACGGTGGTGCAGAACGTCGCCCTGGCCATCCCGGGCGAGTTTGACCTGCCGGCGCTCTCCCAGCGCATCGAGGAGGTGTCTGAACGCTACGGCCTGCCCGTGGATCCCCGCCGGCTGGTCCATGCCCTGTCCGTGGGGGAACGGCAAAGGGTGGAGATCATCCGATGCCTGCTGCAGAATCCCCGGTTGCTGATCCTGGACGAGCCCACCTCAGTGCTGACGCCCCAGGCCGTGCGCAAGCTGTTCGAAACGCTTCGGCAACTGGCCACCGAAGGGGTGAGCATCCTCTACATCAGTCACAAGCTGGATGAGATCCAGGAGCTGTGCCACGCCGCCACGGTGTTGCGCAATGGCCGGGTCACCGGCACCTGCACACCCTCCCAGGAGACCCCCAAGACCATGGCGCGCATGATGATTGGCGAGGATCTCCCGGTCTGCAGCCACGGCGAGCCCGATGACGGAGGCGAGGTGCGGCTGCGCATTGTGGGGTTGTCCCACGCCACGGAGGACCCCTTCGGCACCGACCTCCGGAACATCCATCTGGAGGTCCGGAGCGGCGAGATCGTGGGCATCGCCGGGGTTTCCGGCAACGGCCAGCAGGAGCTCCTCAAGGCGATCTCCGGCGAAGAACCGCTGGCCGATAAGCACGCCGTCCAGATGTGCGGCGTCAAGGTGGGACACCTGAACCCGGCCCGGCGCCGGGCCCTGGGAATGTGCTTCGTGCCCGAAGAGCGGTTGGGGCGGGGGGCCGTGCCCCGGCTGTCGCTCACGGAGAACATCCTGCTCACGGCCTACCGCAAAGGCATGCTGTTCAGCGGCCTCATCCGGTGGGGCGTCGCCAAGCGCTTCGCCGAGGACTGCATCGCGCGCTTCGACGTGAAATGCGGCGGCCCGAATTCCGAGGCCAAGTCCTTGTCCGGCGGCAACCTCCAGAAGTTCATCGTGGGCCGCGAGATCATGCAGGAGCCCAAGCTGCTGGTGCTGGCCCAGCCCACCTGGGGCGTAGACGTGGGCGCCTCCTCCTTCATCCGCCAGACCCTGCTAGATCTGCGCAACTCCGGCACGGCGATCCTGGTGATCTCCGAAGAGCTGGAGGAACTGTTCGAGATCTGCGACCGCATCGTGGTGATCGCCAAGGGCACCCTGTCGCCCAGCAAAGTCACTTCCAAAACGGGCGTCGAAGAAATCGGCATGTGGATGAGCGGGATGTGGCCGGAAACTGGGACCTCGGGAGACGCGCCCCATGTGGCTTAAATTCGAGCAGCGGGCCGAACCCTCTAAGGTCATTAGCTACCTTTCGCCGCTCCTCGCCGTGGGCCTGATGTTCCTGAGTGGGATGATCCTCTTCCTGATCCTCGGGAAAAGCCCCGTGGAAGGTTTCAAGGTTTTCTTCCTGTACCCCCTGAAGGATTCCTACGGCGTGGCCGAGCTGTTCCTCAAGGCCACCCCCCTGATGCTTTGCGCAGTGGGGCTGTCGGTGGGGTTCAAGGCCAATGTCTGGAACATTGGGGCGGAGGGGCAGCTGCTCATCGGCGCTTTGGTGGGCGGAGGACTGGCGTTGCATTTCGATGGCAGCAACAGCCTCTTCCTGCTGCCTTCGATGATCCTCGCCGGGGCCCTGGGCGGCATGATCTGGGCGGCCATTCCGGCGTACCTGCGCACCCGTTTCAACGCCAACGAGATCCTCACGAGCCTCATGCTGGTCTACATCGCCGAACTGGTGGTGTCCTGGCTGGTCCACGGACCCTGGAAGGATCCCGATGGGTTCAATTTTCCGCAGACCAAACTGCTGAGCGCCCAGGCCACCCTGCCCATCCTGCTGGCGGGAACCCGGGTGAACACCGCCCTGGTCATCGCCTTGGGCGCCCTGGTCGCCGGGTGGATCTTCATGAACAAGAGTTTCATGGGCTATCAGATGAAAGTCGCTGGCCAGGCGGAGCAAGCCGGGCGGTACGCGGGCTTCTCGGCCAAGCGCTCGGTTTGGATCGGTATGCTGGCGGGCGGGGCGATGGCGGGCGTGGCGGGCATCGCCGAAGTGGCTGGGCCCATCGGCCAGATCACGGAGCACATCAGCCCAGGCTATGGCTTCGCCGCCATGATCGTGGCCTTTGTGGGCCGTCTGAGCCCCATCGGCATTTTCTTCTCCAGCCTGCTCATGGCGCTGCTCTACATGGGCGGCGAGCAGGCCCAGCAGTACCTCGCCCTGCCCTCCTCGATTTCCAAGGTCTTCCAGGGCATGTTGTTGTTCTTCCTGCTGGGCTCTGACGTGTTCATCAATTTCCGGCCGCGGCTAGTCCGGCGCAGGAAGTAGGAAGCCGCCATGGGACTGTCCTTCATCAGCTCGATCCTGTTCGCCACCGTGGTGGCCGGGACGCCCCTGATCATCGTCGCGCTGGGTGAACTGGTCACCGAAAAGGCCGGCGTGCTCAATCTGGGCGCCGAAGGCATCATGTCCGTGGGCGCCGTGGCCGCCTTCGCCGTGGCCCACCACACCGGCAGCCCCTACTTGGGCATCCTCGCCGGCATGGGCGCCGGGATGCTCATGGCCCTGCTCTTCGGCCTCTCCGCCCTGACGCTCATGGCCAACCAGGTGGCTTCGGGCCTGGCGCTTTCCATCTTCGGGGTGGGGCTGTCGGCGTTCATCGGCAAGCCCTACGAATCCGTGGCCCTGGCCAGCGTGGATCCCATTCGGATTCCCCTCCTCCACAAGATTCCCCTGTTCGGGCCCTCGCTCTTCGAGCAGCAGGGGCTGGTGTACTTCTCCTGGGTGCTCATCGCCGCCGTGGCCTGGTTTCTCTACCGGAGCAAGGCCGGTCTCATCCTCCGGGCGGTGGGGGAATCCCCCGTCTCCGCTCACGCCATCGGCTATGGCGTGGTGAGCATCCGCTACCAGGCCGTGCTCTTCGGCGGTGCCATGGCCGGCATCGGGGGCGCGTTCTTGTCCGTGTTCTACACCCCCATGTGGGTGGAGGGCATGGTGGCGGGGCGGGGCTGGATCGCCCTTTCCCTGGTGGTTTTCGCCACCTGGCGCCCCGGCCGGGTGATGATCGGGGCCTACCTGTTCGGCGGCTGCATGATCACCCAGATGTTCGTCCAGGGTTCCGGCGCGAGAATCAGCATCCCGGCCCAGTTCCTGTCTTCCCTTCCCTACATGGCCACCGTCGTGGTCCTGGTCCTGATCTCCCGGAACCGCAGTACGATCCGGCTCAATTCCCCAGCCTCACTGGGGCAACCCTTCCTGCCGGATGCCTGAACCCTGCTACCGCACGTCCACCCGCCCCCCGCGGCGATCCACTTCCACCCCCCTCAAGGAGGAACACCGAATGAACCACCGACAATTCGCCCTCGCGACCCTGGGTGTATCGGCCCTGCTCGCTTCCACCATCCTGATGGGCGCAGAGCCCGTCAAGATCGCCTTCGTCTACGTGAGCCCCGTGGGGGACGCCGGCTGGACCTTCCAGCATGACCAGGGCCGCAAGCAGATGGAGGCCGACATGAAGGGCGCGGTCACCACCAAGTTCATCGAGAACGTCCCCGAGGGCGCCGATGCCGAGCGCATCATCCGGCAGCTGGCCCAGGATGGGAACCGGATCATCTTCACCACGTCCTTCGGCTACATGAACCAGACCGCCAAGGTCGCGGTCGCCTTCCCCAACGCCACCTTCTTCCACGCCACCGGCTACAAGACCGGCGCCAACCTTGGCATCTACAACGCCCGATTCTACGAGGGCCGCTACCTGAACGGCGTCATCGCGGGGAAGATGACCAAGACGAACCTCGCCGGCTACGTGGCCGCCTTCCCCATCCCCGAAGTGATGCAGGGCATCAACGCCTTCACCCGAGGCATGCGGAGCGTCAACCCCAAGGCTGAAGTGCGCGTCATCTGGGTGAATTCCTGGTTCGATCCGGGCAAGGAGCGGGAAGCCGCCATGACCCTCATCTCCCAAGGTGCGGACATGATCACCCACCACACGGACTCCACGGCCGTGGTGCAGGCTGCCGAGGAAAAGCACAAGGAAAAGGGCACCTGGTCCTTCTCCTACCACTCCGACATGACCAAGTACGGCCCCACCAGCCAGCTCAGTGGCACCACCCACATCTGGGGGGATTTCTACACCAAGATCGTCAAGGAAGTGCTCGACAAGAAGTGGACGGGCACCAACCTCTGGGGCGGCCTCAAGGACGGGATGATCAAGCTCGCTCCGATGAATCCGGCGGTGCCTGCTGACGTGAAGAGCTACGTGCAGAAGCTCCAGGCTGATGCCGCCACCGGCAAGTTCCATCCCTTCGCCGGCCCGGTGGTCGACCAGGAGGGCAAGGAGCGCGTGCCCAAGGGCAAGAACATGACCGACGCCGAAATGGGCGCCATGAACTACTACGTGAAGGGCGTGGCTTCCACCCTGCCCAAGAGCTAGGCCCGGCCCTGTGACGGGTGGGTGGGGGCTGGACGCCCCCACCCACGTCCCTAACCTGTATCAAGCGCATGACCTGCACGGGCATGTCCCCGTGCGGGAACGAACATCCAACCCACCAGGAGGCCCCCGTGATCGGAGCTTCTTCCATCCGGAAGGAAGGCCGTGCCAAAGTCATGGGCACCGCCTGCTACACGGACGATAAATTCGTCCCGGACGCCCTCCACGGCGTCACCGTCCGCTCCCAGGTGCCCCGGGGCATCCTGAAGGGCATCCAGTTCGGTGAGGGGATCCCCTGGGGGGAATTCACCATCGTCACCGCCGCAGACATCCCTGGCACGAATCGCGTGGCCTCCGTGGTGCACGACCAGCCCTTCCTGGTGGGGATCGGCGAGGAGATCACCCATCCGGAGCAGCCCGTGGTGCTCCTCGCCCACCCGGACCGCCGCCTGGCCGAGAAGGCCCGGAAGGCCGTCACGCTGGAGGTGGAGGAACGCCCCGCCATCCTCGATATCCAGGCCTCCCTGGATCTGGAGCAGGTGATCTACGGCACCCACAACCTCCTGAAGGAGATCCGGATCCAGAAGGGCGATCCGGAGGCCGTGTGGGCCAGCGCCGCCCACGTGATCGAAGGGGAATACCACACCGGCGCCCAGGAGCAGATGTACCTGGAGACCAACGCCATGGTGGCGGTGGTGGAACAAGAGGCGGCCGGACTCCGGGTGACGGTCTGGGGCTCTCTGCAGTGCCCTTACTATGTCCATGGCGCCCTCAAGCAACTCTTCGGCCTGCCCGAAGGCCAGGTGCGGGTGGTGGCCATGGAGATGGGCGGCGCCTTCGGTGGCAAGGAGGACTATCCCTCCGTGAACGCCGGTCACGCGGCCCTGCTCGCATGGAAGAGCGGTCGGCCCGTCAAGGTGGTCTACGACCGGGAAGAGGATCTGGCCTGCACCACCAAGCGGCACCCCAGCCGCACCCGGCTGAAGACGGCCTTCGATGCCGAGGGCCACCTGCTGGCCCTCGATGTGGACTTCGTCCTGGATGGTGGCGCCTACGCCACCATGTCCCCGGTGGTGCTGAGCCGCGGGGCGCTGCACTCGGCCAGCGTGTACCGCTGCCCCAACGTCAAGGTGCACGCCCGGGCCGTGGCCACGAACACGCCACCGCCCGGCGCCTTCCGTGGGTTCGGCGCGCCCCAGAGCCTCTTCGCCATGGAGCGCCATATGGATGTCTGTGCCCGGAAGATGGGCCTGGATGCCGTCGAACTGCGCCGGAAGAACTTCCTCCGCATGGGGGATACCATGGCCACCGGCCAGGTGATCCGTGAGGATCTGGACCTGGGCGGCCTCATGGACCGCGCCCTGGAGGAGATCGACTACCACCGCAAGCGCACGACCTTCGCCGCCGCCAATGACAGTCAGAATCCCATCAAGCGCGGAGTTGGCCTGGCGGTCTTCATGCACGGCTGCGGGTTCACGGGCGGCGGCGAATCCTACCTGGCCTCCGTGGCCGGGGTCGAGGGTCTCGCCGACGGCACCGTGTCCATCCTGGCCGCCTCCACGGAAATGGGCCAAGGGAAGAACACCGTGTTCGCCCAGATCGTCGCCGAGGCCCTCAAGCTGCCTTTCGACATGGTCGAGACGGCCGAAGTGGATACGGACCGGGTGCCCAACAGCGGACCCACCGTGGCCTCCCGCAGCACCATGATGGTGGGCCGGATTCTGGAAGACGCGGCCATCAGTTTCAAGCAGGCATTGGTGCAACAGGGTTTCCTCAAGGAACCCTACACCGCTGACGGTTTCCGTGAAGCCGTCGCCAAGGCGGTGGCCACGCTGGGCTCGGTGAAATGCTACGGCCAGTACCACCGGCCGCCCAACATCGCCTGGAACGATGCCACCTACCAGGGCGACGCCTATCCCACTTACTCCTGGGCCTGCTACGCCGCCGAGGTGGCGGTGGACCTGGATACCTATGAAGTGAAGGTCGAGGATTTCGTGGCGGTGCAGGAGGTGGGCCGGGTGGTCAATCCCACGCTGGCCGCAGGCCAGATCGAAGGGGGGGTCGCCCAAGGCATCGGCTGGGGGCTCTGGGAGGAGGTCACCATGAAACAGGGCCGCATGATCAACAACCAGATGACCAACTACATCATCCCCACCAGCGCCGATCTGCCGCAGATCCGGGTGGTCTTCCTGGAGAACCCCCACCCCGCCGGCCCCGGTGGCGCCAAGGGCCTCGGGGAACTCCCCATGGACGGACCGGCCCCGGCGTTGATCAACGCCCTGGAGAACGCCCTGGGACCGCTGCGTCTGGATGAGGTCCCCATGACTCCGGATCGACTGCTGGGGCGCTATGAGGAGGTGACCCATGGCTAAGCAGATCACGCTCAAGATGACGGTGAACGGCACGGACTGCGTCGTGACGGTGCATCCCTTTGCCCGGCTGCTGGATGTCCTTCGCGAGGAGCTCCGCCTCACAGGTACCAAGGAGGGCTGCGGAGAAGGCGAGTGCGGCGCCTGCACGATCCTCATGAACGGCCGGGTGGTGAACAGCTGCCTGGTGCCCGTGGTGCAGGCCCAGGGGGCCGTGGTGGTCACGGTGGAGGGGCTGGCTCAGGGCGAGCGGCTTTCCAGCGTCCAGGATGCCTTCCTCACCTACAACGGCGCCCAGTGCGGCTTCTGCACGCCCGGCATGCTGATCTCGGCCACGGACCTTTTGAATCGCTGCCCCAACCCCACCGAAGGTGAGATCCGGGAGGGGCTGGCAGGGAATCTCTGCCGCTGCACCGGCTACGCAAAGATCGTGGACGCGGTGCGGGCTGTGGCCGCGGATGGCGGAGCAGCAAAATGAGAGGCTACCTCGCCGATTGCGATATCCAGGCACCGGCCAGCTTGGCGGAAGCCCTGGCGGTCCTGGCCCGGGAGCCAGGCGTCTGGACGCCCATGGCCGGAGGGACCGATCTCATGGTTGTCTACAACGCCGGACGCCTGCAGGCGACCCGGTTCCTAGATCTCTCCCGCCTCGCCGATCTGCGGGGCATCCGGGAAGATACGACTTCCCTGAGCTTCGGGGCGCTGACCACCTACACCGATCTCCGCGACTGCCGCGCCGTGCACCAGCATTTCCCCAACCTGGTGAAGAGCGCCCGCGTCACCGGCGCCCTGGCCATCCAGAACCGGGGCACCCTGGGGGGCAACATCGCCAACGCCAGCCCCGCGGCGGATACGCCACCCAGCCTGCTGGCCTATGGGGCGGAACTGGAGCTGATCTCGCCCCGGGGCCTCCGGCGAGTGGCCTATGACCGCTTCCACCAAGGCTACAAGCGCCTGGATCTGGCGGCCGATGAACTGGTGGCGCGGATCATCGTGCCCAAGCCCACGGGCAGGGGCTTCCACTATTTCCGCAAAGTGGGCACCCGGCAGGCCCAGGCCATCGCCAAGGTCTGCCTGGCCGCCTACGCGCGCATCCAAGAGGGTGTCGTGGCCGAGCTGCGGATCGGCCTGGGCTCGGTGGCTCCTGCTCCCGTGAGGGCCCGGAATGCAGAAGCGCTGATCATCGGAAAACCCTTGGCAGCCCTCCCCGTTGAAGCAGCCAGGGAAGCCCTTCTGGATGAAATCAGCCCCATCGATGATATTCGTGCCACCGCCCACTACCGCAAGGTCGTCACCGGGAATCTCCTGGGCCAGATGCTTCGGGAACTGGCGAATGGATGAACCGCATCATCCTGTATGCAGGGCCGCCATGACCGCTCGAATGAACGGTTCCAGGAATCTTGCGCCATGACGCTTTCTGTCTTCGACCTCTTCCGTATCGGCATCGGACCCAGTTCTTCGCACACGGTGGGACCCATGAGGGCCGCCCACAGCTTTGCACGGGCGCTCGATGGCGCTGGATTGCTGGAGGCTGTGTCGACGGTGCGGGTTGAACTTTTCGGCAGTCTTGGGGCCACGGGGAAGGGCCATGGCAGTGACAAGGCCGTGATCCTGGGCCTACTGGGGGAGACGCCCGAGGGCGTGGACGTGGAGGCTGCATCGAGCCTGGTGGTCAGGGTCTGCAGCTCTGAGCGGCTGGCCTTGCTGGGTCGCCACGAGGTGGCTTTTAGGCCCTCCGAGCACCTGTTGCTGTCGAGGAAGAGCCTGCCCTTCCATCCCAACGGTATGTGCTTCACGGCTCTGGATGCCGATGGTCACGGGTTGCGCACTCAAGTCTACTACTCCGTGGGCGGCGGCTTCGTGGTGGAAGAGGGCGTCCCTTTTCCTGCGGGCCCGAAGGGAGAACCTCCCCATCCCTTCCGGACTGGAACCGAGTTGCTGGACCTTTGCCGCCGCAAAGGCCTCAGCGTGAGCCAACTCATGTTGGAGAACGAGCTGACCTGGCGCACCGAAGCCGAGGTCCGGGCCGGTCTGCTGGGCATCTGGTCGGTGATGGAGGCCTGCGTGCGGCGAGGCTGCGCCACAGAAGGCGTCTTGCCGGGAGGTCTCGGGGTCAAACGCCGAGCCCCCTCGCTCTACCGGCGGCTCACGGAAACGCCCGAGGCGGGCCTCAAGGATCCTCTTACGGCCCTGGACTTCGTGAATCTCTATGCGCTGGCGGTGAATGAGGAGAATGCCGCAGGAGGGCGCGTGGTGACGGCCCCCACCAACGGCGCCGCTGGCATCATTCCGGCCGTCCTGCACTACTACCACCGCTTCGTGCCAGGGGCCACCGACGATGGTCGGGTGCGCTTTCTGCTAACTGCGGGGGCCATCGGTGCCCTCTACAAAGAGAATGCCTCCATCAGTGGCGCGGAGGTGGGATGTCAGGGTGAGGTGGGTGTGGCCTGCTCCATGGCCGCGGGAGCGTTGGCGGAGGTGCTGGGCGGCACGCCAGGCCGGGTGGAGAATGCTGCGGAGATCGGCATGGAACACAACCTTGGCCTCACCTGTGACCCCATCGGCGGCCTGGTTCAGGTGCCATGCATCGAGCGCAATGCCATGGCCAGCGTGAAAGCCATCAACGCCGCCCGCATGGCCCTGTATGGGGATGGTCATCACTTTGTGAGCCTCGACAAAGTCATCTGGACCATGCGGGACACCGGTGCCGACATGAAGAGCAAGTACAAGGAGACCGCCCAGGGCGGTCTCGCCCTTACGGTGCCCGATGGTTCCCTGGCCTTCACCGTGAACCTTCCGGAGTGCTGATGCAGGCTCCCCTGCCAGTCCACTGCCAGGCCATCACGGCCCCTTGTTTGGCCGTATTTCTGGGGTTTTGCTAGAATCCCCGTTTCCGTAGGATCCCAATGACCCAAAAAATCGCACTCCTCGCCATCGGCGGCAACGCGTTGCTCAAAGAGAAAGAACGCGGGCTCCAGGAGGAGCAACTGGAGAACGCCCGGGAGACCGCCGAGATGCTGGCCAAGGTGGTAGCCGAGGGCTATTCGCTGTGCGTGGTGCACGGCAACGGGCCCCAGGTGGGTAACATCCTCATCCAGCAGGAGGCCGGGTCGGGCCAGATCCCGCCCTACAGCCTGGATGTCTGCGGTGCCATGACCCAGGGCTCCATGGGCTATATGTTGGAGCGCATGCTCATCAACCGGCTGCGCTTCCTGGGTCTGAATTCACCGGTGACCTCCGTCCTCACCGAAGTGGTGGTGGACAAGGAGGACAAGGGCTTCCAGGACCCGACCAAACCCGTAGGCCCCTTCTATCCCGAGTTCCGGGCCCTGGAGCTGATGAAGGCCAAGAAGTGGAAGATGAAGGAGGACTCGGGCCGGGGCTGGCGCAAGGTGGTGCCTTCGCCCAATCCCCTGGAGATCGTCCAGCTCGACGCCATCAAACTCCTGCTCCAGTCCGGCAGTTCGGTGATCGCGGGCGGCGGCGGCGGCATTCCGGTGATCCGCGATGCCAGCGGCTTCCTGGTGGGCGTGGAGGCCGTCATCGACAAGGACCGGCTCAGCGCCCTGCTGGCGACCCAGTTGGAGGCCGATCTGTTCATCATCTTGACGGGCGTGGCCAAGGTAGCCCTGGACTTCGGCAAGCCCAGCCAGCGCTGGGTGGACCGCCTCACGGCCAGCGAGGCCCGGCTGCACCTGGCTGCAGGCCAGTTCCCGCCTGGCAGCATGGGACCCAAGATCGAAAGCGCCCTGGGCTTCCTGGACGGTGGCGGCCACGAGGTGCTCATCACCACCCCCGAAGCCCTCGCCACCGAAGATCCCGCCACCGTCGGCACCCGCCTCGTCCGGGACTGAGCAAATCCGTACCACCCCACCGAGGGGTGCGGGGGATTCGTGACGGCGGGTACAAAAATTTTACTATCGGGATAAAATTATTGTTCTATCCGCCGTCATTTCTAGAATGAACCTGAGAGGGAACCATGGAATTCACGCTCAATGGTCAGCTCATGCGCTTCGAGGCCAACCCCGAGATGGAGGTGCTTTTCTACCTGCGGGAGGTCGCGGGACTCATCAGCCCCAAAGATGGTTGCTCCGGTGAGGGTGTTTGCGGATGCTGCACGGTGCTGGTGGACGGCGCGTCACGCCTCAGTTGCCGGATGAAGATGAAGGAACTGGCGGGCAAGTCGCTGGTCACGGCCGAGGGCCTGTCGGCGCGGGAGCGGGATGTTTTCGCGGACGCCTTCGTGGTCAAGGGCGGTGTGCAGTGCGGCTTCTGCACCCCGGGCATCGTCATGAAGGCCAAGGCGATGCTGGACAAGAATCCGAACCCCACGCGGGATGAGATTGCCAGCGGGCTTTCGGGGAACATCTGCCGGTGCACGGGCTACAAGAAGGTCATTGACTCCATCGAATGCGCAGCTGAGGCGCTCCGGGAGGGCAACGCCGTGGCCATGCCGCAGGGCACCGGGCGTGTGGGCACGCGGCACGGGAAGTACACGGGCCGGGAAGCGGTCCTGGGCGACCGGGTCTTCGTGGGCGACATGAAGGAACCCGACATGATCTTTGGGGCCCTGCGCTTCACGGACCATCCCCGGGCCAGGGTGCTGAAAATCGACCTTTCCGAAGCCCTGAAGGTTCCGGGCGTGGTGAAGGTGCTCACGGCAAAGGACATTCCCGGCAAGCGCCAGATGGGTTCCATCACCATGGACTGGCCCGTGCTGGTAGCCGAGGGTGAGACCACCTGCTTCATCGGCGATGTGCTGGCAACGGTGGCGGCCAAGACCGAAGCCATCGCCCGGAAGGCCGCCGCCCTGGTGAAGGTGGAGTACGAAGTGCTCAGCCCGGTCACCGACATCTTCGAGGCCCTGCAGCCCCGGTCGGAGCAGGTCCATCCCATGTTCCCGGGCAATGTGCTGCACCGGGCCGCAGTGAAGGTGGGCGATGCCGAAACGGCCCTGGCCGGCTCGGCCTTCATCACCCGCAACCGCTTCACCACCCAGCGGGTCGAGCACGCCTTCCTGGAGCCCGAGGCCACCCTGGCGCTGCCCTGGAAGAAGGACGACCGGCCTGGCGTGAAGGTCTACAGTTGCAGCCAGGGCGTCTACGAAGATCGTCACCAACTCGCGCTGCTGCTGGGCCTGCCCAAAGCCCTGGTGAATGTGGTGCAGGTCCAGAACGGCGGCGGTTTCGGGGGCAAGGAAGACATCACCACCCAGAGCCACGCGACCCTGCTGGCCTGGCTGACGGGCAGGCCCGCCATGGTGAAGCTGACCCGCAAAGAATCCCTGAGCATGCACACCAAGCGCCATCCCATCGTCATGGACTATGCCGTGGGCTGCGACCAGGAAGGGCGGCTGACAGGCATGGTGGTCACCATGCACTCGGACAGCGGCGCCTACTCCAGCGTCGGCCTGGCGGTGATCGAACGGGCCGTGTCCCACTCGGCCGCGGCCTACTACGTGCCCCACGTGCAGGTGCATGGCACGGCGGTGGTCACCAACAACGCCCCCTGTGGCGCCTTCCGCGGCTTCGGCGTTAACCAGTCCAACTTCGCCTTCGAATCCTGCATGGACGAACTCTGCAAGCTGGGCGGCTTCGACCGCTGGCAGTTCCGCTGGGACAACGCCCTGACCGAGGGGCGGACCATCGCCACGGGGCAGACCCTCACGGCCGGCGTGGGCGTCCGCAAGTGCCTGGAGGCCCTCAAGGACCGCTTCCACGCGGCCAAATGCGCGGGCATCGCCGCGGGCATGAAGAACACCGGCATCGGCTGCGGCTTGGCCGACTTCAGCCACGCCAAGATCGTCATCAAGGCCGCTGACAAGGTGGAGCTCCACCACGGCTGGTGCGAGATGGGGCAGGGCAACTACACCATGGGCGTGCAGACCCTCGTGGAGGAGACCGGCATCGACCCCGAGCTCATCGAGGTGCTGGTGGAGACCAACGAGGAGGCCGAGGCTGGCATGACCACCGGCTCCCGCGGGACCTCGCTGCTGGCCAACTCCGTCATCGCCGCCTGCAGGGACCTGAAGAAGGACCTGGCCTCCGGCCTGGGCCTCAAGGATCTGGTGGGGAAAGAATACTGGGGCAGCTGGATCTGCGACTGGACGGTGCCGCCCGGCAAGCCGGCCAAACCCGGCTACGACGTGATCACCCACTACTCCTTCGGCTTTGCCGCGCAGTTGGTGGAGCTGGATGAGACCGGGAAGATCACCCGCATCACCGCTGCCCACGACGCCGGGAAGATCATGAACCCCACGCTCTACGAGGGCCAGATCGAGGGCTCTCTGCATATGGGCCTGGGCTACGCCGTGAGCGAGGAATTCCCCTACAAGGACGGTCGCCCCGTCTCCCTCAAGATGGCCGATCTGGGCCTCATTCGGGCAAAGGATATGCCCCCCATGGAGATCATCGGCATCGAAGTCCCGGACGCCGTCGGGCCCTACGGGGCCAAGGGCGTGGGTGAGATCGGCCTGGTGCCCACGGCCGCCGCCGTGGCCAACGCCCTCTGCCAGTTCGACGGCATCCGCCGCACCACCCTGCCCCTGAAGGAAATGAAGCTGCTCGGAAAAAAGAACAAAAGCTGAGCTCGAACCGTCCTCCCCATCCTCTGGCCCCGCGCCGGAATCATGTTTACCTTCCCCATCTGGAGCCCTTCCATGTCCACCCTTGATGCCCGCATCGCGGAACTGGCAGCCAACTACCTGCCCCTCGCCTCGGAAATGCTGAAGGAGGCCATCCGGATTCCAGCGGACTATGTGGAAAAGCCGGTGGACCAGGGGGGCGATCCCGCCTGCGGCACCTCCAACCACGAGTTCCCCCGCCTGGAGTACCTGCGCAAGAAGCTCCTCGAGATCAAAGCCGTGCGCCGCCCCGAGGACGCCTTCTTCGACGAGTTCGGCAACCTGGTCTGGTGGGTGGAGGATCCCAACGACGGCATTCCCGCGGCCCAGAAGAAGGTCATCTACATCGACGGCCACACGGACACCGTGAAGCCCCTGCGGGCCCAGTGGCGGGAGAAGGTGGTGGGCGTGGACTGCTTCGACGGCATCGTCGACCCCGCCAAGGTGAACAAGGACTTCCTGAAGAAGGAGCTCGGCTACCTGCCTGACGAAAGTGAGTGGCACCATCTCATCTTCGGCCGCGGCTCCGCGGACCAGCTGGGTGGTGTGGTTTCCGCAGCCATCGCCACGAAGATCCTGCTCGAACTGGAAGGCCTGGGCGCGCTGAAAGGCGTCATCGTGCGCTCCTATGCCACTGCCTGCGAAGAGGACAACGATGGCGCCGGCCCCATGTATCTCGTGCGGAAGGTCTTCCCCACCGCCGGGGCGGAGATCATCCCCGACGTGGTGATCCTCACGGACGGCTCGGGCTGCTCGAAGCAGGGCGCGCTCGGCATCTACCGCGGGCAGCGCGGCCGCATGCAGATCGAAGTTGCCGTCACCGGCAAGTCCTGCCACGGCTCCATGCCCTGGGAGGGGAAGAACCCCCTGGAGTTCGGCAGCGCCATCGTGAAGGAAGCCGCCGAAAAGTACGACCGGCGCGAGGGCTTCAAGGACGACAAGTTCCTGGGGCACGGCACCCGCACCGCGTCCTGGGCCAAGCTGGACACGCCCAGTGATTGCGCCGTTCCAGAGCGCTTCACCTTCCGATTCGACCGCCGCCTCACCATTGGCGAGACCCCCGAGCAGTCGGTGGCGGATGTAGAAGCTCTGGACGCCGTGGCCACCGCCAGGAAGGCCGGCCTCACGGTGGATGTCTCCATCCCCATCTACACCGACGCCTCCTGGAAGGGCTATGTCCTCAACAATCCCCAGGTCTATCTCGGCTGGCTCACCCCCGAGGAGCACCCGGCTGTGCAGGCGGCCGTCATCGCCTACCGTAAGGTGATCACCCCCCACGTGGACGGAAAGATTGGCACTGGCGGCGTCCTCACCAAGGAGCCTCGCGTGGACCGCTGGGTCTTCTCCACGGACGGCGTCGGGTTCCCCGTGCCCAAGGACGCCAGCATCCCCGGCAGCGTTAAGAAAAACTGGGTGGTCAACGAGGTCTACAAGCACCCGGCCATGATCGGCTTCGGCCCCGGCATCGAGCAGAACACGCACAAGATCGGCGAGTGTTTGGACGAGCGCGAGCTCCAGCACTGCGCCGCCTTCCTCGCCCGCTTCCCCAGCGTCTTCGCTGGAACCGTCTAGGCAGGTCCCGCTTTTCCAGCTCGTTGCGCTTGGGCTGACCCTGAACCATCCGAGGATCCCGGCACCATGGAAAAGGCTTTCCGCTCCGCATCCCTCGAACTGCTCGCCGGCTGGATCTTCCGTGAGCTTGAGACCGGTGATGCCGTCATGGGCATCCCGAAACAGAACTTCCAGATCCCCCACCCCAAACTCGCCCGGGAGATGTTCGGCCACACCGTGGCCGCGCCCCTGGGCGTGGCGGCGGGACCGCATACCCAGCTGGCCCAGAACATCGTGGCCAGCTGGCTGTGCGGGGCCCGCTTCATCGAGTTGAAAACCGTGCAGATCCTCGACGAGATCGTGGTGAGCCGACCCTGCATCGATGCCGAGGACGAGACCTACAACTGCGAATGGTCCCAGGAGCTCAAGCTCGAGGAATCCTTCACGGAGTACCTCAATGGCTGGGTGCTTATCCACGCCCTGGCCCACAAATTCGGCCTGAAGGACCCCGGCACCCACTTCAGCATGAGTGTGGGCTACAACCTGGAAGGCATCCAGCATCCGCGCGTCCAGAAATTCATCGCCGATATGCGTGACGCCGGGCCCGCCCTGGCGGCCGCCATCGACACTGTGGCGAAGATCTACCCCGGCGTGCGGGACATCGCCATCCCCACCGAACTTTCCAATCAGATCACCCTCTCCACCATGCACGGCTGCCCACCGGCGGAGATCGAGCGGATCACCACCTTCCTGCTCACGGAGCTGGGCATCCACACCTGGGTGAAGCTGAATCCCACGCTGCTCGGACCCGAGCGGCTGCGGGGCCTGCTCAACGACACCCTCGGCTTCGACATCACGGTGCCCGACGAGGCCTTCGGCCATGATCCCAAGTGGGACGACGCCCTGGCCATGGTGAAGCGGCTGGCCGCGGTGGCCGAAGGCCGGGAGAACGAATTCGGCCTCAAGCTCTCCAACACGCTCGAAGTGGTGAACCACCGGCCCGTCTTCCCGACGACTGAAAAAATGATGTATCTGTCGGGCCGGGCCCTGCATCCGCTGACCCTCACGCTGGCCCACCTGGTGGTCGAGGAGACCGGGGGCAAGGTGCCCATCAGCTTCTGCGGCGGCGCCGATGCCCGGAATTTCGCGGAGCTGGTGGCCGATGGCCTTGGTCCCGTGACCGTCTGCACCGACCTGCTGAAACCCGGTGGTTATGCCCGCCTTCAACAGTATCTGCTGAACCTCGAGACCGCCATGGACGAAGCCGGGGCGGCCAGCCTCGACGCCTTCATCCAGGCCAGCTCCGGCGGCCATGGCGCCCGCTTCAACCTGGCCCGGCACGGCGTGAAGGCGGTGGGCGACGAAGCCTATGTCCGCCGCACCCGCCCGCTGGATTTCAAGGGCGACACGCCCCTGGGCCACTTCGACTGCATCGCCGCACCCTGTGTGGATGCCTGCCCCACGAACCAGAACATCCCGGACTACCTCTGGCTGGTGGCCCACGGCAAGCCTGCCGAGGCCATGGAGGTCATCCTCCGCACCAATCCCCAGCCGGGCATCACAGGCAGCGTCTGCGACCATCCCTGCACCGAGCGCTGCGTCCGTATTTTCTACGATGCGCCCCTGGCCATCCGGGAGATCAAGCGCTTCGCCTTCGAGAACGCCGGGCCACGCCTTGCGGAAAAGCGCGGGAAGTCGCTGGGTGTGAAAGTGGCCATCGTGGGCGCGGGCCCCGCGGGCCTCTCCGCCGCGTACTTCCTGGCCAAGATGGGCTTCGAGCCGGAGGTTTTCGAAGCCAAGCAGGAACTCGGCGGCATGGTGGGCGGGCTCATTCCGGCCTACCGGCTGCCGGCCGAAACCCTGGAGGCGGACCTGGTCCGGCTGCATGAGCTGGGCGTTCCGATCCACCTGGGCAAGGTCTTGGGCCGGGACTTCACCCTGGCTGAGCTGCGCCGCGACCATCCCTATGTCTTCCTGGGGGTGGGCGCCCAGAAGGGCAGGCGCCTCGAGATTCCCGGGGAGGACACGACCGGCGTCATGGACGCCCTGGACTTCCTCGACAAGGTGCGCGCCGGAACGCCCATGGACCTGGGTCAGCGGATCCTGGTCATCGGCGCCGGCAATTCCGCCATGGACGCCGTGCGTTCCGCGATCCGGCTGGTTCCGGGCGGCGAAGTGACCATCGTCTACCGCCGCACCCGGGCGCAGATGCCTGCCGATCCCGCCGAGGTCCACGACTGCGTCGAAGAGGGCATCCTGATCCGGGATCTGCTGGCCCCGGCCGCCATCCTGGCCACGGACGGCAAGGTCAGCGGGCTCGCCTGCACGAAGATGCGCCTGGGTGAACGGGATGCCTCGGGCCGGCCCCGGCCCGTCCCCGTGGCAGGCAGCGAGGTGGTGCTGCCCGCCGATACCGTCATCTCCGCCATCAGCCAGGACGCCGTGCTGGATTTCCTGGACGGGCTGGAGGTGCGGTGCAACCCGAACGGCTACCTGGTGGTGGATCCCCACACCCGGGAGACTTCGGTGCCCGGCCTCTTCTCGGGGGGTGACGCCGTGCATGGCGCCTCCTCGGTCATCCTGGCCATCGCCGATGGGCGGGCCGTGGCCGAAAGCATCGCCGCCCGCCACGGGGTAGAGCTGAAGGCCGAGCCCCTGCTTGAGAAGAACCTTGCCGACGCGGCCCTCATGGAAAAGAAGGGCCGCCTGGCCCCGGCCCAACGGGTGCCGGTGCTGCCGGTGACCGAGCGACACGGCTTCGCCGAAGTCCTCCTGCCCTTCACGGCGGAATCCGCCGCCAAGGAAGCGAGCCGGTGCCTGAACTGCGACGATCTGTGCAGCCTCTGCGTGACCGTCTGCCCCAACCGGGCCAACCTCGCCTACGGCCTCGAGCCGTTCAGCCTCCAGATGCCCCTGCTGGTCCAACGGCAGGGCCGGCTGGTGGCCGAAGGCACGCGGCCCTTCGCGGTCAGCCAGCGGGTCCAGACCCTCAACATCGCCGACTTCTGCAATGAATGCGGGAACTGCGATACCTTCTGCCCGGCCGCCGGTGCCCCCTACAAGGACAAGCCCCGCTTCTGGATTGACGAGGAGGGCTACCTCGGCGCCAAGGGCGACGCCTTCCGCCTGGTGCGCAAACCGGCCGGTCTCGCCATCGAAGCCCGGCTGGGCGGAAAGACCTTCAGCCTGGAAGTCATGGGCGAGTTGGCCCAGTACCGCAGCGAACAGGTCAGCGCCCGCTTCCGGACCGGAACCTGGGCCCTGGTGGATTGGGAGGCCCCAACCGTGCTCCCCGAGGGCACCCAGGTGGACCTGGCGCCCTGCGCCACCCTGGCCGCCCTGCTCAATGCCGAGAGCGTCCTTCCACCCCTGATATCGGTGCCTGGATAAAAATTTTTTCTCATCGACTTTTTTTTGTTGACCCCTGGGTTTTCTATCCTAGTCTCGTAGGCGAAACCACCCACCTCTGGGTCACCAGAGTCCCGCTTGGAGCAAGGCTTTTTGTGCAGAATCCGCGTCCACCAGGCACTTAGATATAACCTTCATAATTTCCATTATTTATCTGTATGTAAAAGAGTTATCAGCAACCGTATTTCTAAGCGCCCGCCCATTCACCACCCCTGCCTTCCCCCCACCCCCACTGAGGCCCAGGCAGTCCTGGCTACCTCCACCAAGGAGCACCGCATGAAGAACCTCACCCTCGCTGCCCTGGGGCTCGTGGCCCTGGCCGCGGTCCCCGTCAGCGCCGCCAACTGGAGCGACACCTTCATTGGGTACCGGACCAGTACTCAGTACCGGGAGCCCGCCATCATGGGAACCCAGGAAAAGAACATCTTCCAGCTGAGCCACGCCAGCGGCTGGGATTATGGTTCCAACTTCTTCAACGTCGACATGCTCATGTCCACGGGCACCGATCCTGCCGTGGGCAAAAATGGAACGAGCGGTGCCAATGAAGTCTATGTCACCTATCGCACCGCCCTCAACCTGGGCAAGGTCTTCAAGACCGACCTGGGCTTCGGGCCCGTGCGCGACATCTCCATCACCGCCGGCGGCGATTTCAACGCCAAGGACACCAACTTCGGTTCCAAGAAGCGCTTCCTGGTGCTGGGCCCCACCCTCAACTTCAAGGTCAAGGGCGGTTTCTTTGATCTGGGTTTCTGGGCCTCCCATGAGCAGAACTACAACGGGATCCTCGCCAAGTCAGTGGACTTCAAGACCACCTACATGGCCAGCGCCGCGTGGAACGTGCCCGTACAGATGGGCCCAGTAAATGCCGAATTCACGGGCTACGCCAACTATGTCGGCCCCAAGGGCAAGGATGGCAACGGTATTGAGACCGTAGCTGAGACTCTCACCGATATGAATTTCCTTTTCGACATCAGCGGCCTCTTTGGCCGGAAGCCCAAAGCCGTCTTCCTCGGCCCCGGCTTCCAGTACTGGAACAACAAGTTCGGCGGCGCGAACTACACCGCCTCCGAGAGCATCCCCTTCGACAAATTTAATAACAATGTAAAGGTGACGGCTCTCCAACTCGTTCTGCAGGTGCATTTCTAGAGAGCACCGGGGGTCACCCCCCCCGAAGGATTTCACGCAGCGCGGGGAGGGATTCCCCTCCTCGCGCAATTCATTCACTGGATGCTGCTGATGACCCCTTTCAATTACCGGTGCACGGATTGCGGCCGAACCTACACCCGGGACGAGGTGCGCTACCTCTGCCCCGAGTGCGGAAAGGCCTACCGGCCCGGCATTCCGCTCCTGGGCGTACTCGAGGCGGTCTTCGAATACGAAACCATCCGCAAGGCCTTCGATCGGACCCATCCGGACTGGAACCTTTTCTGCCCCGTGGAAAAGGAATTCCATCCGCCCATCCAAGTCGGAAATACGCCCCTCGCCCGGGTGGACCGCCTCGGGGCGGACCTGGGCCTGGCCAGCCTCTGGGTGAAGAACGACGGTCTGAACCCCAGCGGCAGCCTCAAGGACCGCGCCTCCTTCCTGGTGGTGGCCGAAGCCCGCCGCTTGGGCATAGAGCTCATCGTGGCCGCCTCCACGGGCAATGCCGCTTCGGCCCTGGCCGCGGTGTGCGCGTCCACGGATACCAAGGCCCTCATCTTCGTGCCAGAGAAGGCCCCCAAGGCCAAGCTCGTCCAGATGGTCCTCTACGGCGCCACAGTGGTACCGATCAAGGGCACCTACGACGACGCCTTCGCCCTCTCCCTGGAGTACACCGCCCAGCGGGGCGGCCTCAACCGCAACACGGCGTACCATCCCCTCACCATCGAAGGCAAGAAGACGGCTGGCCTGGAAATCTGGGCCCAGCTGGGTTTTCAGGTGCCCGAAGCGATCCTCGTTTCCGTGGGCGACGGCGTGATCCTCGGCGGCGTGCACAAGGCCTTCGTGGATCTCCAGCGGGCCGGGCTCATCGACCGGCTGCCCCGGCTCATCGGCGTCCAGGCGGAGACCTCTGATGCCATCCACCGGTATGTGGAGACGGGCATCTATTCGGATGCACCCAACCCCACCACCCGGGCCGACTCGATCTCCGTCACCTGCCCCAGCAATGCCCATGGCGCCCGCCGGGCCATCCTGGAAAGCCAGGGGCTGACCCTCACCGTCACCGACGACGAGATCCTCGCGGCCCAGGCCCAGCTCGCCAGCCGCACCGGCATCTTCACCGAACCGGCCGGTGCCACGGCCCTGGCCGGACTGGTTAAACTCCAAGCCAGCCCCCACCGACTGGCTGCTTCGGCCTCGGTGGTCATCCTTGCCACGGGCCACGGCCTCAAAGACGTCGATGCTCCCCTCGCCCACATCAGCATTCCCCCCGCGGTCGAGCCCACCCTCGCCGCCCTGACCCTGTGAAGACCCTCGTCCGCAACGGCCGCGTGGCCCTCGACGGTTGCCTCCAACCCCTGGACCTCCTTGTGGTGGACGGGCGCATTGCTGCTCTGGGCCGGGTGGACGCGGCCTCTGCGGACCAGGTGATCGAGGCCGGGGGCTGCTATGTCCTGCCGGGCTTCATCGATTTCCATACCCACGTGGATGATCAGATCGGGGCGTTCTATCTGGCGGATGGCTACGAATCCAGTACCCGCGTGGCCCTGGAAAACGGCATCACCACCCTCTGCACCTTCGTGACCCAGGGCCCTGGCGAAACGCTCCTGCGAGCCATGGCCCGGGCCCGCGCCAAGGCCGAAGGGCAGAGCCACTGCGATGTCCTGTGGCACCTCACCCCCACCACCTTCAGCCCCGCGGACATCGCCACCCTGAAGGTGCTCCTGGCCGGCGGCTACCGGACCTTGAAGCTCTACACCACCTACAAGAACGCGGGCATCTTCGCGAGTTACGACCTGATTGAGGAGCTCTTCCAAAGCCTCGGCCCCCTGGGTAGCCAGTTCCTCGTCCACTGCGAGGACGACGGCATCATCGACGCCGTGGAGGTCGCCGGGCTGGACCTTTCCAAGGCGTTCACCCACACCCAACTCAGGCCGGAAGCGGCGGAGGTCGTCGCCATCCAGCGCGTGATGGAGCTCGCCCTCACCCACCGAGCGTCCCTCCATGTGGTGCATGTCTCCACCCTGGCCGGAGCCAGGCTGCTGGTGGCGAACCGTCCCCAGGGGGATCTCAGTTTCGAAACCTGCCCCCAGTATCTGTTCCTGGATGAAACCTGGCTGGCCCGGGAGGATGGGCATCGCTGGCTGTGCTCCCCGCCCCTACGGGGGAACCGTGCCCCCTTCCTGGACCTAATCCGCCAGGGTGCCGCCGATATCATCGCCACGGATCACTGCCCTTTCTGTTCCAGGGACAAGGACAGCTGGGATGGCCAGGATCTCCGGGCGGTGCCCAATGGCATGCCGGGCCTGGGGTCTCTCCCCCATGTCACCTGGAAGATCTGGGAGGATGACCCGGACCGCGCGGCCCTGGGCCTCGCCACCCATCTTTCGCTGAACCCCGCGCTCCGGGCCGGCGTCGGTCATCGCAAAGGCGCGCTCCGGACCGGCCTGGACGCCGACATCGTCGTCCTGGATCCCAAGGGGCCCCAGCGCCCCGTGCGCTCCACCGCGGCCGATGCCTACGAAGCCTTCGCCGGCTTCACCTCACCTCTGGCCTTCCGCCATGTGCTGCTCCGGGGCGAAACCCGGGTGCGGGACGGCCAGCTCACGCAGCCTCGGGCCCCCACGGGCCAACCCCTCCAGCCTTCTCCATCCACCCTTTCCATGGCCTGACCCATCCCATTCAAGGACCCATCGATGCCCACCCTCGCTGCCAACCTCAAGGCCTTTCAAGGCCTCAAGACCGATCTCTTCGAAAAGGATTTCCTGCTTACCTGGGAACACCCCGAGGAGGAACTCCGCGCCATCATCACACTGGCCGACACTCTCAAGACGCTGCACAAGCAGGGCAAGTCCTTCCGCGCCTTCGACACGGGCCTCGCCATCTCCATCTTCCGGGATAACTCCACCCGCACCCGCTTCAGCTTCGCCAGCGCCGCCAACGCGATGGGCCTGGGTTTATCCGATCTGGACGAGGAGAAGAGCCAGGTGGCCCACGGGGAGACCGTGCGCGAAACCGCCAACATGATCAGCTTTCTCACGGAAGTGATCGGCATCCGGGACGACATGTTCCTGGGTGAAGGCCACACCTACATGAAGGAAGTGGGCGATGCGCTCACGGACGGGGCCAATCATGACGTGCTCCACCGCCGACCCAGCATCATCAACCTCCAGTGCGATGTGGATCACCCCACCCAGGCCATGGCCGACCTGGCCTGGTTGAAGGAGCACTTCGGCAGCCTGGAGGCCCTCAAAGGGAAAAAGATCGCCATGACCTGGGCCTACTCGCCCAGCTACGGCAAGCCCCTCTCCGTACCCCAGGGCATCATCGGCCTCATGACCCGCTTCGGCATGGACCTGCGCCTGGCCCACCCCGAAGGTTATGACCTGATCCCCGAGGTGGTGGCCCTGGCCGGCAAGCAGGCCCTGAAGTCCGGCGGGAAGTTCTCCGTGTCCAACAGCATGGACGAGGCCTTCAAGGGCGCCGATATCGTCTACCCCAAGTCCTGGGCCCCTTACCACGTGATGGAGCGGCGCACCGAGCTGCTGAAGACTTCCGACCAGGCGGGCCTGAAGCAGCTGGAGAAGGAATGTCTGGCGAACAACGCCAAGCACAAGGACTGGGAGTGCACCCGGGCGAAGATGGACCTCACGGCGGAGAAGAAGGCGCTCTACATGCACTGCCTTCCCGCGGACATCACCGATGTGAGCTGCAAGGCCGGCGAGGTATCCGCGGAGGTCTTCGAGCAGTACCGCATCCCCACCTACCAGGAAGCCGCCTACAAGCCCTTCATCATCAGCGCCCTCATGTTCCTCACGCGCCTGAAGGACCCCGGAGCCAAGCTGGAACAAATCATCAAGCGCTCCCAGAACCTCAGCCTGTAATCCCTCGAGAGGAAGCACCATGTCCAGGATCGTGAAAACCTACAATGCGGAAGTCGTCAAGCGCACTGCCAAGCGCTGCAAGGAGCGGGGCATCATCATCCCCACCTTCGCCCAGATGCGTAATCCCGAAACCGCCCCCGAATCCATCAAGGCCCGACTGAAAACCGTCGGCCTCTGGGACATCGATCCCGCCAACCTCTTCCGCATCACCTGGAAGAACGATCCGGAGACGGGTTTATTCGCTGGCCCCAATTACGTGGAAATCCCCTCGGCGATCACCGGGGTGAAGGCCCGCATCGTCGGCCTGGTCGGAAAGTACTTCCCCACCGGCGCCCACAAAGTCGGTGCTGCCTTCGCCTGTCTCGTGCCCCGATTGGTGAGCGGTGAATTCGATCCCGATTACCACAAGGCCGTCTGGCCCTCCACCGGCAACTACTGTCGCGGCGGCGCCTTTGATTCTGCCGTGCTCGGCTGCACGGCCATCGCCATCCTCCCCGAGAACATGAGCAAGGAGCGCTTCACCTGGCTGGCCGAGATCGGCTCGGAAGTGATCGCCACGCCCGGCTGCGAAAGCAACGTGAAAGAGATCTACGACAAGTGCTGGGAGCTGAAGGCCGATCCCAAGCACCTGATCTTCAACCAGTTCGAGGAGTTCGGAAATCCCGTGTGGCACTACAACGTCACGGGCCCCGCCGTCGAAGATGTCTATAACGCCATCAAGACGCCCAGGACGCGCCTAGCAGGCTTCGCCAGCGCCACCGGCAGCGCCGGCACCATCGCCGCCGGCGACTACCTCAAGACCCTGCACCCTGGCTCCAAGACCATCGCCACCGAAGCCTTGCAGTGCCCGACCCTCCTCATGAACGGGTTCGGTGACCACCGCATCGAGGGCATCGGCGATAAGCACGTGCCTTGGGTCCACAACGTCCGCAACACGGACGCGGTGGCGGCCATCGACGACGAGGACTGCATGCGCATCCTCCGGCTCTTCAACGAACCTGCGGGCCAGGCCCACCTCGCCAGCCTGGGCGTGGACCCGGCCACCATCGGCAAGCTGGGGCTGCTGGGCATCAGCTGCATCTGCAACTTGCTGGCGGCCATCAAGGCGGCCAAGTACTGGGAGCTGGACGAGAACGATGTGATCTTCACGATCTTCACGGACAGCGTGGAGATGTACCGTTCCCGCCTCGAAGAGCAGACCACCGAACACGGTGCCTTCACGGCCGTGAATGCCGCCACAGCCCAGGTGGGCAGCCTCGAACGCCAGGCTGTGGATAACTTCAAGGAGCTGACCTTCCCCGAAAAGAAGGCCATCCACAATCTGAAGTACTTCACCTGGGTCGAGCAGCAGGGCAAGACCTACGAAGAGATTAACGCCCAGTGGGATCTCGAATACTGGCGCCAGATCTTCACCGAGGAAGTCGCCGAGTTCGACAAGCTGATCGCGGCCTTCAACAAGGAAGTGGCCGCGTCCTAGCCGCTGATATCCATGGCCACCCGCCTCCTCATCCACAACGGCACCCTCCTCACCTTCGGCAGCCCTTGCCAGGTGCTGGAGGGGATGGCCGTGCTGGTGGAGGATGGCTGCATCGCCCGGATCGCCCCCAGGGAATCCATCCCGGGGCCTTTCGACACAACGATCGATGCAGGTGGCCAGGTGGTCATGCCCGGCCTGGTGAATGCCCATATGCATTTCTATTCCACGCTGGTGCGGGGGTTGGGCAAGATGGCCCCCAGCGCCACTTTCCAGGAGGTCCTGGACAACCTCTGGTGGCGGCTCGACCGCCAGCTGAGCCTGGATGATGTGGAGATCAGCGCCCAGGTTGTCCTGTTGGACGCCATCCGCAAGGGCACCACCACCCTGGTGGATCACCACGCCAGCCCCTTCGCCGCCGCCGGCTCCCTGGACCGCATCGCCAAGGCGATAAAAGCCTCAGGGCTGCGGGCCTGCCTCTGCTACGAAGTCTCGGACCGGGACGGTGAGGCCATCACCACGGCGGGCCTGGAGGAGAACGCCCGCTTCGCCCGGCGTTGCGCGGCCGAAAAAGATCCCCAACTCCGGGCCCTCATCGGTCTCCATGCGGCCTTCACCCTTTCGGATGCCACCCTCGACCGCGCTGCGGCCCTGGGCCGAGAGCTGGGTGTCGGGTTCCACGTGCATCTGGCCGAGGCGGCTTCGGATGTGGCGGTCAATCTGGAGAAGCATGGCCTCACGCCCGCGGCCCGGCTGCAGGCCCACGGACTGCTGGGGCGGGACAGCATCGCCGCCCATGCGGTTCATGTCACGGATGCCGACATCGATATCCTGGTGGCCACAGATACCTTCGTGGCCCATAACCCCCAATCCAACCTCAACAACGCCGTGGGCATCGCGGACCTGCTGAAACTTTCGACCCGGGGCGTCCGGGTGGGCCTGGGCACCGACGCCATGACCGTGAATATGCTGGAGGAACTCCGGGTGGCCCTGTGGGCCCAGCACCTCCGCCAGGACCACCCCAGCTGCGGCTTCACGGAGGCCGCGAACACCCTCGTTGTACGCAATCCGGAACTGGCCAGTCAGCTCTGGGGCTTCCCCCTGGGCACGCTCCAGGAAGGGGCCGCCGCCGACCTCATCCTGGTGGACTACCACCCCCCCACGCCCCTGAACGACGACACGGTGCTGGGACATCTCATCTTCGGCATTTCCCAGGCCACGGTGGATACCACCATCTGCGCCGGGCGGGTGCTCATGGAAGGCAAGCGTCTCACCCTTGACGTGGACGAAGCTGCCCTCGCTGCCCGCAGCCGCGAGTTGGCCACCCGACTCTGGGCAAGGTTCTAGGTCATGCAAGGACTCCTCGAAATCCTCGCGTCCCTGGACTCCATCAAGGAGCCCGTGGCGATCGCCACGCTGGTGCGGGTGAAGGGCAGCTCCTACCGGAAGCCCGGCGCCCGCATGGTGTTCCGGACCGGGGGCGATCAGACGGGCGTCATCAGCGCCGGCTGCCTGGAAACCGATGTGAAGGCCCGGGTGGAATCCGTCCTGCGCAACGGTGAGCCCCACCTGGCCGCCTTCGATCTGGGCAGCGATCTCGATCTCATCTGGGGCACCGGCATGGGCTGCCAGGGCAAGGCCGATGTGTTGCTCGAGGCTGTGTCCCCAGGCCCGGCCGCCCCCTGGATGACCCGTTGCACCCAACTGCTGAAACGCCGCCGGACCGGCGCCCTGGCCACGGTTTTCGGCGCCCGGGGGGAGGTGGATTCCGTGAAGGTCGGCGACCGCTTCATCCTGGACGGTCAGGGCCCGGGCCTCCTCCCGCCGCCGCCGGGGGCCTTTGCCGAGATCCTGGGGATCGCCTTGCGCCAGGCCCTGGCCCAGGGCGCCACCAGCAGCCCGGCCCTCCCTTGTGGAACAGGGGAAGTGGATGTCCTCATCGAGCCCATCCTGCCGCCCTACGCGCTTTGGCTCTTCGGCGCCGGTGAACACGCCCGACCGCTGGCGCGCCTCGCCAAGGAGCTGGGCTGGTTCCTGGGCATCGTGGACCACCGCCCTGCCCTGGCCACCTCTGCCCGTTTTCCAGAAGCCGATCGGATCGTCCTGGGCCACCCGCCCTCCTCGCTGCACGGGCTCCCCTTCGATGGCCGCAGCGCCGCCCTGGTGGTGAGCCACGTCTACGAAAAAGACCGCCAGGCCGTCGCGGCCCTTCTCCAGCAGCCCCTGGGCTACCTGGGCCTCCAGGGCAACCGTACCCGCTGCACCCGCATCCTCAAGGAGATCCAGGAGGCGGGGGTGGCCCTCACGGAAGCCCAACGGCAGATCATGCACTTTCCCGCCGGCCTGGATCTCGGCGCCGAATCACCGGAAGTCATCGCCCTGTCCATGCTCGCCGAAGTCCAGGCCGCCCTGTCGGGCCATGCGGGCGGCAGCCTGCGGGACCGGCATGGCGCGATCCATCTGGGCGCCCGCCCGCCCATGGGCTGAAACCCTCCCCAGCTGGACCGCCCTTCTTTTCCACCCGCACCCCCCCCCACTTCGGAATCCAGGTTCCGACCCAAAAAAGGAGAGCAGCACATGAAGCCCTCCCTCAAGACGGCTCTATCCCTGACGGCCCTGTTCGGGATGATCGGGGGCACGGCGGGGGCAGCGCCCACCGCCAAGGTTCGCATCGCCCTCATCGTGGA
>JANYAS010000177.1 GCA_025361205.1 Holophagaceae bacterium
GCTCCAGCACCTGAAGGAAGTCGAAGAGCCCTTCGAGCGCCAGCAGATCGGCTCCAGCGCCATGCCCTACAAGCGCAACCCCATGCGGTCGGAACGCATCAACAGCCTCGCCCGCTTTGTGTTGGGCCTCATGCCGAGCACCTACCAGACCAGCGCCAGCCAGTGGCTGGAGCGCACCCTGGACGACAGCGCCCACCGGCGCCTCACCATCAGCCAGGGCCTGCTGGCCGTGGACGCCATCCTGGTCCTTTACCGCAACGTGGCCTCGGGCCTCGTGGTGTACCCCCGAATGATCGAGGCCCGGCTGGCCCAGGAGCTGCCCTTCATGGCCGCGGAAGTGCTGCTCATGGAGGCCGTGAAGCGCGGGGGGGATCGCCAGGACCTCCATGAGCGCTTCCGTGTGGCCGCGTTCGAGGCCGGCCGGCGCATCAAGGCCGAGGGCCGCCCCAACGAGCTGCTGGCGCTGCTGGCCGAGGATCCCGCCTGGGCCATGACCCAGGCCGAGCTGAGGATCCTGCTGAACGCCCAGCGGTTCACCGGCCGGGCCGGGGATCAGGTGCGCCAGTTCCTGGCCGGCCCCGTGGCCGAGGCCCTGAAGGATCACGCCCCCGCCGACGAAGCCGCCGTGCGGGTTTGACCTGACTTTGAGTTTGACCCATTGAAAAGGATTCACCGCCAAGACGCCAAGGGCGCCATGAATTGCAAACAGCCCTTCTTGACTTGGCGTTCTTGGCGCCTTGGCGGTAATCAGTTGCTATTTGACTAAGAAGTCGCTCGAAAGGTTTGAACATGCTGAAACTCGCCGTCATCGGTGCCCAGACGCTTCTGGGCCGAGAACTGGTGCTCGCCCTGGAGGCCCGGGACGCTTCCGTGGTGCCGCTGTCCATCGGCGCCCTCACGGTGGAGGAGGAGGTGGGCGACCTAGTGGTCTTCGCGCCGAGTCCCGCCCTGTTGGAGGGCCTGGATACGGTGATCCTCACGGACACGCCGGATCTCGCCCTGTTGGAGGCCTTCCCGGGCCGCATCCTGGACCTGCGCGCCGAGCCCGAGGCCCGGCTCGACCCCGTGCCCCTGGCGGGCCCCTGGCCCCAGGGCCTGAAAGCCCTCCGGGGACGCCCGGCCCTGGAACAGGTGCTGGTAATCCTTCCCACCCTGCTCGACAACGTGGGCGAGGTGGGCGGCACCCACCTGCGCTCCGTGGCCTGGCTGGGCGACCGGGGCCTGGACGGCCTCGTGGAGCAGACGCTAGCGGTCCTCAACGGTGAGGATCCGGATCTCGCCAAGCTGGGCTACCGCCAGGCCTTCGAGATGGTGCCGTTCACGCCCGCGGCCGGGAAGGGGCGCCTCATGGAAATCCGCGTGCCCTCCTTCCATGGCGATCTGGCGATCCTCCAGATCCAGGCCCAGGACGGCCGGTCCCTCACGAAAAAGGAGGCCCCCACCGGGGTGAAGTGGGTGGAGACCCCGCCCAGTTCCCGGGACGTGGCCATCAGTGCCGACCTGCTGGCCCACGTGGACTTCACTGGGGACGGCAAGGCCGCCGTGCTTACCCTGGGCTTCGATCCCGTCCTGTGGGGGGTGCTGCGGCCCACCCTGCGGGTGCTGGGGCTCATGTAGGGGGCTGAGGGGACAATCATGACCAAGAAACTCGACGAACCCCAGGAGCGCGGAGACTTCTTCAAGTCCCTGGGGACCCTGTTCGCCGGGTTCGTGGCGAACCGCCTCGACGAGGCTGTCACAGGGCTTGGTCCCAAACTGCTGCGGCCCCCGGGGGCCCTCGACGAATTGGAATTTCTCACCAAGTGCACCCGCTGTGACAAGTGCATGCGGGCCTGTCCCGAGAACGCCATCCTCAGGGCCGGTCCCGGGGCGGGTCTGGCCATGGGCACACCCTACCTCGATCCCCGCAGCATCCCCTGTTTCCTTTGCACCACCCTGCCCTGCATCGCCGAGTGTGACGATGAGGCCCTGGTCTGGCCCCGGCTCACCCGGGTGGATGGCTCGGTCCTCCAGGGGCCCAAGGCCGTGCGGATGGGCACCGCGCGCGTCAAGCCGGGCCTCTGTGTCACCTGGGGCACGTTGGACCGCGAGCCCCGGGCCTGCCGTGTCTGCGTGGACCGCTGCCCGTATCCAGAGGAGGCCCTGCGGATGGTGTCCGTGGAAGGGGATGCCATGGCCCATCCCGTGGTGGATGCGGACATCTGCACCGGCTGCGGGCTCTGCGTATTCTCCTGCCCCTCCGAACCCGTGGCGATTGTCGTGGAGCCGCGGCGGGGCTGAAGGGGCCGAGAAGCGAGCCTCATATCCCTGCGACGACCCTCTCTGGGCATTGGTTCGGCTTCAGCGCATTCTGTCTGCCGAGGGGTAGCCTGAAGTGGTTGCCAGGGGAAACAGTAGAATTACTAGGTAAAAGCATACCCCGATTTAGTCTGTTTAGCGTGGTACATCGCCTTGTCCGCGCTCTGGACTAAACTTTCCACAGAATTACCGTCTTTTGGAAAAAGCGAGATGCCAATACTTGCGCTGATAGCAAGCTCATGTGTGCCGACGACGCAGGGTGCTTGAATCACCTTGAGTATGTTTTCCACGATGAAAATGATATCTCGTTCATCCCGTACCTCCATTAATAGGTACAAAAATTCATCGCCGCCGTGACGGCTGACGGTATCGTCTTCACGCGTATTTTCCTTGAGCCGCTGCGATATGGTTTGCAATACGCTGTCGCCGATATCATGTCCATATGTATCATTAATGCTTTTAAAGCCGTCCAGATCCATGAACATCACTGCCAATATCCAATTATGCCGTTTTGCCTGTGCTAAACCATGTTCTAGCCGGTCATTAAACAGCGCTCGGTTCGGAAGGCCGGTCAAGGAATCGTGGAAGGAAGCGTGGCGTGCAGCTTCTTCCTGCTTTTCAGAGACGCTCAATTGATGCTCTAACAGATGCCGCTCCCGGACCTCATTTTCTAAGGCCTTATTTACGAGCGATAATTCTTCAGCCGCATCTTGCACCTTAATTTCAATGGCTTCGTTATTTTGAATGGCGTTATCAATCTCCGGCAGCGAATGTCGATCAGTAAGCTCTTGCTTGAGAACTGTGTTGACCGATGACAATTCTTCGGCAGCTTCTTCCACCATGTGCTTGACGCGCGCGCTCTGAACCAGCGCCTTGGTTAAAGACTTGGCTCGCTCACCCTTTGGAGATTTGGTTTTCTTATGGGTTGTCATATATACCTCGTCAGATTCAGGGCGGCTGTGAGGTGGGTGGTGGTGAAGCGGGTGGGGATGCAGGCATCGGGGGGGGGCGTTGCTGAGACGGTTCACGGGCTTCCCGGCTTCGTTCTGTTCCGCCCCCAGTTGAATGGACACGAATTTAGCATCAGGCTGCGGACCTGACGAGCCATTCGGCGCGGGCTTCGTGGGGGGGAGCGCCAGCGGAGCTATTCCAGGAGCCATTCGCGGTTGTCGTCGCTCCCCGCCTGAAGCGCGCCGACCCACGCATCGCGGGCCCTGCTCGGGGGTGGAAAGCCCGTGGACTTCGCCCGTGGGGCACCGCGGCCCTACGGGCGTGCCCACAGGCTTCCCCCACCCTCAACCTCCGGCTGGAGACCGCGTCGCGCTCTCCACACCGCACGCTGGCAAAAGTCATCAGCAGCAGGGATGGGGTGACATTTCCTGCGATGTCCCGCCATCGCCGGCTCCTTCGCAGCCGCTCATACGGATTCGCATTCAATAAGATAAAGATCACCACCAAGACACCAGTAATCATTTCGCCTCGTGTATCGCCGCAGGCGATACCGAGAGGGCACCAAATTTCCCTTTGTCTCGCGTATCCGCAACGCGGATACCGAGAAGAAAAGCGAAAGCCAATATCGATGCACTTCTTGGTGTCCTTGGCGTCCTTGGCGCCTTGGTGGTGAATTTGCCATTTTTTTCGTTCTGAACGCTCGTTGGTATCAGATCCTGCTCGGCGTTGCTCCAGGGTTATCCCCTCCTGATGGTCCAGGAAAATTGGGGGCGGCGCTGAGGCTATAAAGGTCGAGATTGCCAGGCGATAGGGGCGGCCTATTGAATGGCAGGACAGAAATAGCTTCACGCGATGCTGACGCCTTCCATCTCGGAGACTTCGTGAGCGTTGAAGCTGGAGCGCACGAGGGGGCCGGCGTAGACGGTGCCGAAGCCGAAGGCCTTGGCCTTGACGCCCAGGACCGCGAATTCGTCCGGGGGGACGTAGCGTTTCACGGGCAGCTGGTGGCGGGTGGGGCGCAGGTATTGGCCCAGGGTGAGGATGTCCACGCCAGCTCCGGCCAGGGCCTCGAAGGTGCTCAGCAGCTCGGCTTCGGTTTCCCCCAGCCCGAGCATCAAGCCGCTCTTGGTGCGGAAGGCCGAGCCGTACAGCGCCGTTCCCAGCTCCTTGGCATGGGCCAGCACGCGGAGGCTGCGCGCGAACCGTCCGGCGGGCCGCACCTGGGGGTAGAGGCTCGGCACGGTTTCGGTGTTGTGGTTGAACACGGCGGGACCGGCGGCCACCACCCGGGCCACGGCGTCGAGATCGCCCAGGAAGTCCGGCACCAGTACCTCCACGCCCACCCCGGGGTTGCGGCGGCGGATGGCGAGGACGGTGTCGGCGAAGTGGGCGGCGCCGCCATCCGGCAGGTCA
>JANYAS010000011.1 GCA_025361205.1 Holophagaceae bacterium
GCCGAAGCCTCGCGGGGAATGTCCACGAAGAGCAGGCGCTTGAAGCCATAGGCCTTGGCGCGTTGGGCCAGATCGAGGGCACTGAGGCTGTCGGAATCCACCCAACCGGAACGATGCACCTGCCCACCGCGGGCGTCGATGGCCGCGGTGAGGAAGGACTGGAACCGGGCCATGAGCTGTTCGGATACCATGGGTGACTTGTGGAGGATGGTGCCCGCCACCAGCCAGGTGGCGCCGAGATCGATGAAGAACTGGGCCTGATCGGAGCTGCGGATGCCGCCGGCCACCTGCACGCAAATTTTGCGCTCCCGGGCGGAACACTGCCGGAGGATCTGGGCGATGAGGTCCCGGTTGTTGCCCTTGCCCATAGCGGCGTCCACGTCCACCAGGGCCAGCCGCGTGGCGCCCTCCTCCACCAGCCGTGCGGCGAGCTCCAGGGGCGCTTCGATATAAAGCGCACTGAGCCCCGCGGTGGAGACCACACGGCCATGCTGGAGGTTCAAAGTCGGGTAGATCTTCAAGCGCACACCCCAGGTGAGAGGCCAGTGGGAGTGTAACGCAAGGGTTAGGCCTTTGTGTGGTTTCCGACTAGACCTATCAGAAGCCTTGCGGCATCACTTTCGGCGCGTTTTCGGGTGGAGCCTTCCGCCTGCGCCGAGAGTTCTCCCACAGACACCCCCATGGTG
The DNA here is from genome assembly GCA_025361205.1 of Holophagaceae bacterium. Lineage (GTDB taxonomy): Bacteria > Acidobacteriota > Holophagae > Holophagales > Holophagaceae > Geothrix. The sequence continues at coordinate 687 of JANYAS010000011.1, forward strand.
AAGCGGGGGGCATGCCCCGGGCCGGTCTGATCCACGAGGGTGTAGACCGGGGCCGGGTATCCCAGGCGCGCGGCGGTCTCCTGGAGGAAGGTCTTGGGGTCCCGTTCGGTCAGGGCTTCAGGGCGGGCCTGGTGGATGGTCTCCAGGAATCGTGCCACCACCAGGATCCGCACCGCGGTGGCGGCATCCTGCCCGGCCGCCTGGGCATCCAGGAAGACTGCTGCCAGGAGCGCCTCCAGGGCATCGGCCAGGGGTTTGGGACCCATGGCGGGCGCCCGCTTGGGGTGGGCGGCCTTGAAGGCATGCTCGAGGCCCAGGTCGAGGGCCCACTCATGAAGCGATTCCGTGCACACCAGCAGGCCCCGGAGCTTGCTCATGGGCCCCTCCTGCCAGTCGGGTCGTTCCTGGTGCAGCAGGAGGGCCACGGTGAAGTTAAGGAGGGCGTCCCCGAGGAACTCCAGGCGCTGGTTGCTGCGCCCGGTTCCCGCGGAGGTGTGCGTAAGGGCCTCCTGCAGCAGGGCGGGGTTTGTGAACCGATAGCCCAGCCGGGCTTCGAGACCGCCCTGGTCCTCCGTGGGTCGTGCCATGTCAGTCCGCCAGATCGGGGGGAATCTTCCCGTTGAACCGGGCCTGGTTGAGGGCGGACCGGAAGCGGAGGTTGCGGGTGGCCATCTGCCCCAGAAGGCCCTGTCGCCGGGCCTCTCGAAGCTCCTGAACGAACTCCGCCGTACGGCCCTGGTCATGAAGCACCACCGCCAGCCAGGCATGGGCATTGACGTTGTAAGGGTCCGCCTTGATGGCCTGCCGGAACCCCTGGATGGCCTTGTCGGGCTGGCTGCCCGCCAGTTGGATGGACTCGCTGAGGGAGACGTTGCCGAGGTTCTTCCGCTCATGGACCTCCAGCTTGTTGAGCTGCTCGGGCTGGTAGAGGTCGGGTTGCTCGATGGCCTTGAGTTCGACGGTGTTCGGCTTCGTGGGACGGGTCGAATCGGGCCTGGGCTCCCCTTTCGGATCGGAACGGGGTTCTGCCTTGGGTTCGGGTGTTCCGGGGAGCGATACGACAGCCTTCGGGGCGGGGGCCGACCCGGGAACCTGGGCGGGCGAGGCGGCCCCGGAGGGGCGAGCGGCTGAGGCCAGGGGTTTGGCCGCGCCCCCGGCCAGGATCGGGGCCAGGACCGTTTCCGGCGGGCCCCCCCCGGGGGTCGCGGGGGCGCGGCCCCTCAGGGTCCACCATGAGGCACCGCCGACGCCGACCAGCACCAGGGCCGCGACGCCGAGCCACAGGCCCTTCCCGCCCCCGCTGGAGCGAGGTTTGGGGGCCTTGGGCAGCGGGACCGGGAGGGCAGCCGCGGACGCCAATTGGGTCTGCACGGTGGAGGCAGAGGAATCAGGAACGGTCGCCGCGGGAGCGGTCGGGGCCGCGGCGGCGCGAAGGAGGGTGGTGGCCTGTTCGACCTGGCCCATCCAGTGAGGGTCCTTCGCCGCCCGCAGGGCTTTGGCCAGGTCCTCGGCGGTCTGGAACCGTTCGTCCGGGTTCTTGCAGAGGGCCTGGTCCAGCACGGACCGGATGGCGGGGCTGATGCCCTGCAGCTTCTCGATATCAATGGGATCCGGTGCTTCGTTCACGATCTTGTAGAGCACGGTGGGGGTGGTGTCGCCGGCGAAGGGCTTCCGGCCACTCAGCGATTCGTAGAGCATCACGCCCACGGCAAAGAGGTCGCTGCGGGGATCGGGCTTGCCGGTGCGGATGTACTCCGGGGCCATGTAGCTCACCGTGCCCATGACCATGCCGGTGCGGTCATGTCGGAATTGCTGATCTTGGCCACCCCGAAGTCCATGACCTTGGCGTGGAGGCGCTTCCCGTCCCGCTGGACCCGCACATTGGCGGGCTTGATGTCCCGGTGAACGATGTGCTGCCGGTGGGCAAAGCCAAGGCCGTCACAGACTTGGGCCAGGATCTCCAGCGCCTCAGTGCGGGTGAGGGACTGCTCCAGGAGCAGTTCATCGAGGTCGTGCCCCTTCACGAACTCCATGGCGATGTAGAGGACGCCCTGGTCCTCGCCGAATTCATAAATGGTCACCAGGTTCGGGTGGTTCAGCACCCCCGCGGCCCTCGCCTCGCGGGCGAAGCGTTCCTTGGCGTCGCCACCCTGGGCCGCAGCAGGGAGAATCGTCTTGATGGCCACTTCGCGACCGATGGAGGGATCTACTCCGAGGTAGACCTCGCCCATGGCGCCATTGCCAAGGACGCGCTTGATCTCGAACTTGCCGAGCTTCTCAAACATGGGAAGACCCTTCTGGGCGCGGGGGTGGGTGAAAGGACAGCATAGGTCCAGTCGGGGCCGGGGCCAAGATCCTTGGTATTTTTCGGCATAACTCCAACACTTTCGGGGCTGGCATCCTGGCCTGGAACATGCAAACTAGGAACCACCCTTGGAGACTCAGTGCCCGAAGTCCGCCTCCGCTATTATCTGCCGGCCCTCATGGGATCCCTTCACCAGCAGAAGGCGTTGGGTGAACTGGTGCTGGAGCACAATGATGGGACGCGGCGCCTCTACTGGGCCGACGGGGAACTCAACTACCTGCGCAGCGATGCCCTCGGCGAGCAGTTCGGGAACTTCCTCGTCCGGCGCGGGGTCCTCGACATGGCCTCCCTCAAGGAGCTGCTGGCGGATGGCGATGGCCCCCGGGTGGGTGATCGGGTCGTGCAGTGGGGCCTGATGACCGAGGAGGAACGCGACGAGCGCCTCCACGAGCTGCTGGCTTCCGTGCTGTTGCACGCAATGGAGCACCCCATCCTTCGGATGACCTGGATCCCCGAAGTTTCGGGTGAGCACCTCAGCACCGACCTCCAGTTCCGCCTGGACCATCGCAGGCTGGTCTGGGACACCTTCCAGAACGCCAAGATCGACCGCGAATTGGTGGAAATGTTCCGCAGTGAACCCAGCTGGCGCTGGCAGGCCCTCCCTGACCTGCTGGAAGCGTTGAGCGACCTGCCCCTGACGCCGACCTTGGCCTACTCGCTTTCCCTGTTGGGTACAGAACCGCTGGGCTGCGACACCATCGAGGCCCTGACGGGCCTGTCCCAGGATGAGACGACCCGCCTCGTGGCCATGCTGTGGGCCATGGGTGGACTGAGCCTGGTGCAGGGCGCCCTTCCGCTGGTCCCGAAGGAGCCGCTGGCTGCCATCCCTGAGCCTGAACCGGAACCTGAGTCCGAAGCCGACATGGAACCGCTCCTGCTGATCCAGGAGGACCTGATGCCTCCGCCCGCCCTCCTCCCCCACTCAGACCTGGCGGAGCTCGATCTTTCAGTACCGACGCCAGCCGGCGGGGTCCCCCTGTCCCTTGAGGACGGAGATGAGCCCTCGGCCCACGAACGGGCCCGTCAGTTGCTGGTGAAGGCCAAGTCCTACGTGATGCAGGAACGCACCAGCGAGGCGATCCGGGCCTTGGAACAGGGCATCAAGCTGGATGGCGATTCCCCTTGGGCCTTTGAGCCCTGGATGCTGCTGGGGCGCCTGCGGCTTACCAATCCAGCCTGGTCCACCCGCGCCATCGAGGCCCTCCAGGTGGCCTCCAGGCTCAATCCCCGGGCCGCCGAACCCTGGGCCCTCATGGGCCAGCTCTACCACCGCAAGGGCTTCCGGGCGAACGCCCAGGGTTGCTTCCGCCGGGCCCTGGAACTCGACCCCTCCGTGGCCGTCCCCGCCGGTTGGGCCATCGAGGCTCCATCGACCCCCTCTCCCCATGAGGGCCATAGCGGCCTCATGGGCAAGCTACGGGGCATGTTCGGGCGGTAGCAGGGCCAGGCAGTGACCCCGCGGATGATGCGGGTCGGTCACCCGTGGAAAAAGGGGTCTAGTCGATTTATGGTTTTATCCAAAGGGCTTGCCCGGTTCCCAAATACACGGTCCTGAAACCATATTCATCCACCGCTCGCCGAGCCCCCAGACAAGTGGGGAAGCCGTAGTCATCAAACACCATCACCGCGCCGGGCACCATCCGAGGCCAGAAATAATCAACGCAGTCCTTGACGGATTGGTAGATGTCCACATCCACATGCACAAACGCATACAACTCTTCCGCATTTGGGGGAATGGACTGGGGAAAGAGCCCCTTGTAGATCTCCACGTCCCCAGCACTGCCCACGAACGCCCGAACCGCGTCCAGAGAGGTATCTGAGAACATTCCCTTGGTGCAGTAGTTGTCCTTGTCGCTGCACTCCGGCATACCTTCAAAGGTGTCGTACAAGTACAACTTTTTATCCTTGCCAAAAACCTCAGTCAATAACCGGGCGGTGCCCCCCTTGTAGACACCGATCTCCGCCGCCGCGCCCCTGAGATCCAAAGCCCGTTTGGCGAGTTGGTACAGAAGGTAGCAACGCTCGTCATCCACCAGGCTCATTCCCCGAATGGAGGATCGGATTCGCATAAACCGCTGGTCTGCAAGCCAAAGTTGAAAAGCCCCGTTGGACGTGTACATGTTTAATTATCCTCCGAACTCTGTGGCCAGGCGCTCACTCAAGCAACAGGACGCTCCGGCAACCTGCCCCACCGGTAGTTGACGGCGGAGCTTTCCCAACCGGGAAATTGGCCTCGTCAGGTTTCCTACATCCATGTATCAACGACCGTCAGGATCGGCTTAAGTCCCTCGATGGGCCTCATATCGCGGTGGATGGCCAGCATGTTGATCGAGACGATCCCGCGGAAGACGTTTTCAGGATTGCCCTTGAAGTTAGTCGGGCTGAAAAGCGGGGGGGTGTGCCACCACAGGCGGTAGCCCAGGTCGAACAGCCGCTGGATCAGCTCGGCGGATTTTTCGGCCCGATCATTTTCGATGTACATGATGGGATGGCAACGAGCGATGGTTTCAGCGGCCCCCTCCAGAACCTTGGATTCGAAACCCTCCACGTCCAGCTTGATGAAATCCACACGGTCCAGTTGAAAATCGTCCAGCCTGCCCATGGGGACCGCCTCGCCCTCCTCGACCATGTCCATGCTGATCCCCCCAAAATTATTGGATTGGGAGTAATCGAGCACGGGGATCCGGCATTCACCCTCACAGTTTCCGAGGGCCATGGCATAGGTCAGGACATTGGGGATGCTGTTGAGCACGAGGTTTGCGCAGAGGATCTGGTGAAGGATCGGTTGGGGTTCGAAGGCAACCACGACCCCCTCGGGGCCAACCAACTGAGCCAGGGGTATGGTGTGGGCCCCGATGTTCGCCCCCACATCGAGAACGACTGCGCCTTTGCCGATGAAGGGGATGAACATCTCCACCTCTCCCTCACTGAACTGCCCGTATTCCTTAAAGGACCGCCCCACATATTGGTCCTTCGGCGGATAGAGCATGCAGCCGTAGCGGCTCTCGGTCAGTTCGACATAGGGGGAGAATGGCGGAAAGGGGTCGATTTGCACAGCGGCCGAGTGCTTTTTCCTCAGCACAATTTCAATGGCACATTCAGCTGTCGCGGTAGCCGTTTGGTCGACATCACCCTGGTCGTACCGGAACCCGGCTTCGATGCGCTCGACCTTGATGATTTCCACGCTCTGCCAGATGGGGATAAGTAAATCAAAAACATTTACAGATTTGGGCAACAGAGGCGTGCCGCGATAGATGGTGAACGACCACTTGTGGTCGCGGTTGTAGCGGCTGGGCCAATGCAGATGTTCGTACAGCTCCTCGTCAGGAACGGTGATCACGATGTATCCCCCGCCCCGCACGACGCGCACCCAATGGACCAAGGCAATGGCCGGGTCCACCATATGTTCGAGGCAATGCGAGCTGTGCAGAAAGTCGTAGGTGCCATCCGGCACGCTGGCCAGGTATTGGGCATCGCCATCGGGCAGATCCCAGTTCTTGCAGCTGTCGAACCCCAGCTCTACAGCGTACTGATCGAGGCCATCGTGGCCGCCGCCCACATCGATGCCATTCCCCACGAAATAGGGTTGTCCAGTCGCCATTCGTCGTTTGACGGCAAGGGAGGTTCCGCCCAGTTCCATCGTGTCCATCCTTTCCCGAATTTCATTGGTCGAGTGCCTCAGGCCCCGAGTGCACATCCTGAAACCCTTACCGACCGACAGAGTAGCGCCGTCCGGCCCGTGCGCCAAAACCCAGAAGCCAGACCACAGATGGTGTGAAGGCCCAAGAACCGCCGCTCCTGGCCCCTGGTTTCAGAAGCAATTAGGGTGTTTGGAGCGGCTCAAAAAATAAACTAATGGTTTGCCTGCACCCGCCCGAAGAGGTTCAGGTCGGAGGATCCCCTCCACACAACCTGGCAGCACGGATGCTGCCAACAAACATCACGGAGGATGTTATGGTTACTATCCTGAGTAACGTCAGTGCACTGGCCGCCAGCCGTCAGCTCGGCGTTAGCAAGATGGGGCTCAATCAGGCCATCACGCGGCTCACCACCGGCCGGCGCGTCAACAACGCCTCGGACGACGCCGCCAGCCTAGGCCTCGGCAACACCGCCCAGGCCGCCTCGCGCAAAGCTGGAGCCGCTGTCGTGGGTTTCCAGGCCGCCTACTTCACGGCCGTGAATGTAGACGGTGTGAACGCGCACCTGACTGAGCTGGCTTACAAGCAGGCCGAGATGGAGGGCGGGGGTAACACCGCCACCGCCGAATACACGGCTCTCGGGGCCACGGCAGGCATGGGAACGGATTCAGCCGCCTCCCTGACCGCGATCGCCACCGCTCAAAAGACGAACGCCGCGGCCATGTCCGCAGCCCTGAGCAGCGCCCAGTTGAAGGGCATTGAATCGGAAACCCAGCAGGGCGTCGCCGATGCATACCTAGGTGCGGACATGGGCGCTGAAATGGCGAACCTCTCCAAGTACCAGATCCTGATGCAGGCGGGCACCAGTGCCTTGAACAACGCCAACCAGTCTGCTCAGACGGTCATGAGCCTCTTCCGGTAAGTAGGCAGTCTTTAACTTCTGGAGGGGGCGGATGCAATCTGCCCCCTCCAGCCGTTTAAGTCGGGAGAGGAGGTTTGTCATGGCGAATCAAGTCAACCTCGTGGGTTTGGTTTCGGGAAGTCCCTTGCCGCTCTCGGCGGGCTCGGCTCCGGCCCGGCCCGGTCCGGCCCGGTCCGCCGCTGCCCCGCCCCCAGGGACGGGCAGTCAGGCGGCGGCCGTGGCGCAGGTGAACCAGCATCTGGACCAGACGGAATTGAAGCTCCAGGTGGACACCGCCTCGGGCCGCACCGTGTTTCAGATCATCCAGCAGGGCACGGGCGAGGTGGTACTGCAGGTGCCTTCAGAAGAAATGTTGGGGATGTCGCGGCGGATACGGGCCTTGGAAAAACAGAAGGGGGCCTCGGGGGCCCTGGTGGACCAGCAGGGCTAGACGCTCGGGTCCTCTTGACCATCGAGGTGTGCAATGGTGACTTCGTCTTTGACTTCGATCGGTGGCATCAGCACAGGCATCGATACTAATTCCTTGATTGGGGCCATCATCGCCCAAAAGGGGACGGGCCTGGCCCGGTTGCAGGCCCGCAAGGACCTCAACGACAAGAAGACGGCGGCCCTGACGGCCATGGGGACCAGCCTCACCACCCTGAGCCTCAGCCTGTATGCCCTCCAGGACAAATTCAGCAGCCGCACGGTGACGAGCACCGACACCAATAACACCAATGTCACCGCTACAGCCACCGGGGCTGCAGCCGGCAACTTCGACCTCTCCATTCAGACGGTGGCCACCAAGGGGCGGATCTCCGCGACCCTCGCTCCGGTGACTGGTTTCACCACCAATCTGGCCGTGGCCAGTCCAACGGATGCCGTGGGTTCCAGCGTTTTCACCACGGGATCCCCGGCCAGCTTCGCCGTCCAGGGTACCGACGGGGTGATCAAGACGTTCACGCTCACCAATGCCTCCAACACCTTGAATGGCTTGCGCGACGCCATCAACGCTTCGGGTGCCGGAGTCACGGCCTCGGTTGTGAACATGGGGAAAGGGCCCAAGCCCTACCAACTCGTGATCACTGCCAAGGACACCGGCACCGGTACCACGGGAGGCCAGGTCTCCCTTGTCGATATCACCAACATGACCGCGGGTCCTGCCGCAGGCGCCTCGGCGAACAACCTGGGGATCGCTGCGGGCACGGTGGACAACCTGACGACACCGACAGTCCTCACAGGGGGGCTCACTTCCTCTATGTCAGGAGCAGTGGCCGCAGATGCGTCCTTCACCCTCAACGGCATCCAGCTCACCCGCACAACCAATTTGGTCAAGGATGCGGCGGAAGGCATGATCTTCACCCTCAAGCAGGGGGGGCAGACGGGGACGACCACCCTGACGGTGGGCACGGACAAGGCCGGGGCCACCGCGGCCGCCCAGGACTTCATCACCAAGTACAACGCCCTGCTGGCGGGGTACAAGACGGCCTCCGCCTCCACCAAGAACACGGATGGCTCCATCAACGAAGCCCCGCTGTCTGGGGATGCTCCTTCGCGCGCCCTGATGGGCAACCTCAAGGCCGCCCTGGCCGGCGCCTCTGCCGGGCTGCCGGGCACCGCGACTTACAAGACCCTCGCCAGCCTGGGCATCACGACCCAAGCGGATGGGACCCTGTACCTAAACACCAACACCTTCCAGACCGCCATCGTGAACGACTCCACCGCCGCCCAGCGTCTCTTCGCCTTCACAGGCAGTTCCAGCAATGGGGTGGTGACTGTGAAGAGCGGGGGCGCCACCACGGCCACGGGCAGCGTGAACTTCGTGATCACGAAGGATCCCGGGACAGGGGCCCTTTCGGGAGCCCTGAATGGGGGAGCTGCGGTCGCAATCAGCAACGGGGTACTCGCTGGCACCGGCGCCCTGGCTGGGTTGACCCTCGCCGTCACCGATGCAGGCTCCGGCACCTTGACCCTCAGCCGAGGCGCAGGTCAGGCGGGAAACGATCTCATTGCCAGTTTCACCGCCTTTGGCACCGGGACCATTGACACCAGCCTGGTTTCCATTACCGCCCAAAACAAAAACCTGACCGCCCAGATTGCAACGGCCCAGTCGAGGCTGGACGAAGAAAGGGCCAACCTGAAGAAGAAATTCGCCGCCATGGAAGCAGCCGTCGGTCAGATGAGGGCCGCCGCAGGATCGCTCAGCGGGGCCTAAGCCGTTGTAATAAAACAACCTTTCTCGAAAATGGCGAGAACAGCATAAGGGGCCGTACCGGAATGGCGAATTCAACCAAGGTTATTCCGTAACGGCCCCTAAGGGATCGTCGAATTCATGCTGGGGTGGAATTCGCCGAAACAGGGGTAGGGGAATCGGCCATGAACGCATATGCCAAATCCGCAGAAGCCTACCTCGCTCAGCGAATCCAGGGTGCCAGCCCCGAGCAACAGGCTGGCCTGATCATGGAGGCGGGTCAGCGCCATCTGGGGAAGGCCATCCTGGCCCTGACTCAGAATGACCTTTCCAGCGCCACGCGCAGTTTCATCCGAGTCTCGGAAGTCATTGCCGAGGCGACCCTCCGTCTGAACGAGGAGGATGGGGGAGAGCTGGTCCAGAACCTCAAAAAGCTCTACAGCTGGTGGATGCAGGAAATCATGCTGGCGAGCCAGGCCAAGAACACCGCCCGGCTGGCGGCGGTGGCCCAAGGCATGGGTGAAATTCGTCAGGCCTGGGAACAACTCCACGAAACAAAAACAGGCGCCACCCAGGTTTCCGAGGCCCCGTTTAGGGATCGGATTGTATGAGCGATAGCAGGGTCCGCGCTGCCCTCGAGCAAATGGAAGCGTGGCTGGTTGACCCGGCCTGGGACCCGGATCCCGAGGCCCTTGCCCAATGGAACGTGGGTTTTCAGGTAGCCCTGGCCCAGGCCGAGAAAGCCCCTGGCTGGCCTGACCTGATGGATAGGGCCCATGCGGCGGGCCAGTATCTGGAGGCGCGCAGCGCAATGTTGGCCCAGGAACAGGATAAGGTCAGGGCCGAGTTGGAAATACATGAGCGCGGCACCCGGGCGCTCAAGGGCTATGGGGCAAGCGCGCGCTGACGCCAGTCCGCGCTTCAGGACTCTGGGGCCAGGTCCTTCACCACCTGTCGAATCACCGACTCCCAATCGCCGAAGGTCGGCTGCCGGTAGAGGTGCAGAGATGGATACCAGGGGCTGTCGTCCCGATCCAGCATCCAGCGATAATCCGGCTGAAAGGCCAGGAGCAGGAGGGTGGGAATGCCCAGGGCCCCCGCCAGGTGGGCTACGGCCGTATCCACGGTGATCACCAGGTCCATACCGCTCAAGGCGTAGGCTGTATCGGAAAACGTGCTCAACAAGGGCGCCAGCGAAATCAGGTTCGGCAGGGGTGGAATCTCCCGTCTTCCCAGCTGGAAGCTGAACCAGACCACCCCCGGCAGGACCCCCAGGGGCGCCAAAGCAGCCGAAGGCAGCGAGCGTTCCACATCTCGTGCGTGACCAGGGCTGCCGGCCCACACCAGCCCAATCCGCGTGTGATCCTTGGCCATGGCCAGGAGTTCCTGAATGGCCTTCTTATGGGGCACCACCCCGGGAACATCCAGGTACGGGATCTCGCTAGGAACGGACGATAGCTCCGTTCTGAACATCCAGGGTAGGGACATCAGGGAACACTGCAGGTCGAAGGGCGGCGGCGCGTCACCCCGGGGAATCACCAGGTCCGCACCTTGGCAGGTCGCGGCCACTGCCAACAGTGCGGGTTGAGTCTCCAGGATGATCCGGCCACCTAGTGCCTTCACTAGGGGTAGATACCGGATGTACATCAGGGTGTCGCCAAACCCCTGTTCGGCCCAGAGCAGAAGAGTCTTCCCCGCAAAGGATTCGCCCTTCCAGGCCGGATTCGGAAAGGACCGGTTCGGCCTCCATTGTTTTGGGATCCGCAACCGCGCCTCATAACGCTCCCAGCCCCGGGTCATGTCACCAAAAATGAGATCGGCAAAACTCTGCTCGAATTCCACGTAGGCCGAGGTGGGGTCGGCCTGGAGATACCGTTGAATCTCGGCCTTGTACTCCGCCCAGCGTCCATGAGAGTAATAGGTTCCAGACAGGCTCCGGTGGACCACGAAATCGTTCGGTGCCTGCTGGAGAACCTCGGCAATCTTCTGGTCGGCGGCGCCCTGATCCCCCTTTCTGGAAAGGCAGGTAATCAGCAACAAGCGTGCGTTCGTCTGACTTGGGTATTCGGCCACCAGTTGCCGGAGCAGCGCTTCCGCGTCATCCAGCTGGCCGTTCGCCATCCGGATGGAGCCGATGTGTGCTTTCGCCATGAAGTTGCAAGGATCGATTTGAAGTGCAGTGGCGCAAGCAGCTTCCGCCTCCTCAAATCTCTGAATCTCGAAGAGTGCCAAAGCAAACACGGTCCATAGCTCTGCGTGGCGGGCTTTCAACCCTGAATATTTTCCGTACTCGCTCCCGAGCTGGGTTGCCCCCTCCAGAACCTTCTGGGCACCATCCAGATCCCGTTTGTTGAGAAGGCACTCTGTCAAAAACAACAGAGCGTCCAACCGGTGGGGATCCACCGTCAGCACCTTCCGGAACTGGATTTCCGACGCATCCAATTGATCTCGCCGAAACAGGATGCAACCTAGGTTGATTCGCGCCGAAAGATGGTGGGGCTCGATCTGAAGAGCGGTATTGACCGCTTTTAAGGCCTCATCAAGCTTGTCGAGCTGCACCAGCTTCCCGGCGTAATCAGCCCAGGCATTCGCATGCCGTGGCTCCCGGTCAAGGAACGCCCGGTAGGCGGCGGATGCTTCCACCGTTTTCCCGGCAAGGTCCAGGGTCTGGGCCTTTTTCAACAGCTTCAAATGAGTAGAATTCACCAGGAGCCCCCAAGGTTCATGACTGGTTTCCTTTCTCTCACAGAAAGGCCCTGGTAGGGAGGACTCAACCGGACAAAAAGCATCACGGCTTGCCTGAAGTCACGGTCCGAGGTTGTCCACCCGAAACAGTAGCTGGGAACAATGCCATGACCTCAGCTTCATCACCTTTCGATCGAAGGCCTCCAGAGAAAGGCCACCTCATGGGTCCTGGCCCCGAGCCCCGGGGACCTTCTGCTCCGGCTGAGCCGGTCGCGATCCCCGAGCACATGGTTGTGCTGCTCCTGGAGGGCGGGCAGCGGTTCCTGAAGAAGGTCGAAGAAACCCTGGGCGGCCAGGACCAGCGGCAGACCGACTTCTACATTAAAAAGGTCCTGGCCATTCTCAAGGAACTCGACCGCCGCCTGAATCACGAAGAGGGGGGCGACCTGGTGAACAACCTCATCTGGCTCTACGACTGGTGGGGTAAAGAAATTATTGCTGCCGGTGCACAGCATGACGTGCCTCGCCTAAGGCGTGTCTCCGCCCAGATGGGTGGAAACCGTCAAGCGTGGGAACAGGTCCTTTTCAATGGCGTGGGGTTGACGGAAAACCCGGATTTCTAGGCGGTGCCGAACAGCCGGTCGCCGGCGTCCCCGAGACCGGGAAGGATGTAGCCCTTCTCGTTGAGCTGGCGGTCCACCGCCGCGACGATGATGCGCAGGTCGGGATGGTCGCCCTGCAAACGTTCCAGGCCCTCTGGCGCAGCGAGGATGGACACGAGGGAGAGGTTCATCGCACCGGCGGCCTTCAACTGCCTGACGGCTTCGGAGGCGCTGCCGCCTGTGGCGAGCATGGGGTCGAGGACGAACACGGGGCGGGCCTCGAGCAGGGGGGGGAAGTTGCGGTAGTAGGGCACAGGCACCAGCGAATCGTGGTCCCGGTACAGCCCGAGGTGGCCAACTTTGGCTGTGGGGAGCAGCTTGAGGAACGAAGGCAGCAGGCCCAGGCCTGCGCGCAGGACGGGGACCAGCACGGTATCCAGTGATTTGAGCCGAAGGGTGCCGGTGCGCTCAAGCGGGGTTTCCACGACCACGGACTCGGTGGGAAGTTCACGGGTCGCCTCGACGGCGAGGATGAGTCCCACCTCTTCGACAAGGGCGCGAAACAGGCTGCCAGGCGTTTTGCGATCGCGGATGAGGGACATCTTGTGGTGAACGAGTGGGTGGTCGAGCACGTGAACGGTCATGGCGCACCTCGCATCGGATTCATCAAGTGTCGCGCAGTGTCGATCCGGCTGAACCAGAAATGAATGGGGAGCAGGTGGTGAGGTAGCGTCAAAAAAAATGAAGATTTTTTGTTTTTCTCTATTGACCTCATCGAAATCGCTGTTTTCATGTTGAATCAGAGGGAAAAGGACCGATCATCTTCCTCATAGGGCCAGCAGTGGGGTATGTGAGATTTGGAGCGTGGGAAATGCTAAAGAAAGTAGCCATCTTCAAGGCCCTTGATGTGGAAATCAAGAAGCAGAGGGGCCCTGTGGCGGTGAAGGACGGCTACAAGGGTCACCATTCCTTGAAAGAAGAGCTCAGCCAGCCTGGAATCACCATCTTGGGTGAAGTTGCAGGGGGGGATCCCGGCCGCGGGCAGGTCCGTGAGGCCTACAAGGGGTCCACCCATGCTAAGAGTCTGGTCGAAAACGGGGCCCGGGCCCTGTCTGTGGCCACCGACAAGTTCCTCTATTTCGGCGAGGACAAGCACCTTTCCGAAGTCCGCGCCCAGGTGAAAGTGCCCCTGGTCCGCAGGGAATTCATCTTCGAGGAGTACCAGGTCGAGGAGAGCAAAATTCTTGGGGCTGACGCCATCTACCTCATGCCCGCCCTGCTGACCCAGGATCGCCTGCAAACCCTCCTGAAGTTCGCCATCAGTAAGGGGCTAGACGTAGTGGTGGAGGTCACTTCAGAGGCTGAACTCCAGCGCGCGGTAGAGGCGGGTGCCGACATCATTTCCGCCGTGGGCCGGAACCTGGATACCTGGGAAGCCTCCTGGGACAAGGCGGTGGCCCTGGTCAAGAAAATACCCAAGAGTTGCCTAAAATTGGTTGAGGGTGGCATCCACCGGCTGGACCAGATCAAGCAGATGGAGGCCCTGGGCGTCCATGGCCTCGTGATCGGCGATGCCCTCCTCGACGACTACTATCCCGGCAAGCGCCTGGCCCAGATCCTGGCAGGTGTGGAGCCACCGAAAAAAGCCGCGAAGCCCAAGGGCAAGACCGGCTCTGCCGCTGACGCGGCGCTAGCCCCCACGGCTGCTCCTGCGGCCAAGGATAGCGTATCCTCCCCGCGGAAAGAAACGGCCCAACCTGGCACAAAAAATGCTATGGGCAAGCCATCTTCCCGCACGACCCCTTCCAACCCCGCCCAAAAGGGCGTAAAGGAGCCACCCATGGCCGAACTGACCAACCTGGTCGCCACCACCGAACCCGTCGCCGCCAAGAAGCCGGCGAAAAAGGCCGCCCCGAAGAAGAAGGCTGCCGCCAAGAAGCCCGCGGTTAAGAAAGCCGCCGCCAAGAAGCCGGCCGTCAAGAAGGCCGTGAAGAAGGCCGCGCCGAAGAAGGCCGCCGCCAAGAAGCCGGTCGCCAAGAAGGTCGTGAAGAAGGCCGTCAAGAAGTAGGTCCAACCTGCTCACACAACCTGGCTAAGATCAGAGGGGCGCGCTGGCGCGCCTCTCTGAGCTGGGTGATACCATGAACATAATCGATCGTGTCTCTGCCCTCGAAGTACTCGACAGCCGTGGAAACCCCACCGTGCTGGCTCGGGTGACCCTTTCCGACGGGACGGCCGGTCAGGCCATCGTTCCTTCCGGCGCCTCCACGGGAAGCCGCGAGGCCCTTGAGCGCCGCGACGGCGACAAGAAGCGCTACCTCGGCAAGGGCGTCCTGGGTGCCGTGGACGCCATCAACATTGAGTTGGCTGAGGCGCTGCAGGGCATGGACCCCTTCCAGCAGGCCGAGCTCGACGAACTGATGTGCGACCTGGACGGAACCGAGAACAAGGGCCGCTTGGGCGCCAACGCCATCCTGGGGGTGTCCATGGCCCTGGCCGATGCCGCGTCCCGGGCCTCGCGGACGCCCCTCTATCGCTACCTGGGCGGCGCTTCGGCGCGCCTCCTCCCGGTGCCCATGATGAACATCCTTAACGGCGGGGCCCACGCGGATAACAACGTGGACATCCAGGAGTTCATGGTGCTGCCTGTAGGCGCCCCGACCTTCCGGGAGGCCCTCCGCTGGGGAACCGAGGTCTACCATGCCCTGAAGGGCGTCCTGAAGGCCCGCAAGCTGGCCACTGGAGTCGGTGACGAAGGTGGCTTTGCCCCCAACCTGGGCTCCAACGAGGAGGCCTTGGACCTCATCGGGGAAGCCGTCAAGAAGGCGGGCTACAAGCTCGGGAAGGATGTCTTCCTGGGTATGGACTGCGCGGCCAGCGAATTCCACAACGGCAAGGCTTATACCCTGGACGGAACCCAGAAGACGCCGGCACAGCTGGTGGCCTACTACGAAGGCCTGGTCTCCCGGCACCCCATCATTTCTATCGAGGACGGCTTCGCCGAAGGCGACTGGAAGGGCTGGAAGGTCCAGACGGACGCCATGGGCGTTAAGACCCAGCTGGTGGGCGACGACCTCTTCGTGACCAACCCCGCCATCCTGGCCAAGGGCATCAAGGAGGGCGTCGCCAACGCCATCCTCATCAAGTTGAACCAGATCGGAACGGTCACCGAGACCCTCCAGGCCGTGGAGATGGCCCATAAGGCCGGGTACCGGGCCATCATCAGCCACCGCAGCGGCGAAACCGAGGACAGCTTCATCGCGGACCTGGCTGTGGCCACCGGTGCCGGCCAGATCAAGACCGGCGCACCCTGCCGCACGGACCGGGTCGCCAAGTACAACCGCCTGCTCCAGATCGAATGGGAACTGGGCGCCGCCGCCCGCTACGCGGGCCGAGAGGCCTTCGGATCCCGCCTCAGCTAGGAGATATACCGGCATGAACGCCAACTGGCTCCTGAAGTCCTCCACCTTGTGGGGCGTCCTGGGAGCCTCGGGGCTCCTGTCCCTGATGGCCATGCTCTTCTCCCAAGGGGGCCTGCCCGAACTGCGCAAGCGCGAAGCCGAGTTGGCCACCGCCCGCACCCGGCTGATGGAGCTGAACCGGCGCAACCGCGAACTGCTGGACGAGGTTCAGCGCCTGGCGGCGAAGGATCCCGAACTGATGGAGGCTCTGGCCCGCCGGCAGGGCTATGCGCGCAAGGGAGAGACCGTCTATACCTTCCGAAACCGGGAGCGGTAGCTTGGACCTCCACCTCGCGGCTGCCTCGGGCAATGTCTTCGGCTATCTCTGGGCCGATGAGGCTAAAGATTGTTCTGGTGAGGATTACGCAAAAATTCTATGCCCAAGGGGCAGCGGATTTGGTTTAGATGGCCTTTTTTTGATGCAAAGGCCAGGCGTGGAACCATGGGGACTGGAGCACTGGGATACGGATGGGTCCAAGTCTTTCTGTTCCAACGGTAGTAGGGCGGCCCTCTGTATTCTGGGAGCCCCGGCGGGGCCGCTGGTGGAAGCGGTCTCCAGCGGCGAGCGCATCCTGCTCCGTCGCGACGGAGATGAGGTGGGCATCCGAATGCCGGAGGGCGAAGGTTTCGGATTGCGCGTGGTCCCCATGTCCACGGCGCAGCCTTCGGGCTTCGGGTGGATCGGGAATCCCCAGTTGGTGCTGCGGGTTCCGTCGGTGGCCGAGGTGGACCTTCCTGTCTTCGCCCCGCCCCTTCGCCACCACGCCGCCGTCGCCGGTGGCACCAATGTGAACGTGATTGAAGTCCTCGCACCGGGCGAAGCCCGCATTCGTTCCTGGGAGCGCGGCGTCGAGGGAGAGACCCTCTGCTGCGGCACGGGGAGTGCCGTCGCCGCAGCCTGGTTGGCCCGCACCGAAGGCATCTCGACCTGGCACCTCCACACGGCCGGTGGCGGGGTGGTGACGGTCAGCCTCGCCTTGGATCAGGCGGGCGCCTGGCGGGACTTATGGCTGTCCGGCCCGGTCCACCGGCTCGGCCTCGTGCAGCCGGATCCCTTTTTACTGCATAGGCTGCACCGCTGATCAGCCCGTCTCTTCGCCGTGGAACCCGACCTGTTAGACTGGCATGTTCCACACCCGAAGGGATGCCAAGATGCGTGGTTTAACCAGCGCCTGCGCGATGATGAGGGCCGCCTGATGCACGCGCGGGTGGTAGTACTGGCGAACCAAAAGGGGGGCGTGGGCAAGACGACCACAGCCATCAACCTCGCCGCGTCGCTGGCCATGATGGAGAAGATGGTCCTACTGGTGGACTTCGATCCCCAGGGCCACAGCACCACCGGTCTCGGGTTCCCCAAGCCGGACCACCGAGCCGGAGCCTACGCTCTGATGAAGGGCGCCCCGGCAGAAGCTCTGGTGCTCAGTACGGAAGTGCCGATGCTGCAGGTGATTCCCGCCGGCAAGGACCTGGCGCAGATGGAGTTCGAGCTGTTCGAACTGCCCCAACTGCAGGTGCTCAAGCTGGCGCTCGCCCCGCTCATCGGTCGCTACGATTACATCCTCATCGACCCACCACCCAGCCTGGGCATGATCACCCTCAACGCCCTCACGGCGGCGGACGAGGTCATCGTGCCCATGCCCTGCGAGTTCTTCGCCCTGGACGGGCTGGCGGAACTGACCGAAACACTGCGCCGCATCCAGGCCGGCCCGAATCCCCGCCTCAAGCTGGGCGGCATCCTGCTGACCATGGCGGAGGAACGCACCAACCTGGGCGCGGCCGTGGCCGCCGAGGTCCGCCAGGCCTTTCCCGGCAAGGTCTTCCAGACCATGATTCCCCGGAACATCCGGCTCGCCGAGGCGCCCAGTCATGGCCGACCCGTGGCCTTCTACGATCTGCGCTCCAAGGGCGCCCAGGCCTACCTCAGTCTCGCAAGGGAGTGGTTGGACCTCGAGATTCCCGCGAGGAGGGAAGCCTGATGACGATCCCATTGAAGCGCCCGGCCCTGGGTCGGGGACTGACCTCGCTCATGAGCCAATTGGCGCCCGAGGACACCGCCCAACGCGAGTTGCCCCTGGGCAGCCTGGTGCCCAACCGGGCGCAGCCGCGCACCCACTTCGACCCAACCGCCCTCGCGGAACTGGCGGAAAGTCTGAAGCTGCATGGCATGGTCCAGCCCATCGTCGTCCGCAAGGTGGGAAAACTGTTCGAGATTATCGCCGGTGAGCGACGTTGGCGGGCAGCTCGCCTGGCCGGAATTGCCATGGTGCCCGTGGTGATCAAGGAGGTCCCGGACGACCGCCTGCTGGAATTCGCCCTGGTGGAAAACATCCAACGGCAGGAGTTGAACCCCATCGAGGAGGCCACGGCCTACTGGCAACTGGGCGAGCACCTCCGCCTTACCCAGGAGCAGGTGGCCGACCGCGTGGGCAAGTCCCGGCCTCAGGTGGCTAACACCCTGCGCCTGCTGCGCCTCTCCACCGAGTTGAAGGCAGACGTGGCCTACGGCCGCCTCAGCACCGGACATGCCAAGGTGTTGCTCGGCGTATCCGATCCACGCCTCCAGGAACAGCTGGCCCAGGAGGTGGTGGCGCAGCAGCTGAGTGTGCGCGCCCTGGAGGCCCGCATCCAGCAGCTCCAGAAGCAGATCAAGACCAAGGGCAAGAAGAAACATCCCCAGGAGTTATTCATCAGGGCCGCCGCTGAGGAACTCACCCAGTCCTGGGGCACCCGCGTGGAGATCAAGGCCAAGGGGAAGGCCGGCTCCCTGGTGATGCACTACGGCAGCGAGGGTGAGCTAGACCGGCTCTTCGAAGCCCTCAAGAGCGGTCCGGCCAAGCGCCGGTAGGAGTTGTCATGTCGTCCTGGTTCGTCAAGAAGCGCCAACAGAAGACCGCTGTCGAGGAAAAGACCGTCCGGGTACCCGAAGGCCTCTGGATCAAGTGCGAAGCCTGCAAGGAGTTGATCTACCGCAAGGAATTGGTCAACACCCACAATGTCTGCCCCAAGTGTGGCTACCACTTTCGCATCGGCGTGGCCGAGCGGCTTGAGAACCTCATGGACGAGGGCTGGAAGACCCTGTTCAGCCGCTTGCGCAGCGCCGACCCCCTGGGCTTCGTGGCCATGAAGAGCTACAAGGATCAGCTGAAGCGGCTGGAACTGGCCGGGGAGACCGAGGACGCCGTGGTCGTGGTGGAGGGCACGCTATCGGGCCATGCCGTGGTGGCCGCCATCATGAACTTCGATTTCCTGGCCGCCAGCATGGGCAGCGTGGTGGGCGAGAAGCTGCGCCTGGGCATCGAGAGGGCCCTGGAAAAGCAGTGCGCCTTCCTGATCGTTAGCTGCAGCGGCGGCGCCCGCATGCAGGAGGGCACCCTGTCGCTCATGCAGATGGCCAAGGTGAGTGCGGCCCTGGCCAAGCTCGACAAGGCGGGCCTGCCCTACCTCAGCATCCTGACCGATCCCACCACCGGTGGGGTCAGCGCTAGCTACGCCATGCTGGGCGACCTCAACATCGCCGAACCCAAGGCCCTGATCGGGTTCGCCGGGCCGCGCGTGATCGAGCAGACCATCAAGCAGAGTCTGCCCGAAGGCTTCCAGCGGTCCGAGTTCCTCCAGGCCCACGGCATGGTGGACAAGGTGGTCACCCGGGACCACCTCAAGGATTTCATCGCCGCCTCCCTGGCGTGGATGACGCCGTCGCCTAGGTGAACGGCGACTTCAAGCCCGTCTTCATCCCGCGCCTCCAGGAGCGGGGTCACTTCGGCATCAAGTTCGGCCTGGAGAACATCCAGGCCCTGGTGGAGGGGCTGGGGCGACCCGACGCAGGCTTTCCGGTGATCCTCATCGCCGGAACCAACGGCAAAGGCAGCACCGGCGCTTTTCTCGCGCACATGCTCAAGGCCGCAGGCTTCGTGGTGGGCTGGACCACCTCGCCGCACCTGGTGGATATGGCCGAACGCGTATGGGTGGACGGCGAACCCATCGGCGAGGGGGCCCTGGAGCTGCTATTGAGCGAAGTCTTCGAGGCCGAGGAAGCGGCGGGCCTCCATGCCACCTACTTCGAATTGATGATTGCCGCCGCCCTGTCTGCCTTCCGGATGACCGGTGTGGAGGTGGCCCTGGTGGAGGTGGGCATGGGGGGGCGCTGGGATGCCACCAATGCCACGGATCCCATCCTCACGGTGCTCACCAGCGTGGGTCTGGACCATCAGCACTACCTCGGCGACACCCGGGAGGCCATCGCCCGGGAGAAGCTTTGCACCGCCCGGGATGGACGGCCCCTCGTCCTGGGGCCGTCCCTCGATCCCGACTGGATCCGCCCCCTGCTTCCCTGCGCGCCCACCCTGCATCCCGCGCCGCGCCTGGGACCTGCAGACATCCGCTGGGACCATTCGCGGGTGCATGGGAAGCGGGTGAACCTCGCGGGTCTCCACCAGTTGGACAACCTGGCCACGGCCTTCGAGGCGGTGCGCCAGCTCCAGGATCTGGGGTTCCCCATCCCCGACGACCACCTCTGGGCCGGGGTGGCCGCGACGCACTGGCCCGGCCGGATCTGGAAGGTCCCGAGTCTGAAAGGGGTATGGATGGACGGCGCCCACAATCCCGAAGGGGCCCGGGTGCTGGCCGACCACGCCCTGGCCTGCGGTGTCCGACCCCACCTGTACTTCGGCGCCATGGGCGACAAGGACCTGGGCGGCTTGGCCCGGGAGTTGAAGCGGATGCGTCCGCTGTCGGTGACCTTCGTGCAAGGGGACGCCCCCCGATACGCGACGGCTCAGGCGCTTGGGGAGGCCTGGGGCCTCGAGGCCCCCATGCTCACCGTGGCCGAGGCTGCGGCCCACCTTCGGGCCCAGGTGGAGGCCCCGCGACTGGTGACCGGGTCGCTGTACCTGTTGGGCGACCTGTTGAGGGAACTGGGCGTCAGACCGTTCTAAGGGACAGCGCCGCCAGTTGCCGATGAGACACCATGCGGTGGCTCCTTCTCTGTTGCGGTTTCACCGGCGCCCTGGGCGCCCAGGTCCCCCTGCACATCATGGCCGTGGAGCGCCGGGGGCAGCCCCCCTATGAGGCGGCCGACCGGATCTATTGTCTGGATGGGGGTCAGAGCCGCGGGCTGCGGGTGGGGGACCGCCTCATCGTGAAGGGCACCGGGGAGGTGGTGGTCCTGGGACACCTGCGCCTGACCGAGGTCCACAGTGACCGGTCCGAGGCGCACTTCGAACCCTTGGTAGCCACCTACCCCATGAAGGGGGACCTCGCCCTCCGAGAGGAGATGAGGCGCATTCCCCTGGCCCCGTCCTTGGATGCCGAGCCCCTGCCATCCATACCTGCCCCGCGGGCGACCCCCGAAGCCCCCCCGCGCGAGGGCTTGTTGTTCTTCCTGCCGCAGCGGGGGGACCTCAGCCTGGCGGGCCTGACGAAGCTGGAGGCCTGGGTCCAGGATTGGGGTTCCGGGGGCCGCTGGACCCTGCAGATACCCACGGCCAAGGCCCTCAGTCCGGTCCTCCAGAAGCAACGCATCGAGGCGCTCCAGTCGGCCCTGCGGACGATGGGCGTAGAGCAGGTGACCGTCGCCACCGAGCCGCGCACCGCCGAAGGCAGGTACGACCCCGCCTGGGTCCAGCGCCGGGAGTGAGGGGCAGTCCGGAGTCTGGAGGTACTGCTTTCTGAGGCGCCGCTTCGCGCCTCGCTTCTGTTTGATAGGACCGCGACCCATCCGGGCCGCCGAGCCCAAAGGCAAAAATGGACGCGGCCAGCGGCCGCAACAGGGATCCGTACCTCCAGACTCCAGACTGTAACCTGTTCCCATGTCCTCCGGTTCCGCACGCGCAGTCGCCCTTGCCTTGGCCGCCAACGGCGGCATCGCCGTCTCCAAGTTCGGCGTGTTCTTCCTGACGGGCAGCTCAAGCCTCCTCACGGAGGCCATCCATTCCACCGCCGATTGTGCCAACCAGGTTTTGCTCTTCATCGGCCTGCGCCAGGGGGCCCGGCCCGCAGGCCCCAAGCACCCCTTGGGCCATGGCCAGGCGGCCTTCATGGCCAGTTTCCTGGTGGCCCTGCTGCTGTTCAGCATGGGGGGCCTGTTCTCTCTGGTGGAGGGCCTCCACAAAATCCGGCATCCCGAGCAGCCCCACCAGCTGGCCTGGGCGATCGGCCTACTCATTTTTGCCATCGCCCTGGAAGGCTGGTCCCTCCGCGGCGCGCTGGTGGCGTCGGCGCGGGAGCGCCGGAGTCAGTCGCTGCTGCGTTACCTCCGGCGGTCCAGCCACACCGAACTGGTGGTGGTGCTGGCGGAGGACCTCGCCGCCCTGCTGGGCCTGGTCTTTGCGTTGGTGGCCGTCCTCCTCACGCTGCTGACGGGCAACCCCGTCTGGGACGGCGTCGGCAGCGTGGCCATCGGCCTCCTGCTCATCGCCGTGGCGGGCTTCGTGGGAATGAAAATGACCAGCCTCCTCATGAACGAAGCGCCCCCCCTGGCCCTCCGTTCCGCCATGCGGGCCGCCGTGGAGGAGGACCCCGCTGTGGCGCGCGTGCTCAACCTCCTGGCCGTGATCGTGGGCAGCGACCGCCTGATGGTGGCCCTCCAGGTGAAGTTCCACGACCAGCCCAGCGGGGCCGCCCTGGTGGAGGCCATCAATGCCCTGGAACGGAACCTGAAGGCGCGGTTCCCCCAGATCCAGAACCTCTTCGTGGAACCGGACGAGGACTAATCAGGGCAGTTCGGAGACGCCCAGGCGGAACGTCTCCCCCAGGGCGCCGTAGTTGGGCCCTGCCACGGACGCGAGGCGCGAGATCGGGGTCCACAGGCTGGCGTCCGCGCAATCGGCTTCGGAGTTCCAGATGCGCTCAGCGGCGTGGGCTGTCAGGACGTCCAGCAGGATGAGGGTGCTGCCGGGGCCCAATTCCAGTTCGCGATTCAAGCGGCACTCCAGGGCCACGGGGGCGTCCTTCAACCGGGGGGGCGCGATGTGCAGGGAAGGTTCCGTGGCCAGGCCGAGGCGCTCGACTTCGCTGATGTCTGGCTCCACCTCGGCGGCGCTGGCGTGGAGGGCGCCCAGCAAAGGCAGATCCGCCAGATGGACCACGGCCTCGCCGCGTTCCTTGAGGTTGCGGTGGGTGTCCTTCAGGGAACCATCCCGGCGCCGGCCGAGGGTGACTGCCAGCATGGGCGGCCCGAAGATCCCCATGAAGCTGCTGAAGGGGGCCAGGTTCACGCGGCCCGCTCCGTCCACGGTACTGATCCACGCGATGGGCCGCGGGATCACCAGGCTGGAGAGGATGCGGTAGATGTCGCGCTTGGCGGCGGTGTGGAAGTCGCGGGTGATCATGGTCATGCTCCGAGGGCTCTGCCTAGCCGAAGCATAAGCCGTCGTCATAAAACAACCCTTCTCGAAAATGGCGAGAACGGCAAAAGGGGCCAAAACGGAAGGGCGAATTCAACCAAGGTTATTCCGTAACGGCCCCTAACGAAAAACCCCGGGCCGAGGCCCGGGGTTCCCATGGTGACCCGGGTGATCAGTAGCCCGAGATGGTGAAGTCGTCGAAGTTGACGCGGTTCGCGCTGCCGTCGGTCTTGCGGAGTTCGAAGCGGATGGCACCGGCGACGTTCACCGTGAAGGTGGCCGTGGCCAAGGTTGTGGAGGAGGTGGTCACGTCGGTCCCGGACTGGGTCCACGTGCTGCCGCCGTTGGTGGAGGACCAGAGGCTCCAGGTGGAGTTGCCATCCGTGCCGTACTTGGCATGCTTGATCGACACTGTCTTGGCGCCCGTGGCGAAGTTGAAGCCCATGGTCACCTTGCCGCTGTTGCGCACGCGCACGCTCTGGGCGCCGTTCTTTGGATCGCTGGTGGAGGTGCCGAGCAAGGCGTCGTTCAGCGTCCAGGTGCCGGTGGCGAGGGCCACGGTACCGGTGGCATAGGCGCCCTTGGTGCCGGTGTTGAAGGTCTCCGAGAAGCTGCTGCCGGCGCTGGCGGCGAAGGTGGCACTGATGGTGTGACCCGCCGTGACGTTGGTGAAGGTGTAGGTGCTGATGCCGCCCTGGTTCACGCCGTCCACCGTCACGCTGGCGATGGTGTAGCCGACGTTGGGGGTGACGGTGAAGGCCTGGCTGGCCCCGCTGGCGACGCTGATGGCGCCGGAGGGGGTGATGGTGCCATTGGCCCCGGCGCTGGCATTGATGGTGAGGGAGGCCGGGTTGACGGTGATCGTGCGGGTGGCGGAGGCCGCCTTGCCCTGGTTGCTGGTGGCCGTGAAGGTGGCGGTGTAGGAGCCAGCCGTGCCGTAGGTGTGGCTGACGGGTCCCAGCACGGCGGCCGAGGTGGCATCGCCGAAGGCCCAGGCATAGCTCAGGGTGCTGTTGTCCGCGATGGTGGCGCTGCCCTGGAAGCTGACGGAGCCTCCAGCGGTGATGGTGGTGTTCGTGGCCGGGGACAGGATGCTCACCACGGGTGTGGGCGCGGTCGGCGTGGAGCCGCTCGCAAGGTAGGCGGTGGCGTTGAGGAAGAAGGCCCGGTTGCTGTTGATGGTGTAGCTGTTGTGGAGGGTCTTGCCGGCGGTGGTGGTGGTGCCGTCATCGGAAGGAGAACTGTCGCTGACGGCGACGACGCGGCCCGCGCCGATGGTGGTGGTCACAATGAAACTGCCGGTGTCGGCCGCAATCCCGGTGTGGAGGATCTCCTTGACGTTGGGGTTCTGGGCGGTGTTGGGGGATAGGTACGAAAAACTGTGGAAGTCCATCAGGCTCAGGGTGCCATTGGCCCCGTGGACGATGGCCTGCTCCGCCGGGCTGGTGCCGGTGGCGAAGACGGTGCTGGTGGTGTTGGCCAGGGCATCGCCAGGGCCATGGCCCGGGACGAAGGTGAAGCCGTAGGGGTTGCCCCCGTTGACCATCACCAGATCGTTGAAGACGGTGTAGGCGTCGGTGCTACCGGGGACAGAGCTCGTGACCCGCGTGGCCCCGACATGGTTCCCGACGACGAACAGGCCGCCGCCGTTCTGCACGTAGGTGTAGATGGCCTGCTTTTCCGCGGCCGTGAAGTAGACGTAGCACTCGGGCAGGATGTAGGCCGCATAGTTCGACAGATCCTGGGTATTGGTGGCGTCCCCGTAGGTGATGCGCCCGCTGGGGGGCAGGGTCTGGACCATGTAGCCCTGCTTGTAGAGGTCGAAGGCCCAGCCGCTGATGCCGCCATTCCAGTCGGCCTCGGAGACGGGGTTGGCGGGCGAGGGATTGGGTTCGCTGGCCGAGCAGATCACCCATTCGGCGCTGACCCCACCATCCTCGTGTTTGGTGTGGTTGAAGAGGACCTTCTTGCCGGCCCCCTGGGCGACCAGGGCGGAGGCTGCCAGGAGGAGGCAGAGCGTGGTGCGAAAGCGGAGCATGAACACCTCACGAAGGGGGATTGGGAATCTCCATTCCACCCGGGAAACCCGTGAACGCGAGGTAAAATCAGCGATCTTAACAACAATTAACAATTCGGCTTCCCCACCGCCTCACGGCACAATGGACCTCCCATGCCCATCCTTGCCGTCCTCCTCCTGCTCCAGACCCCCGCACCTGCACCGGCACCGCCGCCAGCGGTGACCCTGGCCGCCAAGCCGGATCCTGTGGCGCTCGCCCGCATCGCGCTGACCACGCCCTTCCCAGTGCATCTCGGGAGCGTCGGTCCGCGGGAGGTTCGCGAAGCCCTCTTCGGGATTCGCAGCCTCCATGACCGGCCCTTCACGTTCCGCCTGCTGGACCTGTCCCTGGGCCTCAGTCTCGATGAGGCCCAGCTGTCCGAGGCCATGAAGCCCGGCGAAGTCCGGATGCTGCGGATCAAGGTCGATCCCACGGGCCTGGAGGGTTTCATCAAGGGCGCCCTGCGCCTGGGGACGGATGATCCCTCCCAGCCCCAGTACATCCTGCGCTACGACATGGCGGTGCGCCCCGAGGTGACCGTGGACAGCGCCCGGAAGAGCTTGGGGGAGGTGGCGCCCCACGAAAGCCCCGAGATCCACTTCCGGTTTCTGCGCGAGGGGGGTGATCCCCTCAAGCTGACCCTGGCCGGGGAGGTTCCGGTCCATCTCACCACCGAACTGGTCCACGAGGGCCCCTCCGCCGACCTGCGCCTCACGCTCCACCCGAATCGCCTCAGCCCCGGCACCACGGCGGGGCTCGAAGTGCTGAAAGTTGCCACCAATGGGCCGAAGCAGCCGCTGTTCACGCTCTATCTGGACTGGCGCCTCGCCACGCCGGTGGTGCCCGTGCCTTCGCGGGTGGTCTTCAGCGATCTGAAGACCACGCTGCTGGGGCTCGAACTGACCGCGCGGGATGGCAAGCCCTTCCGCATCCTCTCGGCAGAAGTCCACGGAAAGGGCTTCCAGTTGCTGGACACCCCCGGGCCTGAGTCCTCCCGGCAGGTGCTGCGGATCCGGCGCACGGGAACCACGCCCGAGGCTATGCTGGAGGTCCAGTGCTCCTCCATGGCGGAACCCTTGAAGGTCCCGCTGCGGTTCCTGGATCCCAAGGCCCGTCCCGCCAAGGCGATCATCCCGCCCGCCGTGGTCGACGAACACCACCCCCATTAGGCGGAAGTCACCTGCTCCCCCGGAGGGACCCATGGTCCTGATTGCAATCCTACTTCTGCTCGCCGGTGCCCTGGCCTGGCGCGCCAAAACCAAGGTGGGCTTCCCGCTTTCGCAGCGGCTGGTCATCCTCCAATGGGCTGGGCTGGCCCTGGGTGTCCTGGTCCTGCTCGCGTCGATGGCCGTGATCGTGCCGCCGGGTCAGGCGGGCGTGGTGGTGCTGTTCGGCACGGTGCGGGAGCAGGTGCTGCCCGCAGGCTTGCACTTCATCAACCCGTTTTCCCAAATCGTGGAGTTGGAGGTCCGCACCCGGAACTACACCATGTCCGGTGTGGCGGATGAAGGCCAGAAACGGGGCGACGATTCCATTCCCGTCATCACGTCCGACGGCCTCACGGTCAAGCTGGATGCCACGGTCTTCTACCACCTGGACCAGGACCGCTGCGCCAAGATCTACGAGAAGATCGGCACGGACGTGGAGGGCCAGATCCTCCGCAGCCAGATCCGCACATCGCTGCGCGACGCCGCTGCCGGCCTGACGGCCACTGAGCTCTACACCACTCACCGTCTGGGCTTCGTGGAGAACGTGACAAAGACCCTCACCACGGCTTTCAAGGAGCGCGGCATTACCATGGAACAGGTGCTGCTGCGCAATGTGCTGCTGCCCGACCAGATCACCAAGGCCATCAACGACAAGATTGCTGCGGATCAGGATGCCCAGAAGATGGCCTTCGTGTTGCAGAAGGAAAAGCAGGAAGCCGAGCGCAAGCGCATCGAGGCCGAAGGCCAGGCCAAGGCCCAGCAGATCGTCAGCGCGAGTCTCACGCCCCAGATCATCGAGTACCAGCGCATCCAGGCCCTGAAAGATATCGGCGCCAAGGGCAACCTGATCATCACCCCCATGGGCGGTGCCACCCCCATGATCCAGGTGGGCGCCCGGAAGTAGGCCGAACTAGCCACACAACCCTCCGTCTCGCGGGCGAAAAGGGCCTAAGGGTCCGTATGAAATGGCCAGAATTGCCCTGGTTGTTTCGTTACGGACCCTTTCAGATGTTGGCAGGTGTCGCTTTGGCCTTCGACTCCTTGAGGTGCAGCGTCACCTTGATCATCTTTCCGTCCCGGAGCACGTCAAAGACGATCTCGTCCGTGGGAGGTTCGATTTCCAACTTGGCCATGAGCTGACCCTCGCTTTCAATGGGGCTGCCCTGATAGCCGAGAATGACGTCACCGATGGCGCGAATGTTTCCAGCTGCGTCCAGTTCGACGCCCCGCAAGCCAGCCTGGGCGGCGGGCGAGTCGGCCACCACGTCAAGCAGCACCAGGCCTCGGGTGACGCCAAAGACATGCAGGGCCTGGGCACCGGGGAGCACGCCGAAGCCCATGCGGGGCGGTTGCAGGGCCCCCCGGGCGATGAGCCAGGGCACCACCTTGTTCAAGGTATCCACGGGTAGGGCAAAGCCCACACCCACGGAACCTTCGCCCTTGGTGGCCACGATGCTGGTGTTCATGCCGATGAGCCGCCCCCCGCGGTCCAGGAGGGGACCCCCTGAATTGCCGGGGTTGATGGCGGCGTCGGTCTGGATCGAGTTGAGGATCCACGTGTTGTAGCCGGTGTTGATCTCGCGGCCCAGGGCGGAGATGACACCGCAGGTGAGGGAATGGTCGAGGCCGAAGGGGTTGCCAATGGCCAGGACGGTCTGCCCCACCCGCAGGTCCGAACTGCGTCCGATGGCGATGGGTCGCATGGCTTCGAGCGGGGCAAAGGCCTGGATGACCGTGATGTCGAACGCGAAGCTGGAGCCGATGACCCGGCCCTTGTAGGCCTTGCCGTCGGCGAGGGTGATTTCCACCTCCTCCACATCGGCGAAGAGTTTGCCGTTCACTTCTGCGCTGATGACGTGGTGGTTGGTGACGATGTGGCCCCAATCATCCCACACGAAGCCCGTGCCGGAACCCGTGGGGATCTTCGTGGCATCTTGCGTCGTGGGATCCTGGCCCCTCAGGATGGCCGACACGTACACCACGCTGGGCTTGGCCTCCTTGAACCGCCAGATGGTGTTCCGCTCCTCGGCGCTCAGGGGGGCTGCCGGGGCCACCGGGCGGGGCTTGGCGTGGGCCCGGAATCGCTGGATGGTGCCCTCCTCGGTGGGCCGGGGCGGCTTGGGAGCAGTCTGGGCGGCCAAGGCAAGGGCCAACTGGGCGAGCAGGGCGGCACGGATCATGGAGGCTCCCTGGAGGATTATGGGGTCAGGTGGGGGGGACTGCCCCCCAGAACCGAGCGGGATGGAGTACCTTGGGCCACACCCTTCCATCGAGTCAGCCTATGGCGGATCGTTCCGATTCCTTGAACTCCCGCCGCTTTCCGGTCGGGGTGGTGTGGGTTCTGGTCGCACTGCTGGCAGTGGGGGTGGGGGTGGCCTGGGTGCTGCATGGTTTTGGCGTCGGGGGGCCCACCCAGGTCATCCTCGTCGAGTCGGACGGCGCGGAGCCGGACGGCCTGGATCCGGACCTGCGTCGCGCCTTTCGGGATCTGGTGGCCTACGATCTGGAGACCCTGGCCTCGGTGTCCCTCACGCGGCTGGCGCGCCCGCCGAGCCCGGAACACCTCGCCCGCATGCCCGGTGCCACCCTGGTCCTGGAAATGTCGCCGGCGAGAAAGGGGGACCGCCTGTCTCTCACCCACCGCGTGGCGCGGGTCGATGCCCTGCGCTCCCGCGGAGTGGCCGCCTGGAGGGTCACCGAAATCTCCGCCCGATCGCCCCGGGAGGTCTTTGGTAGCCTGCGGGCCAGCCTGCCCTTCAAGGTGTCTTCCGGGGGCCCCGGGGACCGCCTCCTCCCCGCGGACCCCGGGGCTTTCTGGGGGATGCTCTTGGCCATGGGTTGGCATCGCCAGAATGCCCGACTCCCGGCGGCCATGGAGCAGGCTCGCCGGGTGGTCGAGGCCGACCCGCAGTGTGCGACGGCCTGGATGACGCGCGGGGACCTGCTCTACCGGCGGCTCCTGATCGACCCCCAAGGTCACCCCCAGGGGCAAGTCGAGGCGGAACGGTACTTCCGGATCGCCCTGGACCTGGTACCCGGTCACCCCCAATGCGGCTACCTCCTCGCCCAGCTCAAGATTGATGCGGGCGAACAGCGGGAGGCCCTCCAGGTTTTGCAGAAGAGCCTCCGTGCCCACCCCCAGAACCCCACGCTCTACACTGGTCTCGCCTACGCCGCCCGCTGCGCCGGGCTGCTGGACCTGGCCCTGCGCGCCCTGGCGCGCAGGGACCAACTCGTCTTCGCTGACCTTCAGCCCAATGCCACGGAGAACGCCTATCTATACCTCGGTGACCTGGCGCATTTCGAGGCCGGGCTCGCGGAGCACCCCGGGGATCCCCGGAACTCGGTGGTGCTCTTCTATCGCGGCTATGTGGCCCTGCTGCGGGGGGACAGGGGCACAGCCCGCTACTGGTTCGGCCGAGCCCAGGCCCTTCCGGACGGGTTCGCCCAGTTTCATCAACTGGCGGGTATTTACGAAGCCATCGCCGAGGGCCACCCTGGACTTGGCGCCGAACGGTTGCGACGCCTCGATGGTGAGCGGGTGGGCCTGAGGGTTCCCGACGGGGAGTTCACCTTCAAGATGGCCGAGGCTGCGGCCCTCCTGGGAGACCCCAACCAGGCTGTGAACCTGGCGGGACAGGCGTTCAGCCAAGGCTTCGGCTGTACGCGTTGGTACCGGGAGAGCCCCTTCCTGGCCCCGGTGCGCGGCAGTGCCCGCTGGAATGCGCTGATCCAACACCTGGAGGAACGGCAGGGCCTGCTCCAGGCTCAATTCACCCCGTCCGAGTTCGGGATCTAGTTCCCGGCGAAGGGATTCGCACAGGGATGTTCTATTCTGGGACGTCATGCATCAGCCGACCCCCCGCCGCCGGATCCTGCTTCTGGGACTCGCCTTCCTCCTGCTCCTCGCCGGTGGAAGCGGTCTCGCGTGGGTGCTGGCGCACATGGGGGTCCAGTCCCCGGTGAAGGTGTTGCTCATCACCCCCCCCTCCTCCCGCCGTGACAGTGGTCTTGAACCGGCCCAGGAACGGGCCATCGGGGCCCTGATCCAGGACCACCTCGAGCTTTGCGGCGGGTTTGCGCTGACCACCGTGACCGAAGTTCCGACGGATCTGGAGCCATTCCGCGGGCAGCCCCGTACCCTGCTGGTCCAGGTCGACCCCCGGCGCCGGGGCGACGATCTGGAACTCTCCTACCACTACGTGTGGGGTAGGCAACTCAAGAAGGGGAGCATCCCCGCATGGTTCTCCCAGACGGTCGCCCCCACTTCCCCAGCGCGGGCCTTTGAAGCCTTCCTCCGCGGCTTTCCCCAGACGGTCAAGCCCTTGTCAGGCGGCCTCCTACCGAAGACTGCAGCGGTCTTCTGGAACCTGGTCCAGGCCGGCGGCTGGCGCCTACAGAATCAGCGGCTGGAAGAGGCCATGGCGCTGGCGGAAGAGTCCACCCGTCAGGAGCCCGCCTGCGCCAGCACCTGGATCCTGCTTGGCAACCTCCGCTACCGCTGGATGCTCAACAGCTCGGCGGCTTTCCGTCAGGAGGCGGCCGATACCGAGGCCTTCCTCCAGCGCGGCCTGGCACTGGCCCCGGGTCACCCCCGGGCAATCTTCCTGCTGTCCCTCCTCAAGACCGACAGCGGCAACCAGCGGGAGGCCCTGGACCTGCTGCTCCGGGCGCGGCGCAAGCAACCCTGGAACCCCACGCTGCTAACGGGGATCGCCTACGCTGCCCGGTGTGCGGGACTGCTGCCCTTGGCCCGCCGGGCGATGGATTTGCGCGATGACTTGGCCTTTGCCCAACTGCAGGCCCAGGCCGTGGACATCACCTGCCTCTACACGGGAGAGATCCCGCGCTTCGAGGCCAGTCTCCAGGAGCAGCCGGGCCACCTGCGCAGCACCTCCGGCGTCCTGCCCTTCTATCGGGGCTACCTGGCGCTGGTGCGAGGGGACCGGGTGATGGCCCACACCGAATTCGAGGCGGCCTCGGCCCTGCTCCACGGCTACCCGAGCATCCTGCGCCTGAGCGAGATCTTCGACCTGATTCTCGAAGGGCGGAAGGAGGAGGCCTGGAAGAAGTTGCGGGAATTCGATCAGGAGCGCATCGGCATGCGGGAGCCGGATGGGGAGTTCACCATTCGCCTGGCGGAGGCTTACGCTCTCATGGGCGACCGGGCCAGCGCCATGGAGATGGCCAGCCGGGCCTTTGCCCGCGGGTTCGGCTGCACCACCTGGTACGAACGCAGTCCCATGCTGGAATCCCTGCGGGGCCTGCCGAAATGGAAGTCCCTGATCCAGCACTTGCGGGAGCGGCAGAGCCTTATGGAGGAGCGCTTCCCCGTTAGTCTGCTCGAAGATAGCTGACCCCTTATGCCGTTCTCGCCCTTTTCGAGAAGGGTTGTTTTATTACGACGGCTTAGCCAACCCTTCGGATGGACGGAGGGCCCCGGTAGACTGGGATTTCGCCCGAAAGGGGGGTGCCATGCCTACGCTTACCTCACCCGAGACCGCCGTCCTTCCCAGAGAGGGCTACGAGCCCCGGCACAAGGTGCGCTTTGTCACCGCCGCCAGCCTCTTTGACGGCCACGACGCCAGCATCAACATCATGCGGCGCATCCTCCAGGCCACGGGCTGCGAAGTCATCCACCTGGGGCACAACCGGGCCGTGCAGGACATCGTCGACACGGCCATCCAGGAGGACGCCCAGGGCATCGCGGTCTCCAGCTACCAGGGCGGCCATGTGGAGTACTTCAAGTACATGGTGGACCTGCTGCGAGAGCGCGGTGCCGGGCATATCCAAGTCTTCGGCGGCGGGGGCGGCGTCATCGCGCCCGAGGAGATTCGCGAGCTGGAGGCCTACGGCGTGGCCCGCCTCTACAGTCCCGAAGACGGCCGCCAGATGGGCCTCCAGGGCATGATCGACGACATGGTACGCCGCTGCGACGTGGACCCACGCACCACCCCCGACTGCCATCGCCTGGCGCGGCGAATCACCGAAATCGAACTGGGAGGCTCCGACTCCGCGAGCGACGTGAGCGGGAGCACGCCCCATGCGGGGCGTGCGTCAGGCGGCGCGGCGAGCCCACAACCCACATCGGCCGGCACAGGCGCCGGCCGAGATCTTTCGTCAATCCACAGCCCACAACCCATTCCCGTGCTTGGCATCACCGGCACCGGGGGCGCGGGCAAGTCCTCGCTCATTGACGAATTGCTGCGGCGCTTCCTGGTGGACTTCCCGGATAAGCGGGTCGCCGTGCTGAGCGTGGATCCCACCAAGCGCAAGACCGGCGGCGCCCTGCTGGGGGATCGCATCCGCATGAATTCCCTCTACCACCCGGAGCTGCGAGACCGCGTCTTCATGCGCAGCCTCGCCACCCGGGGGGCGGCCCACCGCGCCACCAGCCAAGCCCTGGCCGCCAGCATCGCCGCCGCCAAGGCTGATGGCTTCGACCTGGTGATCGTGGAGACGGCGGGCATCGGGCAAAGCGACAGCGAGATCGCGGACCTGGTGGACCTGTCCATGTACGTGATGACGCCGGAATACGGCGCCGCCAGCCAGCTCGAGAAGATCGACATGCTGGATTTCGCGGACATCGTCGTGCTGAACAAGGCGGACAAGCGCGGCGCCGAGGATGCCCTGCGCGACGTCCGCAAGCAGGTCCAGCGGGCCCACAAGGTCTTCGATACCCCCCTGGAGGACCAGCCGGTCTATGCCACCTGCGCCAGCCAGTTCAACGATCCGGCCACCAACTGGTTGTTCGTGAACCTCGTCCGGGCCCTGGCCGCCAAGACCGGGTTGGATTGGGTCCCCCGCCTCGAAGCCGAAGCCGCCGCCCCACGCCGGGCCGCCATCATCCCCCCCGAAAAGGTGCGCTACCTGGCGGAGATCGCCGATACCGTGCAGGGCTACAAGGCCTGGACGCGCCGTCAGGCCGAAACCGCGGAATTGGCCCACGCCCTATGGAGCAGCCTGCGGGCCCTGGGCGACAAGGTGCCGCCGGCGGGCACCTTCTACGACGCCGCCCACCTCACGAAGTTCGAGGAAGGGGACCAGGGCACAGCCATCCTGATGCTGCGCCAGCGCTACCAGGAGCACCTGGGCGAGCTGCACGGCGAAAGCCGCCGGCTCATCCACGACTGGACCGAGCTGAAGCGCAGCTACACCGAGCCCGAGAACGTCTACGTGGTGCGCGACAAGGAGATCCGCATCGCCAATTACACCGTGTCTCTCAGCGGCTCCATGGTGCCCAAGGTGGCCCTGCCGCCCTATTCCGGCTGGGGGGAGCTGCTGGGCTGGCAACTGTTGGAGAACCTGCCGGGGCGGTTCCCCTTCACGGCCGGGGTCTTCGAGTACAAGCGCGTGGGCGAGGATCCCACCCGCATGTTCGCGGGGGAGGGCACCCCCGAACGCACCAACAAGCGCTTCCACTACGTGAGCAAGGGCCAGCCCGCCGTGCGCCTCAGCACGGCCTTCGACAGCGTGACCCTCTACGGCGAGGACCCCCATATCCGCCCCGACATCTACGGCAAGATCGGCAACAGCGGCGTGTCGGTCTGCACCGTGGACGACGCCAAGAAGCTCTACTCGGGCTTCGACCTGGTGTGTCCCACCACCAGCGTGAGCATGACCATCAACGGTCCCGCCCCCACCATGCTGGCCTTCTTCCTCAACGCCGCCATCGATCAGCGGGCCGAGGTCTGGCTGAAGGAGCACGGGCAACTCAAGGCCGCCCAGGCGAAGATCGACGCGACGTTCGCGGCCAAAGGTCTGACCCGCCCTCGCTACGAAGAAGCCCTGCCGGAAGGCAACGATGGCCTGGGGCTGGCGCTGCTTGGGGCCACGGCCGACGAGGTGCTGCCGCCAGAAGTCTACGCGAAGCTCCGCACCGAGGCCCTCCAGACCGTGCGGGGCACGGTGCAGGCCGATATCCTCAAGGAGGACCAGGCCCAGAACACCTGCATCTTCAGTACCGAGTTCAGCCTCAAGGTCATGGGCGACATCCAGCAGACCTTCATCGAAGAGAAGGTCCGCAACTTCTACTCCGTGAGCATCAGCGGGTACCACATCGCCGAGGCCGGGGCGAACCCCATCAGCCAGCTGGCCTTCACCCTGGCCAACGGCTTCACCTTCGTCGAGTACTACCTCTCCCGGGGCATGCACATCGACGACTTCGCGCCGAACCTCTCGTTTTTCTTCAGCAACGGCCTGGACCCCGAGTACAGCGTCATCGGCCGCGTGGCCCGGCGCATCTGGGCCGTGGCCATGAAAGAAAAGTACGGCGCCAACGAGCGCAGCCAGAAACTGAAGTACCACATCCAGACGAGCGGCCGTTCGCTGCATGCCCAGGAGATCGACTTCAACGACATCCGGACGACGCTGCAGGCGCTGTCTGCCATCTACGACAACTGCAACAGCCTGCACACGAACGCCTACAACGAGGCCATCACCACGCCCACCGAGGAGAGCGTGCGGCGGGCCATCGCCATCCAGCTCATCATCAACCGCGAGCTGGGCCACGCGAAGAACGAGAACCCCCTGCAAGGTGCCTTCCTTATCGAGCAACTCACGGAACGGGTGGAGGAGGCCGTGCTGCTGGAGTTTCGCCGCCTGGCCGACCGCGGTGGCGTGCTGGGGGCCATGGAGACCATGTACCAGCGCGGCAAGATCCAGGAAGAGTCCATGCTGTACGAGCACCTCAAGCACAGCGGGGAACTGCCCATCGTCGGCGTGAACACCTTCCTGAATCCCCAGGCCTCCCAGGTGGGCACGCCCGAACTGATCCGCAGCACCGTTGCCGAGAAGCAGCAGCAGATCGATACCCTGGCCGCCTTCCACGCCCGCAACGCGGACCGGGCGCCCGCGGTGCTGGCCCGCCTGAAGGAGGTCGCGCGCTCCGGCGCGAACCTCTTCGAGGAACTGCTGGAGGCCGCCAAGGTCTGCAGTCTCGGCCAGATCAGCCAAGCCCTCTACGAGGTGGGCGGGCAGTACCGAAGGAATATGTAAGCGACCACCGAAGCCCAGACGGCTGGTGACGGGCTTATGCCACGAGGCCGCTACTTCTCGCGCTTCCTTGGTGGAACGCGGCTCGTTCCCAAAGCCTCGATCCGCTTCATTTGGCGGTCAAATTCGCTGTCGTCTGGTTCTTCTACCTTCCGATGTTCATCGAACCGCTCCTAGGCGGCATGCGCGAGTTCCTCCGCCAGGTCGTGGGATACCCGGCCAGCGTCTGTGAGGATGCTCCGATCGTTCAGGCGGAGGAACCCGTGCAGTTTTTCGATCCAGTCCTGCATGGTCATGGCCTTGCGCTGCCGCGCCTGGAGTTCGGCAAAGGATTAGGTACTGCTCCACGATCAGGTTGAGGTGGTCCAGCTCTTCCTTGGCCAGGTGGTTCTTGGCCACGGTGACATTGGCCTTTCGGACCCTGGCCCCCTTGAAGTGGGTGAGGCCCATGTGGGGCTTCGCGGGGTCGGCCCTTTCTGCAATCAGCTCTGCCGCCGTGTGTCCATGAATGGCGTAGTGGAACTTGTTCTGTACCGTGGCAAAGAACCCCTGGGTCATCGCGTGGTCTAGTGAGTAGTCCACGCTGGTCGCATAGATCTCGCAGACCTTCTTGTAGAACAGCCGTTCGGAGGTGCGGATCTCCCGCACCCGCTCCAGCAACTCGTCAAAGTAGGCGTCTGTCCGGACGCCATCCTTCAGGCGCTGGTCGTCAAGCGTGAAGCCCTTGAAGATGAACTCTCGGAGGCGCTGGGTGGCCCAGATGCGAAACTGCGTGCCCCGGTGGGAGCGAACCCGATACCCGACGGAGATAACCACGTCTAGGTTGTAGAAGGCAATCTCACGCTCGACATTCCGTCCGCCTTCCGATTGAACTATCCGGAAATTCCGGATAGTTGCCTCAGGCTGCAACTCACCCTCTTCGTAAACGTTCTGAACGTATTCGTTGATCGTGCGCACATCCTTCTGGAACAACTCCGCCAGTTGTTTCTGTGTCAGCCAGACGGTTTCATCTTCCAGGCGCACCTGGACCCGGGTCTGGCCGTCCTCGGTCTGGTAGAACAGCAATTCGGACCCGGTCATGCGGTTCCCCTCTTTGAACCCATTTTCGCTCTTTTTTCGCATCACTTCAAGGGCCAACCGCCGCCGGCCTCGATGGCTTCGTCCACTTCGGCCATGAGGCGGAGGGTCTCGGCAAGGGCGGGGATGATCTTGCGGTAGTGGTTCAGGTCATCGTGATTGAGCACTCGCCCTTTGCGGTCCTTCAGCCACTTCTGCGCGACCTGGTAACCGCCCACGTGGAAGTCCCAGACCTCCGGCGCCACGCCTTCGAAACACTGATCGGTGTTGATCCACACACGGCCCGGCACACCATCGGTGGGTTCGCTATAGCGCACCTTGATGTTTCCCAGGGAGCCCCGGTAGCGGTGCATCTGATCCGATTTCTCGGCCTTGTCCAGGGCCTCGCCGATGTCCTTGGCCTCGATGTAGCCCAAGGGCACCGGGCCCTTGGTAATGATGTAGTCCGGCGCGCCACAGGCGATGCGGCGGGGTTCGTTGGTGGCGATGATGCCCTTGCCGAGGGACTCGATGAACGTTTTCAGTGCGGGCCGGTGAGTGTGTTCGGTGGCATCGCCCTTGGCCAGGGCGGCGGACAATGCCTTCAGGTAGCCTTTGGTGGGATCCATTCTGGAAGGATCCCAAAAAGAAGCCCCGGCCAGGAAAGAAAAGAGGGTGAATTTCCAGGCTTGTGCCGGCGATGGTTTCGTGGAGTCTGGGGAGATGGATTCTCCCGTGCTCCCCGCCCTGGAAGGCACCACCCTGTCAGGCCAATCCGTCCTTCTGCCGCGGGATCTGCCTGCACATCCACTCGTCCTGGTGATCGGCTTCACCCACGGCTCCCGGCAGGATGTGGGCGCCTGGAAGGCGGCCCTGGGGGCCCAGGGGGTTGCCTACCTGAGTCTACCGACCTCTGCCGTGGATCTGGCGGCCGACGCCATGGGGGAAGTCGCCCAGGCCATGCGGGCCCGGGTTCCCCGGGAGGGCTGGGACCAGGTCGTCCAGATTCATCAGGGCGGGGAAAGTCTTCTGCGTATCTTTGGTT
Source organism: Holophagaceae bacterium (assembly GCA_025361205.1). Taxonomy (GTDB): domain Bacteria; phylum Acidobacteriota; class Holophagae; order Holophagales; family Holophagaceae; genus Geothrix. The sequence goes on from JANYAS010000011.1 coordinate 38,233, forward strand.
GGGAAATCGATGTTTTTGCCAAGGTGGTGCGAGTTGATAAAGACGGTAAAGTGCTGGCATGCCACAACAGAGGCCCCTTTACCAAAGAGGCATTGGCGGCATTGATCGGCTGAACCGCCCCGGGGCCGTATCATGGAGATGCGATGCTGCGCTCCGCGTTGACCCTTTCGCTCGTCCCCCTGGCCCTGATCGCCGGGATGCCGAAGGGCTCGAGGGATCCCCACAGGCCCGGCGTCACCTACCTCTACACCTACTATGACCCGCAGGGTCGGTTGTTGATCAACAACCTGCCGCCCAGCTTCATGCAGAACAAGGGCCTGGTGCTGAAGCACGTGGGCGTGGGGAAGGTGCGGCTGGCCATCACATTCGCGGAGATGGCCAAGGCCCTGAAGAGTCCGGAGCTCATTGCGCTGGTGGACGAGATTGCCCTGACGGAGGGTGTGGACAACCACCTGGCCCGGGCCATCATCCAGGCCGAGAGCGCCTTCAATTACAGGGCCCGATCCAAGGCCGGGGCCTTGGGCCTCATGCAGCTCATGCCTTCCACCGCGGAGCGGTTCGGCGTGTTGGATCCCTTCGATCCCCGGCAGAACATTAGCGGTGGGGTGAAGTACCTGAAATGGCTCCACGGCTACTACCAAGGTGACCTCACCAAGGTGGTGGCGGCCTACAATGCCGGGGAGGGCGCCGTGAACCGGCACAAGGGGATCCCCCCCTTCCGGGAGACGCAGGCCTATGTCCCCAAGGTGCTGGATCTCTACCACCGCAAAGCAGTGCAGCCGGATCCGAAGCTGGCGGGCAGCATGGCCGTGCTCCAGAAGGGCCGGGGCGGGTTCAAAATCGAAGGGGAGAAGACCGTGCCGGAGCCCACGGTCCAGCAGCGGGCCGCCACGCGCATCTACCAGTGGACCGACGGCACTGGCCGTATCCAGATCAGCGATCAGCCCCCACCCAAGGGCACGTCCAGCGTGACGCCCTTCGGCGCGCCTTAGTACTGTCCGGGGGGACCGCCTGCTCGCTTTGCTCGCTACGTCCCCCCGGGCCCCCGCTTCTGGGTCGGGGTGAACCCGCCCCTGTAGCCTCGCACTCCCCAGGGGACCGCCTGCTCGCTCTGCTCGCTACGTCCCCCCGGGCCCATCAGCCTGAAGCTGTCCCGTTGGGGCCTCGGTAGTCGAGGCGGCTACTTCCCCTGATGAGCCTTGACGTAGGCCTCCAGGGCCGCGAGGGACTCCTGGAAGCAGGTCTCCAGTCGGTGGTAGAGGTCCGGGCCGGCTTCTGCGGAGCCCCTCCGTCCCAAGAATTCGAGGTCTGCGGCCAGGCTGCCAAGGGCCTTGGCGCCCAGGGCCCCGGCCCCACCCTTGAGGGCATGGGCGGCCCGGGAAAGCTCGTCGGCCTTGCCCTGGGCGGCCGCCCCAAGGATGTCCTGGATGCGACGGGGCGTGTCATCCCGGAAGATATCGATCATTTCCGACAGGAGCCCATAGCCACCATCGTCGAGCTCCACCAGGTTCTGGATGGTCGTCAGGTCCAGCAGGTCGGAGGGTGTCATGGGGACTCCAGCTTGTCATGCTGAGGCAGGAGGGGGGCGTTCGTCCAACAGGATGCGGTACCCTGGTGTCATGAGCGAAGCCACCCCGATGACCCCCGCGGAGACGGCCCTCTCCCTGCTGTTTCGCAAGCTGCATCCCCACCTGGAGGATGCGGCCCATGCCCTGGCCAAGGGCGTCCCCCGGCGGGAGCTGGAGCGCCTGCACCTGAAGCTCCTGACCGCCAGGCTGAAGACCGTGGAGCTGATCGAGGCCGAGGCCGAAACCCCGCCCGAGGACGCGCCCCTGGCCGAAATCCTGGACACCCTGGCGGCCAACCTCACCCCCGTGGGCGAGAGCTTCCGGCAGAGCCTGGTGCTGACCCAACTCTGCTTAGAGGAGGCCCCGGCGGAACTGCTGCCCCATGTGCCCGAGGGCCGCGTGGCCAGTTCTTCCTGGGGGTCTCGCATGACGGATTTCCTGGCCCGATTGGCCGACCCGGCCTTCCAGGCCCGGCGACGGTGGCAAGGGGTGGCTGAGGACATCGGGGAAACGGAGGAGGAGTAGCCTCCGTTCGACCCCTCCCAGCTGCCATTCGAGGCCTGGCAGCTGTCATCCGAGGGCTGGAGTCCACCGAACCTCCGCAAGGCGCATCTCTTGGTGTGGACGGACGCTCCGCCCTGACTTCGGGAGAACCCCATGAGTAATCATCCCCTTCGTTTCGCCGCTTTCGCCGGGGCCCTGCTGGCCCTCGGCAGCTCTCTTTCGGCCCAGGGCTCCGGCTTCGGTCCCGGCCATGGCGCCACCCCCGGCGAAGGCCGAGGCATGAAGCGCCTGAACCTCACTGAGGCCCAACAGGCCCAGGTGAAGGCCATTCATGAGCGCCATCAGGCCGCCTTCAAGGCCAAGGGAGAGGCGGCGGGCCTGGCCCGCAAGGCCATGCACGAGGCCATGGCCAATGCCGCCACCGACGCCAAGACCCTGCAGGCCCTGCACGAGAAGGCCTCCGCCGCCCAATTCGACCTGATGCTGGAGCATCGGGCCGCGCGGCAGGAAATTCTGCCCCTCCTCACGGCGGAGCAGAAGACGCAGTTCGAGAAGGGACCGATGGGCATGGGCCCCCACGGCAGGCACGGCAGGGGCCCCGGTTTCGGCCCCCGCAAGGGCCCGGAGTCCGATGGCCCGCAGGTGCAACCCTCTTGAGGGCCCTTCCGTCGCTATCCTGAGCTAGGAGCTCTTGATGCGCGCTTCAACGGTCTTCCAGGCCACTTGGCAGCGGACGCGGCGCCCCCGAACCTGGGGCGCCGCGCTGCTATTCGGGTTGGTGTGGAATGGCGCCCGGGCCCTGTTGGGGCCTTTCGAGCCGGGTCTCATCGAAAGCCTCACTCCCACCCTGTGGGTGGCGCTGTTCCTGGTGTTGGCCCCGCTGCCGTGGCAGTGGTCGGGGGACGACGCTCACAAGACCGGCACCCTGCGCGGAGCCGCCCAGGCCCTGCCCTGGATGGCCGCGCTCACCCTGGCCGTTCTCCTGCTCCTCGGGGCGGCGGGCTCCGGGCCCCCGTTCCCGGGCAGGGGACCGGGGAAGAGGGAGCGGGGGGGCATGCACCGGGGGCTCATGGGGCCCCGCCGGGAGGAGGGGCACGGGATCCAGGTCCATCCCAGGTTCTGGGCGCTCGGCGTGGCCCACCTCTGTTTTGGGCTGCTACTGGGGTGGATCCTGGCGGATCGCGAGCGGGCCGAGCTCCAGGAGGCGGCCGCCCAGCGGGCCGCGAAGGAGGCCCAGGCCCGCGCCCTGCAAGGCCAGATGAACCCCCACGTGCTGTTCAACGCCATCAGCGGCCTCACGGAGCTGGTGCGCGAAAATCCGGAGGCCGCCGAGGCCGCCCTGGTGAACCTTTCCGAGCTGCTGCGGACGCTGCTGGACCACGGTTCGCGCCTGCGGGCGCCCCTGGGCGACGAGCGCCGTCTCGTCGAGCGCCACCTCGCCCTGGAGCGAATCCGCCTGGGGCGTCGTCTGCGGGAGGTCTGGGACTGGCCCGAGGCCCTGGATGCCTTGGAGATCCCGCCCCTCATGATCCAGCCCCTGGTGGAGAACGCGCTCAAGCACGGCGTATCCGCAGCGGTGGGTGGCGGGACGCTGGCCGTGCGGGTCACCCGGGAAGGCAATCGGCTGTGTGTGCGCGTCGCCAACACCGGGCCAGTCCCGGCGGGAGGGGAAGGCCAGGGGCTCGGCCTGCGGAACCTGCGGGAGCGCCTCGGCCTGCAGGGGGCCTCCGGCGATGCGCTGCGGCTCTATCGCGAGGGCGACTGGACCGTGGCCGAACTGAAGGTGGAGGTGTTGGCATGAATGAATCTGCCTTACGGGTGCTGGTGGCCGAGGATGAGCCCTTCAACCTGCGTCGGCTGACCCGGCTGCTCCGGGAGGCGGGCTGCGAGGTGGTGGCCGAATTGGAGGATGGTCCCTCGGTGTTGGCCTGGCTCTCCCGGGGCGAAGCTGTGGACGCTCTGTTCCTGGACATCCAGATGCCCGGCCTCACGGGCCTGGATCTCGCGGCGGAGCTGCCCTGTCCCGTCCCGGTGGTCTTCGTGACGGCCTATGCCGAGCATGCGGTGAAGGCCTTCGAATACGCCGCCACGGATTACCTGCTCAAGCCTGTGACGGCCGAACGTCTTGCGGCCACGCTCCAGCGCCTCCGTGGCTTGACCCGGCGGGAGGCCACGGCCCGGCCGCCGGGGCCCTTCCGCTTCCCCGTGAAGGCCGGCGAGGGGCTGGTGATGGTGGATCTGGCGAAGACCACGCATTTCGTCTTCGAGGACGAAACGGTGTGGGCCCTCGCTGGCGAACGCTTCCGCACCATGTGGAAGACCTTGGCGGACGCGCAACTGGCCATGGGGAACCGCGTGGTCCGCGGCCACCGGCACCTCCTGATCCGCCCCGAGGCCATTATCGGCGTCCGCGCCGGGGATTCAGGCCGCCTGCTCGTGCGCCTGGCTGGGGGAGAGGAACTGGAGGTGAGCCGGGGCGCCGCATCGGGGCTCAAGGCAAGGCTTGGGTTGACCTGACGAACGGTATTATCGTAAAAGGATCAGATGGTAAGCTAAGTCGGTCTTTCCGATCGCTGAGCTCCCGTGCGCTGATTCATCGTGGCTCCCGGGGATCCATACTTCTGCACCAGCCAGGAGCCGCCATGCGCCATCTCGTCTTCTCGCTCGCAGTTTGCAGTGCCCTGTTGGGCCAGGGAGTGATCCAGTACGCCCCCAAGGTGGACCCGGCCTTCCAGCCCTATAGCCCCAACGCGCTGGTGGATGGGACGCTGGAAAGCATCGGAGCCGATTCGCTCACGGATGTTTGGGAGGAATGGAAGGAAGGCTTCCAGAGCATCCAGCCAAAGGTCCAGTTCAAGGTCACCCATGTCCCCGTGTCGCGCGCCATCAAGGCCTTCGTGGAGGAAGGCACGACCCTCATCCATCTGCCCCGGGAGATGAAGGCGGACGAATTCCAGGCCTTCCAGAAGCAGTACGGCTACCCTCCCACCAAGCTGGTGGTTTGCTATGACGCCTTCATCGTATTCGTGAACGCGGCGAACCCCATCAAGGACATGGGCATGGATCAGCTGGATGCGGCCTATTCCAGCACCAAGCTGGCGGGCTACCGGCCCGACGCAGCGGTGGAGGCCTGGGGCGATCTGGGCGTCCGGGGCGGGGATTTTGGCCGACGGCCCATCACCACCTACATGCGCGCAGAGGGGCTTGCCTCCAGAGTCACCCTCCAGGAAATGGTGCTGCTCAAGGGTAAGTACAAGACCACCGTCAAGGAGTGTGCCGATTGGTCCGGCATCGCCGAGGCGGTCATGACCGATGCCTCCGGCCTGGGCATCGGAACCCTTGCGAGTTGGCTGAGCCGAAACAAGACGCTTGCCCTGACGCCGCTCCAAGCCAAGGAGCCCGTGCCTCCGTCTCAGGCGAACGTGATTTCCGGCAAGTACCCCCTTTCACGCACCTACTACCTGTATGCGAATCGCGCCCCCGGCAAGGATCTGCCCCCCGTCGTGGCCGAATTCCTCCAGTTCGTCCTTTCACGGGAAGGACAGGCGGCCGTAGCCCAGGCCACGCTCTACCCCATACCGCTGGAAATCGCCCAGATGAACCGGAAGCGATTGCGAGCCAACTAGACATCCGATCGGAAGACACCGTGATTCCAGGGGCCGCGCCTTGGCCCTTCGCCCAGGGGATCAGACCGAGGCGATGAGCTCGATCTCGACCTTGGCCCCCCGGGGCAGTGCCGCTACCTGCACGGTGCTGCGAGCCGGCTTGGCGCCGCCCAGGGCCTTTTCGTAGACGGCATTGAAGGCGGCGAAGTCGCCCAGGTCCGTGAGGAATACGGTGGTTTTCACCACGCGGTCCCAACCGGTGTTGGCGGCGGTGAGCACGGCGCTGAGGTTTTTCAGGACCTGTTCGGTCTGGGCCTCGATGGGGCCCGTCACCATCTCCATGGTCTCGGGCACCAAGGGGATTTGCCCGGCGGTGAAGAGGTAGTTGCCCGCGATTTGGGCCTGGCTGTAGGGACCGATGGCGGCGGGAGCGTTTGGGGTGGAAATGGTGCGCATGGTTACTCCTGAGGGTTTATTGTCCGCCCTTCTTGCCCCAACGGCGCTTCTTGTGACGCCAGTTGCGGCCGGGCTTGGGAACGGGCTGAAGGGGGGCATCGAAGGGCGAGGCGGGCTGTTCGAGGTCGCCATCTTCCTCGCCGTCCTCGAGGCGCCGGGGGCCTTCCTCAATCTGCTGCTGCACCCATTGGGCCGTGCGATGCATGAGGGCGGCGAGGCAGAGGCTGGTCTCGATGCGGGCGTAGGGCAGGGGCCCGAGCTGAGTGAACACCGAGGGGTCCGACGGGATCACCCGCGGGATGACGATCTCGGGCAGGGGCATGGGCAGGGCATCGTAGGCCTCCTCCGGTAGACGCCGCCAGGGCTCGGGCTCAGCTTGTTCGCGTCGGAGGAGGTCCGCCACGGTCTGCCGCTTCTTAGGAGGGCGACCGCGTTTCTTGGGGACGGCCACGGCGGCGGCATCAAGGGCCGACTGAAGGGCCCGCAGGACCTCGTCGCGGCTCTTGCCACGGAGGTCGAAGAGCAGCCAGGGATCGCGGTCCAGGGCCTCCGCCATGACGTAGCACACGGCGGCCACGTGCTTGCAGGGATTGGCCCAGTCGGGGCAATCGCAGTGGGTCTGCAGTTCCTTGGGGACGCGCGGATAGAGGCTGGCGCCCGCTTCGCGGAAGGTCTCGTCCAGGCCCTGGGGCATTTCGCCCGCCAGCAGGGAGGCCACGAACCGGCTCTCCTGGGCGATGCGGGCCAGGGCCTTGTCCCACTGGGCCGAGGTCAAGGCAGGCAGGGCGAGGGTCACGTTGTAGGTCTTGCGACCGTGGACCCGGGCCTGGATTTCGCCGGGCTGCACCCCGAAATGGGAGACGTGGCCGTCTTCTGCGTACTTCTTGCCGCGGGGCAGGCGATTCTCGTAGTCGTCCCCGAGCTTTTCGAGGCCCTGGATCCAGAGGCGGCCCCACCAGGTGGCTCCGAAGCGGTCGGCGTGGCCGATCATGGTGCCACCTCCTTCACCTTCCGGCGCCCCAATCGGGGCCCGGCTTTGGGCGGGGCCTCGTCGCCGTTGCCCTCATCCGGATCCAGCAGTTCGGCGTCGGGATCCAGGGCCACGAGGCGGTGCAACGCCTCGTCATCGAGCTCGGTGAGCCAGCCTTCGCCGCTGCCCACCACGCGGTCCGCGAGGTCGCGTTTCGATTCCAGCAGGGCGTCAATTTTCTCTTCCAGCGTGCCGATGGTGACGAGCTTGTGGACCTGCACGTTCTTCGTCTGGCCGATGCGGTAGGTGCGGTCCGTGGCCTGGTCCTCCACGGCGGGGTTCCACCAGCGGTCGAAGTGGAAAACATGGGTAGCCGCCGTGAGGTTCAGGCCCACGCCGCCGGCCTTGAGGCTCAGCAGCAGCACCGGCGACGCGTCCGCGTCCTCCTGGAAGGTGCGCACCATTTCGTCGCGGCCCTCCCGCGTCGTGCCGCCATGCAGGAAGGGCGGTTCGAAGCCCAGGGCCTCGTGCAGGTGGATCTGAAGCCGGTCGCCCATTTCCTTGAACTGGGTGAATACGATGGCGCGCTCGCCGCCCTCGACCACTTCTTCCAGCATCTCCGTGAGACGGTCCAGCTTGCCGCTGCGTCCGCGGTAGGGCCCCTGTTGCTTGAGGAACTGGCTGGGGTGGTTGCAGATCTGCTTGAGGTGCGTGAGCAGGGCCAGGATGCGGCCGCGGCGTTCGATGCCTGTGGCCGTGTCGAGGTCTGCTTCCATTTGATCGACCCGGTATTTGTAGAGCTCGGCCTGCTCCCGGCTGAGCGTCGTGAAGACTTTCATCTCCAGCTTTTCCGGCAGGTCCTGGATGATGGCCTTATCGCTCTTGAGGCGGCGCAGGATGAAGGGGCCGATGCGCTGGCGCAGCAGATTGGCCGCGTCGGGGTCGCGGTATTTCTCGATGGGGGTGGCGAACTGCTCCTTGAACTGAGCTTCGCTGCCCAGGTAGCCGGGCAGCCCGGCGCTCATGATCGCCCAGAGTTCGGTGAGGCGGTTCTCGATGGGCGTTCCGGTAAGGGCCAGGCGGAAGCCCCCGTGCAGCTTGCGGATGGCCTTGGCCTGGGCCGACCCGGCGTTCTTGATGGCCTGGGCCTCGTCCACCACGATCCCGCCCCAGGGCCGTTTCGCGAAGGTGTCCTCCTCGCGCCGCACCACGCCGTAGGTGGTGAGCACGAGGGTATGGGGCTTGAAGGTCGAGGGCAGGAGTTCGCGGTTGTTGCCGTGGTGCACGAAGATCGGCACCGAAGGGGCGAACTTGGCCAGCTCCCGTTCCCAGTTGCCCAGCAGGGACGTGGGACAGACCAGCAGGGTGGCCGGGCCGAAGGCGGGGCTTTGGATCTGCCGGTGCAGCAGCAGGGCCAGCACCTGAATCGTTTTCCCCAGGCCCATGTCGTCGGCGAGGATGCCGCCGAGGCCCAAGCGGGCCAGGCCATCCAGCCAGGCCAGGCCCCGCAGCTGGTAGGGCCGCAACTGGCCGTGGAAGCTGGCGGGCTGGGTGATGGGTTTGTCGGGGAGGATCATCAGGTCATCGAGGGCCGCGCCGAAATCGCCCGCGACTTCCACCTCGATGGCCTCGCTGACGCCGGGGATGCTGGCCGTGCCCGTGAGGGCCGCCGCCAGGGCCGCGCCCTTGGTCATGCTTTCGAACCCAGCGCCCTTGCTGGCATGGATGATGGCGTTGATCTGCTTGAGGGTCTCCGGATCCAGGGCCACCCACTTGCCCTTCCAGGCCACCAGGGGGTGCTTGAGGCTGGCCATCTGGGCGAAGTCCTCCACGCTCAGGGCATCGTCGCCCAGCATGAGCGACCAGTCGGCGCTGACGCTGCCCTCCAGGCCGGCCTGGGCCATGGGGGCGGACTCCAGCACGTTGCGGGCGCCCAGCCTAACCTTCGCCCGCAGGCGCTTGGCCCCGCCGAAATCGGCGAGGGCTTCGGGGATGTGGACGAGGAAGCCGGCCTCCTTCAATTGCGCGGCGCCGCGGGTGAGGAAGCCCCAGGCCTCCGTGGGCCGGAGCACCAGATCCTCGGGCTTCTGGCCGGACAGGGCCCGCTCGAGGGCCGGGAAGAACGGCACGGCGCGGGCCAGGCCCCGGAGCAGGGCCTGCCGGGCCTGGAGCACATCGGGTTCGGTGGAGGGTTCCCACAGCTTGGCCACGCCGATGTCGGCGCCGGCCTCGGTCTCCAGCCCCACCCTGAGGATCCAGCCCTCTTCGGCAAGGCGATCGGCGTCCTGCACGGTCTGGTTGGTGACCGGGACCGGCGGCGCCTCCAGGTGGAGGCTGGGGCGCAGCCACTGGGGCCGGGCGCCTTCGCTCCACTGGGCCAGCTGCTCACCCAGGGTGCGCTCGGTGATGCCGGTGGTGGGGAATTCGGGGAGCTGGTGGGACAGGGCCACCATGATGCGCTCGTCCCAGGGCAGCCGGTCCCGCTTGTGGCCGCGCAGCCGGTGGATCAGGCTCAGGCGCGGGTCGTCCCCGGCGCGGAGGCTGCCCGCCACGAACCGCATGATGAAGTCGGCGCCGTCCTCCAGGAAGGCCGTCAGGATCGTGTCCGGGGTGGGCGGCAGGGCCAAGTCATCCTCGATGTCGAAGGCATCCAGGTCGCCCAGGGCCACGGTCTTGGTGAAGGCCCAGGTATCGTTCTCCGGGAAGGCCAGGGCCGCAGGGGGCATGGCCTCGGCCAGCTGGCGCAGGGCCGCGCGATCCGCGGGACTGGTGAGGCTGACGCCCCAGCGGGCCTTCCAGGGGTTGCCCGTGGTGTCGAGCTGGGGCAGCATGGCGCCGCGGACCACCAGCGACTGCAGCAGACGCAGGACCGTGGCCCAGTACCGGAGGGTCGGTCCCGCATTGCCGGGGCGGAGGGCCAGAGAGGACAGCCAGGGATAGGCCCGCTGCCAGCGCAGGGGCACGGCGTGCATCTCCACAAGGGAGCCATCGGCCACGAAGATCTGGGCCTTGGCGGGCGTGAGGCGCTCGCGGCCCTGGAGCTCGCCCGGGAGCGTGCGCAGGGCCCGGATCCATTCGGCGGGGTCCACGGCCTCGGGCATGCAGAGCAGGAAACCCCGGTCCTGGGGTCGGTACTGGAGGAAGAGATTCAGCATGGAGCGGCGCTAAGGAGGAGGCGGTAGGCTTGGGGCCAGGGGGCTGGACAATGAGACTGGGTTTTGCGAGCGATCATGCTGGGTTCGACCTGAAAGAACGGCTCAAGGCCTGGGCGCTGAGGCAGGGACATGAGGTGGTGGATTTCGGCACGGATGGGACTGCCTCAGTGGACTACCCGGATTTCGCGCACCGGGCTGCGGAGGGCATGGATCAATGGGAGCGCCTGGTGCTGGTCTGCGGATCCGGCATCGGCATCAGCATGGCGGCCAACCGCCATGCCGACATCCGCTGCGCGCTGGTGACATCCCCTGAGCACGCGGCGCTGGCCCGACAACACAATGATGCGAACGCCATCGCTTTCGGCCAGCGGCTGACGGATCCACTCAAAGCAGAATCCTACCTGAAAACCTTCCTGGAAACACCATTCGAAGGAGGCCGCCATCAAAGAAGGGTGGACAAGATCGAGTGGAAAGGGGGCTGCTGATGCGCCGGAACGAGGATTTGCGGGCCCTGAGCTTCGAAACGGGCATCCAGCTCCATGCCGGCGGTTCCTGCCTGGTGAAGCTGGGCCGCACCCATGTCCTCTGCGCCGCCAACCTCGAGGATAAGGTGCCGGGCTGGATGAGGGGGCGGGGCCAAGGCTGGCTCACGGCCGAGTACGGGATGTTGCCGGCCGCCACTCACACGCGCTCGGACCGCGAGGCCGCCCGGGGGAAACAGGGGGGCCGCACCGTGGAGATCCAGCGCCTCATCGGCCGCAGCCTCCGCCAGGCGGTGGACCTGGGGATCCTGGGCGAGCGCACCCTCACGGTGGACTGCGATGTGCTCAATGCTGACGGGGGCACCCGCTGTGCGGCCATCACCGGGGCCTGGGTGGCGGTGGCCCTGGCACTCCGGTCCCGAGGGCTGTCGGCCGCCCTGGTGCGGCAGGTGGCGGCCGTGAGCGCGGGCCTTGTGGAAGCGGGCGAAGGGCGGCGGGGCCTGGTGCTGGACCTGGAGTACGAGGAGGATCACCGCGCCGCCGTGGACTGCAACCTGGTGGCGGCTCGCGCCATCGCCCAGGGGACGCCGAGCGGCGAATTGGAGCTGGTGGAACTCCAGGGCACGGGCGAGGGACGGTCCTTCAGCCGCGCCGAAGCCACCGGCCTCATGGACCTGGGGCTGGCCGGCTGCGGGACCCTGATGGAGGCGCAGAAGGCGGCCCTGATATGAGGGTGAGATGGTTCCTGCTGGCGGTTGGCCTGCCGGCCCTGCTGACCGCTCAGGTCCTGCCGTCGGCCCTGGGCTCCCGGTCCGTCCAGCCCCGTCGCATTGAGGTCGTGCTGCAGCCTGCGGACATGGTATTCCGGTTCTCGCCCCGGGTGGTCATCCCCGGGATGCCGCGGGTGGCCCTGGCCCTGAGCGGTGGTGGGGCCCGGGGCCTGGCCCACATCGGGATCCTCCAGCGCCTGGAGGAGGTGGGCTATCCCCTGGACAGCATCACCGGAACCAGCGCGGGGGCCTTGGTGGGCGCGCTCTATGCCAGCGGGTTCTCGGGGCTGGAGATCGAGGATCTGTTCAATCGCCTCGACCTGACCCGCGCCTTCATGGAACCCCTCCTGCGCAACCCCGGCGAGACCTTGGAGGAACAGGAGGAACGTAACTCCGCCTTCCTCTCCATCGAGCGCCACGATGGGCGCCTGGCTCTGGCCCAGAGCCTCCGCAGCGGCATCGAGATTCAGCACACACTCCAGGGCCTGCTGGCCCGCGGCGCCTACTTCTCCAGTGGGGATTTCGACCGGCTGCAGCGCCCCCTGCGCGTGCTGGCCACCAACCTCGAGACGGGGCAGGGCCGGGTCTTCGGGCGGGGCGATCTGGTGGAGGCGGTGCGGGCCTCCCTGTCCATTCCCGGCGGCTTCCGGCCCGTGGTCATCGAGGGCCAGCAGTACGTGGATGGCGCCCTGGTGGAGAACCTGCCGGTGTTCACCGCGAAGGAGGCCTTCCACGCGGATGTGGTCATCGCCGTGGACATCAGCGCCCCTCTGGAGCGCCGGCCCTCCACGAACTTCCTTTCCGTGGCGGCCCGCAGCCTGGACCTGGTGGTGGAGCGGCACCAGTGGGAAAGCCGTGCCGCCGCGGATTTCCTCATCCGACCCGACATCCACGATTCGCCCATCTTCGATTACGGGTCGGGGAGTTCCAAGCTGGTGCGCCAGGGGCGCGAAGCCTTCGACCTCCGGCGGGAGGCCATGAACACCCTGCTGCGCAGTCGGCTGAGCCAGGAGCGGTTGGACGTGACCCGGGTGGCCTTCGAGGCTCCCGGTGGCGTGAGCACGGCCCTGGAAGGACTTCTGGCGGTGACCCTGAAGACCAGCAAGGACGGGCTCCTCGTCCAGGACGCCCAGATTCTCCTGCAGCAGATCCTGGTCCATGGTCTGGCGCAGGAGGCTTGGGCCACCGTGGATCCAGACCACTTGCTGACCGTCCACCTGCGGCCCTACCCCGCCATCTCAGAGGTGGAGGTGGAGGCACCGGAGGCTTGGCGTCCGGTGGTCCGGACCGCGGCAGCCGCTGCCATGAAGGTGGGCGAACCGTTCAACCCTCAGGTCTTCGGCGGCCTCATGTCGCAGCTCGTCTACCGGTTCCTCATGGAGGGCAGGCCCCTGGTGGATGCCCGGGGGTCGGCCTTTGACCCTCAGACGGGGCGCCTGCACCTTGCGCTCAAGGAACCCCTGATCACGAAGGTGGAGGTCCGCATGCCCGCCGAGTCGGGCGTGGACGGGGGTCATCTCCTGCGTCTGCTGGGCACGTTGCAGGGGCACCCCTTCCGCCCGGACGACCTGCAGAAGCGCGTGGCCCTGGCGGAACACCGCCTGCATCTCGCGGAATTGCGGTACCAGATTCGGCCGGAGGGAGGGGGGAGTACGGGGATCACCATCGCCCTCATCCCGCTGCCCCAACAGCGGGAACGCCTGGAAGTCTCCCTGGGCTATGAATCCACCCTGGGTGGCCAGATGGGTCTGGCGTACAAGGCCTTGAACCTGGGTTTCAAGGGCACCGAGCTGGAGCTTAGCGCTGCCCGAAATCGACTGCAGGAGCAGGCGTCGGTGGCCATTCAAGGCCCCTTCGGTTTTTCCCCGGGAGCCGGCATGGAACTGGCTGCGGACTACTGGCAACAGCGCCGGGAGATTCCCCTGTTCTGGGCAGTACAGGAACTGCCAGGCAACGAACCGGGGGCCCGCCTCAGTGCCTCCGACCTCATCCTGAGAACCTACTTCCGCTTCGGCAACCTGGGCACGGGCAAGCTGAGCCTCGACCTGATCCGGCGCGATGCGGCGTTTCGAGAGAGTGGCCGCCGCACCTCCCAGAGCCAGGACGCGGTGTTCCTGTCGGGGGAATGGGACAACTTCGATCGGCACACGCTTCCGCGGGAGGGACTTCTGCTGCGAGGCCGCTTCGGCGCAGGGCATGCCGAAGCTGGGTCGCTGGCGGGCGCCACCTTCCAGCAGAGCTACTTCCGAGCCCGGGGGGTGACCTCGTTCGGCGATACGCTCGGGCTGGATCTGGATCTGGAATGGGGTCAGGGCCGACACCTCCCCCTGGATCGCTGGTGGGTCCTGGGGGGGTCCTCCTTCGTCATCGGTTCCCGCTCGGCGGGCTTCATGGCGCCGAATTTCACCGCCGTGCGGTTGGGGATCCCCTTCAGCCTCTATGTGGGACTTGGCCTCACGGTGCAGGCCGTCCCCCGCTTCGACCTGGCCTGGATGGCCCAGGATCCCGCCTCCCTGCTGAAAGCCGAAGGTTCCAGGGCCCAAGGCATGGGGCTCGTCCTGCGAACGACCTTGTCCCATTTGTTTGTCGAACTGTCCTACGGCTCCCTGAGGGTCCGCACCCCCGTCGACAGTGGCCGGGCCGTGGGCAGCTTCAACGTCCTGATCGGCACCCAGCCCTTTGACCTCTGGAAGCGGCATTGATGCTGTCCGGGGGGAGGCTCCGACTCCGTGACGAAGGAGCGGGAGCAGCCTCCAGGGGAGGCCGCGTCAGGCGGAGCGCGCTGCGCGCCCACCCTCGGGCCCCCGCGGTTCGGGCCGGGAAACCCGCCCCGCACCGCCTCGCACCTCCGAGCTCGCCTTCGCGTCCAGTCTGATGCGCCCTGGCGGTCTGCGCTGGTGTGCCTGTGACCCGTTCCATAGGCCGGGCCCAGGGGCCGCCTGATATCCTGAACCGTTGGCATTCCAACGTTCTTTGTTCGAGGCCGCCATGCGCTACCTGCCTTCTTCCCCCATCGAGGATCGTGCCCTCCTGGACACCATCGGCGTCCCGGACGCGGAGGCGCTGCTGGTGGGCATCCCCGAAGCCCTCCGCCTGAAGCGGGACTTGGATCTGCCCACGCAGGGCTCCGAGCAGGAAGTGGCCTGGCAGATGCTGGGGCTGGCCAACAAGAATACGCGCTTCTGCGCTCAGTTCCTCGGCGCCGGGGCCTACGACCACTTTGTGCCCGCGGCCATCGATGCGATGTGCAGCCGCCAGGAATGGTTCACGGCCTACACGCCCTACCAGCCCGAGATCGCCCAGGGCACCCTGCAGCACATTTTCGAATACCAGACACTCATCTGCGACTTGACGGGCCTGGAGGTCACCAACGCCAGCCTCTATGACGGCGGCACCGCCTGCGTGGAAGCGGCCCTCATGGCCGTGCGCGTGGCCAAGAAGCGCAACACCGTGTTGGTGAGCCGTGGCCTGCACCCGCTCTACCGCGAGGTGCTGAAGACCAGCTTCGCGGCCCATGACAGCCTCCATCTGGTGGAAGTGGACCTGAAGGACGGTGTCACCGATCCGGCCGACCTTCAGGCGAAGCTCAACGGGGATGTGGCGGCCGTGCTGGTGGGCTACCCCAACTTCCTCGGTGCAGTGGAGGACCTCGCGGCCCTGGCCGGTCCCATCCACGCTGCGGGCGCGTTGCTGGTGAGCGTGACCCAGGAGGCCTTCGCCTTCGGCTGGTTCGAGGCCCCCGGCAAGGCCGGCGCCGACATGGCCTGCGGCGAGGCCATGTCCCTGGGCAACAAGCCCACCTTCGGGGGCCCCTTCCTGGGCTTCCTGGCCGTGAAGGACGTCCACAAGCGCGAGATTCCCGGCCGCGTGGTGGGCCAGACCAAGGACCTGAAGGGCGAGACTGGCTACGTGCTGACCCTGACCGCCCGGGAGCAGCACATCCGCCGCGACAAGGCCACCAGCAACATCTGCTCGAACCAAGGTCTCGTGGCCCTGCGCGCCAACATCTTCATGCAGCTGGCCGGCCCCGAGGGCCTCCGGGGGCTGGCGGAACAGAACGCCGCCAAGGCCCAGTACCTGCGCCAGCGTCTGCTGGAACTACCGGACATGGAGCCGGTGGACGAGCAGCCCTTCTTCAACGAGTTCGTGCTGCGCTACACGGGCGACTACGCCGCGCTCCAGGAGGCCTGCCTCAAGGAGAGCTTGCTGCCGGGCCTCGACCTGGGCCGCTTCTACCCCGAATACGCGGGCTGCATCCTTTGGTGCGCCACCGAACTCCACACCCGCCAAATGATCGAGAGCCTCGTCGAGATCCTGGCCCGCGTCCCTGCGACTGTGTAGGGCTCTGATGACGCTCCCAGAGCCTATTCGCGCCCATCTGCCGTTCGATGAGAGTTGGCTGGAGGCCTGGTGTCGCCGTTGGCAGGTAGCCGAACTCGCCTTTTTTGGATCCGTGCTGCGGGATGACTTCGGCCCGGACAGCGATGTGGATCTGTTGATCCGGTTCTCTGATTCATCCAAATGGAGCCTTCTGGACCACATTGCCATGGAGGAGGAACTGGCCACCTTTTTTGGGCGGAAGGTGGATCTGGTATCCCGGCGGGCCGTCGAAGGAAGCCACAATCCCATCCGCCGTCGCCACATCCTGGACTCAGCGCAGGTGGTCTATGCGGCTTGATGCAACCTACCTTCAGGACATTCTGATGGCTGGGGAGGAAATTCGGGCGTTTGTCGGAACCGCGGACGAACCGGGTTTTTTGCTGGATCACCTGCTGCAAGCGGCGGTCGCCTACAAACTTTCAGTCATCGGCGAAGCCGCCGGGAACCTGTCCCCCGAGTTCCGCGCCATCCACACCGCGATTCCATGGCAGCGCATTCGAGGCCTCAGGAATCACCTAATCCATGCCTATGGCGATGTGGATCAGGTCGCAGTCTGGCGCATTCTTCAGCACGAGTTGCCAGCCCTGCTTTCTTACATCGAGCCCCTCATCCCCGCCGAGCCGCAGTGATTTCTTCCAGGTGAAACCATGTTCCTTCGTCAGTGCGAACCCCTCTCCTTCGAACGCTCCGTGCCCGGCAAGGTGGGCATGGATCTGCCGAAACTCGATGTCCCGGCCGCCCAGGACACTCGCCCCGCCCACCTCAAGCGCACCACCTTCGACGCCCTGCCCGAGCTGAGCGAGGTGGACGTCATCCACCACTTCACGCGGCTGTCCAAGTGGAACTACGGCGTGGACGACGGCATCTACCCGCTGGGTTCCTGCACCATGAAGCACAACCCCCGCCTCAACGAAAAGGTGGCCGGTTTGCCAGGCTTCACGGACAGCCACCCCATGGCGCCGGATGCCTTCGTGCAGGGCAACCTGGAGCTGCTCTACACGCTGCAGGAGTGGCTGAAGGAGATCACCGGCCTTCCCGGCGTCACGCTCCAGCCCAGTGCCGGCGCCGCCGGGGAGCTGACCGGCGTCATGCTCATCCGCGCCTACCACGTGTCCAAGGGCGCCAAACGCCGCGTCATCCTCATCCCCGACAGCGGTCACGGCACCAACCCCGCCACCGCCGCCATGGCGGGCTATGACGTGGTGGAACTGCCCTCGCGTCTCGATGGCACCATCAGCTTCGAGGACGTGACCGACCCCGTGAACGGCAAGGTGCGCAAGGGCCTGAAAACCCTCGTGACCGAACTCGGCACCGAGATCGCTGGCGCCATGATCACCAACCCCAACACGGTGGGTGTCTTTGAGTACCGCTTCAAGGAGATCAGCGATCTGCTGCACAGCGTGGACGCCCTGGTTTACATGGACGGGGCCAACATGAACGCTCTGGTGGGTGTGGCCCGTCCCGGCGATTTCGGCGTGGATGCCATGCACCTCAACCTGCACAAGACCATGTCCACCCCGCACGGCGGCGGTGGCCCCGGCGCGGGCCCCGTGTGCTGCATCGAGAAACTCATTCCGTTCCTGCCGGTGCCCGTGGTCCTGCGCGACACCGTAAAGGTGGGTGAGGGCGAGGTGCCCAAGCACAGCTACCGCCTGGACTGGAACCGCCCCCAGAGCATGGGCAAGGTGCACACTTTCTATGGCAACTTCGGAATCCTGGTGCGGGCCATGACCTACTGCCTGAGCCACGGCTCCGACGGGCTGAAGGAGGCCACCCTCCGTGCCATCGTGAACGCCAACTACATCCGCGTCCGGCTGAAGGGCGCCTATGCCCTGCACATTGATTCGCCCAGCCTGCACGAGGTGGTCTTCAGCGATACGATCCAGGCCAAGCACGATGTCCACACCCTGGACATCGCCAAGCGCCTCATCGACTACGGCTACCATCCGCCCACGATCTACTTCCCCATGATCGTGCCCGGCGCGCTGATGATCGAACCCACCGAAAGCGAAGGCAAGGACGAGCTGGACGCCTTCTGCGACACGATGCTTGCCATCGCCGAAGAGGCCGAGGAGAATCCAGAACTCCTGCACCAGGCCCCGACCCTGGCCCCCCTGCGCCGCATGGACGAAACCACGGCCGCCCGGAAGCCCGTGCTGCGGTGGGTGAAGGGGTAGTCCCCTCTGCGCAAAAAAGCGGGCCAAATGGCCCGCGTTTTTGCGCTAGTATCCGCCTTCAGCGGAGAGCGATTCATACCAACGAGCGTTCAGAACGAAAGAAATGGCAAATTCACCACCAAGGCGCCAAGGGCACCAAGAAGTGCATCGATATTGGCTTTCGCTATTCTTGGTGCCTTGGTGTCTCGGTGGTGATCCTTATCTTTTTGAATGCGAATCCGTATCAATCGTGCGGGATCAGGTGCACGGCTGCGGCCTTCAGAATGACGCAGACCTGATCGCCTTCGGTCAGGCCCAGGTCATGACAGGCCTGGCGCGTGACGAGGGCTTCCAGGGGGAAGCCACAGTCGAGGCCGATCCGCAGGAGGGAGCCCTCGGGCTGCAGGCTGGTGATGCGGGCGGGCAGGCGGTTGCGGGCCGTGGATTCGGCCCCGGGTCCGCAGCCGCGCTCCACGGCCACATCCTCGCCCCGGATGCACACGAAAGCCTGGTGGCCCAGGCCGCCGGGATCCGCCGCCAGGATCCGGGCGGGTCCCACGGCCACGGTGGCCAAGCCGTCGATCACGGATTCCACGCGACCCCGCACTACCGTTTCCACGCCCAGGATGCGCGCCACCGCCGGGTCCGTGGGCCGATCGAAGACCTGCTGGATGTCGCCGCTTTGGCAGACGCGGCCCTGGTCCATCACCACGAGGCGGTCCCCAAGGTGGAGGGCTTCGGCGCGATCGTGGGTCACCAGCACCGTGGGAATGTCCAGCGTGCGGAGCAGCTCACGCAGCTCCTTGCGAAGCCGCAGCTGCGAAGGGTGGTCCAGGGCCGACAGGGGTTCGTCCAGGAGCAGCAGCCGTGGCTGGGGCGCCAGAGCCCGGCCCAGCGCCACCCGTTGCTGCTCCCCCCCAGAGAGTCCACCCGGTTGCCGGTCTCCAAGGCCCTCAAGGTCGAGCAGCGTCAGGAGCTGTTCCACGCGCATTGACCGCTCTCCATGGGACAGCAACATCAGGCCGTAACTCAGGTTGGCGGCCACGCTCAGGTGCGGGAAGAGGCTGTAGGCCTGGGGAAGAAAGCCCAGGTTCCGATTCTGGGGAGGGCGGTGGATGCCGCGGGCGGCATCAGACCAACAAACTCCGCCCATATGGATGGAGCCGCGATGGGCCCGTTCCAGGCCGGCAAGCAAGCGCAGGGCGGTAGTCTTGCCGGAGCCGGAGGGGCCGAACAGCACCGTCACCGAAAACCCGGGCCCCGGAATCTCGAAGCGCGCTTCGACGGTGATCCCGTTTGAGAACTGACGCTCGGCGTCGCAGGTCAGATGAGCGTCCACGGCTTCCTCTGATGGCGCCGCAGGGCGTAGGTGAAGGCGAGCACCAGGAACGACACGCCCAGCAGCAGCGCCGCGGTGCGGGCCGCCGGGGCGTAGTCCATGGCCTGCACCTGGTCGTAGATGGCGATGCTCACCGTGCGCGTGCGGCCGGGCAGGTTGCCTCCCACCATGAGTACCACGCCGAATTCGCCCAGGGTGTGGGCGAAGCTGAGCACCAGGCCCGTGAGGATACCCGCCCAGGAGAGGGGCGCGATCACGCGGAAAAAGGTGCGGAAGCGGGACACGCCGAGGCACCAGGAGGCCTCGATCAGTCCCCGGTCCACTGAAGCGAAGGCCGCCGCCAGGGGCTGAACCATGAAAGGCAGGCTGTAGAGCACGGAGGCGATGAGCAGGCCTTCGAAGGAGAACGGCAGGGTGTGGCCGAAGAGGCGCTCCCAGGCCCGGCCCAGGGGGTGGCGCGGACCCATGGCCAGCAGCAGGTAGAAGCCCAGCACCGTGGGGGGCAGTACCAGGGGCATGGCCACGACCGCCTCCACCAGGAACTTCCAGGGCCGCGGCGAGAAGGCCAGCCAGTAGGCCAAGGGCAGACCGATGATGAGCAGCACCAGGGTGGTGAGCGAGGCGAGCCAGAGGCTCAGGCGGATGGCCTCCCAGTCCATCAGTGGGGTTCCGTGGTGAAGCCGTACCTGTGGAGCATCGACTTGCCCGCCGGTGAGCGCAGGAAGTCGCGGAAGGCCAGGGCGGCAGCCCTGTCTCGGGCGTGGTTCAGGATCACGCCGCCCTGGTCCAGGGGCGGGTGGGCGCCCTCCGGCACCTCCCACATTCGGCCCGCGGCTGTCATCGCGGGAGCCTTGGCCAGGGACAAGGCGAGGATGCCGATGTCGGCGGCTCCGGTCTGTACGAACTGAGCGGTCTGGGCGATGTTCTCGCCGAAGACGAGGCGCGGCTTCACCGCCGCCAGCAGGCCCAGCTTGACCAGGGCCGCCTCAGCGGCCCGGCCGTAGGGCGCGTGGCGGGGGTTGGCCATGGCCACCTTCTTTGCCGCGGGGTGCAGCAGGGCCTGCATACCGAGCTGCTCCACGGGAATGGGCGAATTCTTCGGCACCCACAGCACCAGGCGGCCCCGGCTGTAGAGGAATTCTGTGCTCCCATCGGCAAGGCCGGCGTCCACCAGTTTCTTCGGATAGGTGATGTCCGCCGATAGGAAGAGGTCGAAGGGTGCCTTGTTCACAAGCTGGGCGTAGAAGTTTCCTGAGGAACCGTAGGTGATGGACAGCTCGATTTCAGGATGCATTCCGGCGAAGGCCTCTTTCACCTCGACCAGGGCGAACTGCAGATCCGCCGCCGCGGCGACGGTGAGGGTGCGCGGGGGGGCGGCCCAGCAGGCCAAAGTCAGCAGACTGGCAACCAGGCCTTTGAATCGGATCATGAGCCTCCCAGGTGCCCCGGAACGGGGACGCCTCCATGGTGCCAGAGCGCCCGGGTCCTCCGCGCCGGAGCCGGGCATTCCCTGGGTCTAAATCGTCCGGGCGGCGGCACAATAGAGGGTTCCCTGGAGCCCCCATGCGCCTCATGCCTGCCCTGATCCTCACCCTTCCCCTTATGGCCCAGGTGGCGGCCCCCACCCAGGGGCCTCTTCAGGAGCGCGCCGACCGGTTCCTGCAGCTGGCCAACGCGGGCTACCAGGCCCTGTACTACGTCAATTCCGAGGCCAGCTGGGCCGCCACCACGGATGTGAAGCCCGAGCACGACGCCGCCGCCGAGTGGGCCGGCAAGTCGCTGGCCGCCTTCACGGGCAACCCGACGCTCCTCAAGGAGGCCAAATACCTGCTCTCCCGCAAGGCCGAACTCAGCGAAGTGAGCGTTCGCCAGCTGCAGCGCATCCTTCTGATGCCCTACATGGCCGAGGGGCCCATGACCAACCCGGCCCTCACCGCCGAGCGCATCGTCGCGGAGACCCGCCAGGCCAGCCTGCTGAATGGCTATGTCTTCCAGATGGACGGCAGGCCCATCAGCGCCAACCAGATCGATGACCTGCTGGCCAAGAGCAGCGATCTGCCCGAGCGCCTCAAGGTGTGGGAGCTCTCCAAGGAGATCGGCCCCGTGCTGAAGCCGGGCCTGGTGAAGCTCCGCGACCTGCGCAACGGCGTGGCCCGGGAACTGGGCCATGCGGACTACTTCAGCCTGCAGGCAGCGCGCTACGACCTGAGTACCGAGGAACTCATGGCCTACAACCGCCGGTTCCTCCAGGAGCTGCGGCCCCTCTACCTCCAGCTGCACACCTGGGTGAAGTACGAAATGGCGAAGAAGTACGGGCAGCCCGTGCCGAAGGTGATCCCCGCCCACTGGATCAACAACCGCTGGAGCCAGAACTGGACGGGCTTCGTGGCCGCCGTGGACTTCGATCCCTACTTCAAGGGCTGGCAGCCGGAACGCATCGTCAAGACGGCCGAGGCCTTCTACACGGGCCTGGGCTTCGACCCGCTGCCGGCCACCTTCTGGGCCAAATCGGATCTCTATCCTGTGCAGCCCGGCGACCCCCGCAAGAAGAACAGCCACGCCTCCTGCTCCCACCTGGACCTGGACAAAGACATCCGCTCCCTCATGAGCGTGGAATCCAACTACCAGTGGTTCGAGACCGCGCACCACGAGCTGGGCCACGGCTACTACTTCATGAGCTACTCCACTCCCGGCGTGCCGCCCCTGCTGCGGGAGGGCGCCAACCCCAGCTTCCACGAGGGCGTGGGCGAGCTCATCGCCCTGGCCACGCGCCAGATCCCCTACCTCAAGGGCGCCGGGGTGCTGCCGGCCGACTACAAAGTGGACGAGATGCAGGTGCTGCTGAATGATGCCTTGGAGGTGGCCATCCCCTTCATGTTCTGGGCCTGCGGCACCATGCCCGAATGGGAAGCCGACTTCTACACGAAGGGGCTGCCCGCCGACCAGATGAACGCCCGCTGGTGGAAGCACGTCCGCGACCTCCAGGGCGTGGAGCCGCCCAGTCCCCGGGGCGAGGGGTTCTGCGACGCCGCCAC
Source organism: Holophagaceae bacterium (assembly GCA_025361205.1). GTDB lineage: Bacteria > Acidobacteriota > Holophagae > Holophagales > Holophagaceae > Geothrix. The sequence goes on from JANYAS010000011.1 coordinate 60,653, forward strand.
CAAGACCCACATCACCGACAATCCCGCCTACTACTACAGCTATGGCTGGGCCACGGTCTTCAAGTTCCAGCTGCACGACCACATCGCCCGGAAAATCCTCCACCAGGATCCCCGCGCCACCAACTACGCCGGCCACAAGGAAGTGGGCGCCTTCCTGAAGCAGATCCTGGCCAAGGGCGCCACCGAGGACTGGCGTAAGGTGCTGAAGGACGCCACCGGAGAAGATCTCTCCACCCGCGCCATGATGGCGTATTTCAAACCCCTGATGGCCTGGCTCGAGCAGCAGAACAAGGGCCGGCAGATCGGCTGGGATTAGGCATGACCGACGCCGTGCCCCAGGCCAGGGTGCTGAAGTCCCTCACCCGGGACCAGCACATCCGGCTTTCCTCGCTGGACGCCAGCCCGTTGTGGGATGCGGTCCGGCGCGGGCATCCGCACCTGGATCCGGGGGCCTGCGCCTGCCTCACGGAGCTGCTGTCCGCCACGGCCCTCCTGCAGAGCCGCACCCTCTTCGCCGAGCGGCTCCAGCTGCTGGTGAAGGGGGCGGGCCGGGCCAAGGCCGTGGTGACGGACTGCTGGCCCGACGGCACCCTGCGCGGCGTGCTGGACCTCGGTGCCCCGGAAGCTTCCGAATGGATCGCCGCCCCCGGGGTGTTCCAGGTCATGCGGTCCAATGCCACGGGTCAGCCCTACGTGGGGCACCTGCCGCTGGTGGAGGGCGGCATCCAGGTGCAGGTGGAGCACTACCTGCAACAGTCGGAGCAGATCCAGGCCAGCCTCACCCTGTGGTGCGATCCGGGCACTGGCGAGGCGGGGGGCCTGCTGGTGGAGCCGCTGCCCGGCTGCCCCCCGGACCGCCTGGCGCGCCTCGTCCAGGCCATCGAAGGCCTGGAGGTGGTGCCCCTCTGGGAGCGCACGCCGGACTTCCTGGCCCACTGGATTTCTCAGGGTGACGGGGCCGACGAACAGGCCGCCACGGTCCTCTATTACCGTTGCCGCTGCACCCGCGAAGCCCTGCTGGAAACCCTGCGGCACTTCCCGGCGGAACAGAAGGCGGATTTGTTCAAGGAACCGGGCCCGGTGGAGGTCCGCTGCGACTACTGCGGGGCCCTCTACCCCATCACCCGCGAGGATCTGCAGCCGGGGAAGGCCTGATGGCGGCCCGCGTGGCCATCGCCGAACGGGGCCGGCCCCTGGGCTCGCCGTTCTCGGTATGGCTGAATTTCCGCCTCGTGCCCTTCCTTATGGCGGGTCTGTCCAAGCTCTGGTCGTACACCTTGCGGGTGCGCCGGGAGGGCCTCGAAGCGGTGGAGGACCTCGTCGCCCGGGACCAGCGGTTCATCCTCACCTTCTGGCACCGGCGCCTCTTCATGATGCCCCTGGCCTATCCCTTCCGCCGCCGCGTCGCCCGGGGCAAGGCCTGGGGCGTGGCCATTCTTTCCAGCGATAGCCGGGACGGCGAGCGCAGCGCCGCCACTTGGCGCTGGTTCGGCATCCACGCCGTGCGCGGCACCGCCAGCGACGACGGCGCCCGTGCCCTGGTGCGCATGATCCAGGCCGTGCGCCAGGGCTGGGACTTCGGCATCACCCCCGACGGCCCCCGAGGACCGCTCATGGAGCTGAAGCCCGGCACCGTGGCCCTGGCCCGCAAAACCGGCGCCTGGATCGTCCCCGTGAGCCTGGCCTTCGACCGCAGCTTCGAGCTGAAGACCTGGGACCGCATGGTGATCCCGTACCCGTTTGCCACGTGCGTGATCAAGTACGGCACCCCCTACCAGCTTCCGCCAAAGGCGGAAGATAACGCTGAAGGCGAACGCCTTCAATTCCAGATGGACGCATTGGAGCGTTGGGCCGAAGGAGTCTTCCGTGACTGAGCTGGCCGTGGTCTCCCTCTCCGGCGGCATGGATTCCTGCGTGACCGCCGCCATCGCCAAGGCCGAAGGCTTCGAGCTGGCCTTGCTCCACGCGGACTACGGCCAGCGTACTCAAGCGCGAGAAAGGCAAGCCTTTCGCGATATCGCGGACTTCTACGGCGTCCCGGCCTCGCGGCGGCTCATCATCGCCTTCGACACCCTCAAGGCCATCGGCGGTTCGGCCCTCACCGACCTCTCCATCGCCCTGCCCGAAGGCGACCTGGACCGGCCCGGCGTGCCCGTGAGCTACGTCCCCTTCCGCAACGCGCACCTGCTGGCCACCTGTGTGAGCTGGGCCGAGGTGCTGGGCGCCACGGCCATCTTCGTGGGCTTCGTGGAGGAGGACGGCAGCGGCTACCCCGACTGCCGGCAGGCCTTCCTGAAGAGCTTCGAGCAAACCGCGAACCTGGGCACCAAACCCGAGACCCACCTGACCTTCCACGCCCCGCTCATCCACCTCCGCAAGGCCGACATCGTGCGGAAGGGCCGCGAACTGGGTGCCCCCCTGCACCTCAGTTGGTCCTGCTACCAGGGCGAACTTGAAGCCTGTGGCCACTGCGATTCCTGCCACCTGCGCCTGCGCGGGTTCAAGGAGGCGGGATTAATCGACCCCATTCCTTACGCGTTCATTCCTGAAAACTTGAAAATTTAACCGCAGATGTCGCAGATGAGCGCAGATGAAAACGTCTGAAATCCATCTGCGCAATCTGCGACATCTGCGGTTTCAAATCAGAGGTTTAAATGGCCACGAAGAAGACCCCCAAAGCATCGCTGCCCGACCCGTTGCCCAAGTTTGTGGTCACGCGGCCCACAGGGCAGCTCGACACGTTCACGAGTCCGCGGCCGGGCCGTTCCTTCACCATCACCTTTGAGACGGAGGAATTCACCTGCCTCTGCCCGCTCACGGGACAGCCGGACTTCGCCAAGCTGCGCATCCTCTACCAGCCCGACCAGCTGTGCGTGGAGTCGAAATCGCTGAAGCTCTACCTTTGGAGCTTTCGCGACCAGGGCGCCTTCCACGAGGCCGTCACCAACCAGATCCTCGACGACCTGGTGAAGGCCACGCAGCCCCAATGGATGCGCATCGAAGGTGATTTCCTTATCCGAGGCGGCATCCGGACTCTGGTGGTGGCGGAACATGGCAAGAAGCATTAGCCACGGATGAACACAGATGAACACAGATAGAAAACCTCAGTTCGTGTTCCGTGTTCATCCGTGTTCATCTGTGGCTTCTTCTGACTGTTTCTCTCGATGAAAGCGGTCATTGCCCTTGGTGCGAACCTTGGTGATCGCCGGGCCCATCTTGATGCGGGGATCGCGGCGCTGCGCACGCTGGGAACCGTGGTGCCGTCGCCCCGGGTCATGGAGACGCCGGACGAGTCCGGGCGCGGGCCCGCCTACCTCAACACGGTGGCGCTCCTCGAGACGGACGGATCCGATCCCTGCCGTCTGCTGGAAGCCCTCCTGCGCCTAGAGCTGGCGGCCGGCCGCGACCGCAGCGCCGGGAAGAACGCGCCGCGCATCCTGGACCTGGACCTCATCACCACGGATGGTCCGCCCGGGAACTGGGCCTGGGAGACGCCGGAGGATCTGCGCGTGCTGGGGCCGCAGTTGAGCCTCGAACTGCCTCATCCCCGCGCCTTCAGCCGCCCCTTCGTCCTCGAACCCTGGCGGGCGTTGTCTGATCCCGGGAATTGCGGCGGCGTGATTCCGGTAAGAAAAGAAATCTAACCGCAGATGACGCAACGTAAGATCCCCGCCAACGCATGCGCTGGCGGGGGGATGGGCGCAGATGAAAGCCGGTTTGCCATCTGCGTAAATCTGCGACATCTGCGATTAAATGCTCTTTCTTGGATTTACTTCGTCCAGCGCTCACACCATCCGAGCACGGTGTCGTACCAGAGCTTGCTGTTCTGGGGCTTCAGGACGAAGTGGAACTCGTCGGGGAAGTAGAGTAGTTCGCTGGGGACGCCGCGGAGCTGCAAGGTGTTGTAGAGCTGGAAGGCTTCGGAGACGGGCACGCGGTAGTCGAGTTCGCCGTGGATGACGAGCATGGGCTTCTTGAAGGCGGCGGCGCCGCTGCTGGGACTCTGGGACTGCCAGCGGGCCTTGGTTGCGGCGCTCTCCCAGGGCCAGCCCTTGAACTCCCAGCGGGGGAACCACAGCTCCTCGCTGCCGATCTGCATGCTTTCGGTGTTGAAAATGCCGGCGTGGGTCACGAAGGCGGCGAAGCGCTCGGGCTGGTGCCCGGCGAGCCAATTGGTGGCATAGCCGCCGTAGCTGCCGCCGGCCGCCACCACGCGCTTGGGATCGGTGTTGGGGAAGGCCTTGAGGACGGCGTCCAGGGTCTTCATCAGGTCGGTCATGACGGCGCCGTTCCAGTCGCCGCTGATGGCGTC